>NC_003552.1:3632521-3935231 GCF_000007345.1 Methanosarcina acetivorans C2A | reverse complement strand
CTTTTGTACGGGAAATACGTTTGATGTTTCGATTTGACTGCTAAATCAGGCTTTTTATTTTTCCTGCGGTGTTCAGTCACCTTTCAGGATAAATACAGCCAGTAGCCCGAATACTGCCATATCTGTTTTTTTCAAATCCGGGACATAGCTTTTTCTTGAATATAGGACTTTACTTTTACTTTCCCTGGAAGATCAAGAATATAGCCTCCTTCATCCTGACTATGTTAGCCAAAATAGTAAACATTTAGATCTTTAACATTATAAGTCCATGTCCGTTAGATTCAGTCTTTATCTTAATAGTCATTCTTTAGAAAAAAATAGAAATGAAAGTCAAAATCACAATTCTTATCTGTACAAATCCTGTTTAATTGAAAGGTAGTGTTTTGAGGGCGCAGGGAACTCAGGAGTCTGATCCGTAAGCTCATTCCCATTTATTTTCCTGGGGAAGCAGTTCAGAGGTTCTTTTTACGCTGTCGGTCTTTAGCTATTTGGACCTGTTTCTTTTGTTTTGCACTACTACTTTTGACGTTAAAACGGGGAATAATAGGGCTTATTTTAAAACGTATGGTTTCTTGAGTCCATCCAGTTCAAAATATTGATAGGTGAAAACATGAAAACGCGAATAAATTTAATTGTTTCCTTCTTCGTTCTGTTAGCGGTTTCTTCTCCGGTTTCAGCTGCAGTTCCGGATTTACAGATTGGGAATATTCATACCCGGCTGGACAAGCTGGGAATTTCGTATACCTCTGCTCCGTTTACTGTTTCACAAGCTTGTCTGCCTTTTACAGAAAGCAGTAGAATAGGACCTGTTTCCGGGAATGTGGTAGAATATAAAATTAAGGTAAACGTCGGGCCCGGAGAATATGACAATATAACTCTTACAAACTATGTGCGGGAGAAAAGGCCCTGGACTACAAAAGCAGATAAGAATCTGGTGATTCTGCCCGGGCATGCTTTGACCGAGGAATTCTATTCCGACATGGCGATATACTATGCTCAGCAGGGGTACAGCACATATATCCTGGATAGGAGAGAAACAAACGTTCAGGCAGATGAAACTGATTTCAGTTTTATGCAGGATTGGACTTTCGAGGAATACCTTCAGGACACGTACAAAGGTATCAATACCTCAAGAAGCCATACAGCTCTCTTAAGCGGTAAATCTGCAGAAAACATAGAGGTTACGGCAATCGGCCACAGTCACGGGGCAATGCTTCTTACGGCTTATGAGGCAAGTGAGTATGACGATCTCCCTGCAGGCTCTGTTGACAGAGCAGTGCCGGTTGATATCATTATCGAATACAATCCCGAAAATTCCGAATTAATACAGAATCAGATGCAGGAATTTGCTTCGATTACCGAAAGTATCGAAAATGGGGTCTACGCTGATGATAGTATGGCAGGAATGATGTATGTAGCCTGTATGGCTTCTACAGAGCCTGAAGGATACAATTTTTCCGAACTTATTACAAACAGGCAGTTTTTCAGGCTCATGGCAAGCCAGACATATAGTTTCTCCGCATATCCCTATACTCCGGATTATCACTACTGGAGCGGGAATCTTAGCGGCCTCTATTATGTTGACGAAAACCGGCTGCTTAATTTGACTCTGACCGGGGGTGCCGTACCTTATGCGCCAAAGTATCTGGACCAGTATATGGCCGGCCTGATGGGCAATGTTGAGGGTTATGAAATTAATTCTTCCCGAATAGATTCTCCGGTACTTTATGTCGGACTTGGGGGAGGTTTTGGCGATTACGGTGCATGGTGGTATGAAAACGAGGTCGGAAATACAAACAATCGGGTTACTACTATAAGCTGGAACGACCAGGGACATAGCAGCTTGTTGATCGACAACAATTCCTCTGAGCTATGGACACTCATAGATGATTGGATTGATGACAATAAAAGCCTGAACAATTAAAGACTCCTAACAAAAGGAATTTGAACAAGGAAAAATTCCAAATAAAAGAATCTATAAAAAAGGAAAAATTCCAAATAAAAGAATCTAAAAAAGGAAAAATTCTGAATAGAAGAATCTAAAAAACTCCGAATTAAATCTTCTACGATTTGCCCCATATTGCATTGACATCTCCTGCCCCTCTGAAAAATAAATTAATGGGAGAGCTTCTGGTTTCCGGCTCTTCAGGCTTTAATATCCTCTGCTCTTCCCATAGCTCTTTTTTTAATTTGCAGCACTGAAAAAGGAGTCTTCAATGCCGGGGAAGATTCCCCGGACATATGGCCTGCAGATCTGTGCTCTGTCTGCAGGTCTTTTGTTTTTTCTCCAGGGTTCCCGGTTACTCATACCTGAGGGCGTCCACAGGTTTCAGTTTTGAAGCCCTGTATGCAGGGACTGCTCCCGATATTACCCCGATCAGGACCGCAAGAGTCAGCCCGAAGGTCATCAGGCCAGGGGAAAGAGAGATGCTAGTCCCGCTTCCTCCTCTCATCAGAGTCACGCCAAGGTAAGGGAAGAGAGCCGAAACCAGCCCTCCCAGCATAACTCCAAAGATCCCTCCGACAAAGCCTACCATTGCGGAGTTATATACAAAAATCATAAGAATATCCCTGTTTTTCGCTCCAATGGCTTTCATCGTGCCTATTTCCTTTGTCTTTTCAAGGACAGAAGTAAACATGGTGTTCGCAATGCCCACTGCCCCTACCAGCAGGGACACGGCTGCAATTGCCCCGAGGAAAAGGGTGATGGAATCCGTCATCTCTGTTACGGATTCGGCCATAGACTTTGAGGCGGTTACGGAAAAGTCTCTGTCGTCTTCCCTCACAATATGGCGGGAAATCATAAGTTTGTCTTCAATCTTCGTGACCACACTGTCTACCAGCTCTTCACTCTGGGCTTTTACCGTGATAGAATCAAAGACGTCTTCTTCCGCGTCCTCGATCACGTATACTGCGGCATCGATTGGCATGTAGATCTGCCTGTCTTCACTTCCCCCTTCCTCAGCCAGGATTCCTACTATGCGCACGGATTTGCCGTTGATCGTTACCACCTGGTTTATCCCTACGTCCTGGTCATAAATCCCACTGGCAACTCCACTCCCGATAACTGCGACATACTTATCCGAGGGTTTGAGCATTCTTCCTGATTCGGTTTCGAGGGTGGTCATGTACTGCCAGACCTGCGGGTCCACACCTGTGATGGAAAGAGTTGCCGTTTCTCCTGTATACGTTACTTCCTCCCTGCCGGAAATCTCGCCTGTGATGTACGCTATGCCTTCTATGCCCTGCAGTGCCGAAACGTCATCATCGGTCAGTTCGGTATCGGTCGTAGAACCTCCCCCCCACCCTCTTCCGGGTCCCGGCATGTTCGACTGGGCTCTTGAGTATCCGGGTGAAATAGTGATTTTTGTCAGGTCCATGTCAGCAAGCCTGCTCTGCACGTTTGCCTCCATAGCATCTCCGAGGGAGATGATACCCACCACTGCCCCAACCCCTATGACAATCCCTATGATTGTCAGCCAGCTCCGAAGTTTGCTGTGCAGGAGCATATTCAGAGCCATTTTCATGTAGGTCGAATTTCTCATGAAACGTCCTTCGGTTTTTATTTTTCAGTATTTTTACTCTCAAAGGATGTGCTTCCCTTCTTCCGGCTTTTCTTCCGGTTTTTTATCTCCCGATCCTTTTTCAATTTTTTCCAGCCTTTTCCTGCGGTACAGTATTACTCCTGCTCCTGCAGCTATTATTACCACTATATAGGTCAGATACGAACTCAAGCTGCTGCCGGAATCTCTTGCTCCGGGCCTGCCCCCGGGTGCTGTGGTTCCCGCAGCTGCAGTCATCTCAATTGGAACATCTTTGTCGACAGTTATTCTTTCTCCCCTTGCATCCGTATATTCGATCCTGACTTTCAGCGACGGCTCAACCCCGAAAGAGGGAGATTCATTTCCCGGGGCAGCAGTGGCTCTTCCCTCTGAGTTTTCAGCATCCTGGTTTGCAGTCCGGGCGCTCATTACATTAAAAGTAGCAATAGTGTAGTCCCCTTTTTCAAGGTTTCCGACAATAGTTGAGGAACTTCCCGAGACTCTGTACTCATCCTGGTCCGGGATCGATACTTTCACCGAATATGCAATATTATTGCCCACGTTCGCAACCGAAAGGGAGATCTCTCCCGCATCACTTTCGGAAAAAGAGACATCGAAGTCGGTTTCTCCTCCTACAAAGATTCCTGCCGTTGTCCTGATGTTCTTTGCATTTGACTCGTAGTCTTCAAAAGTAAGGTTTATGTCCAGAGTGTAAAGCCCGGGATTTGCGTTTACATCTGCCATTACCGAGTAATAAAGGGTTATGGAATTTCCGGGTTCGAGGTACTTAATGTACTTGGTGTTGTCAGAGTATACCGGTAGGATCACTCCTTCAGGGTCTTTCCAGGAGATGACCATGTTCTTGAGGGGGGAGTTTCCGGTGTTTGTTACAATGAACTCAAGGGGTTCTTCCTTTGCCACGTCGATATTTGCCTTGCTTATGGTCACTATCTGGGCATATTCTTTCCCCCTTACCTCCAGATAAACGGTTTTTGTGGTTGTGATGATACTCGAGGATGACCCATCTACCGATTTTGCAGTTGTGGTTATGTCTATTTCGTATGTGCCCTCAGAAGCGTTGGAATCGGTCATGAGCTTGAACTTAAGGACGCCTGCACTGTCTTCGTCCTGTCTTGCATTCAGGTAAGCTATCTCTTTTTTTAGCGCTTCTCCCGACACTTTGCTGAATGGGTACTCGGGGGCAATTTCGACAGTTATGTCTTCAAGGTCTTTATTCCCCACGTTTTTTATGCTTACCGTGAGTTCCACGGGCTCGCCTGGCCTTGCAGCATCAGGGTTCTGGTTGGTAAGGCTTACCTGTACTGAGGAGGAGTCTATCAACCCGCTGGCGAGAGCCGTCCCGGCGTTTAGCGGTATGATTGATAAAAGCAGAACCAGGAGCATTAATATGAAATTTTTTTTCATTTCATTTCCCCTTCATGTTTTTTCTATTGACATGTTCGATTTTTTCTATCTTTCCGTCTCTGATGTACACGACTCTTGTTGCGTGTTTTACAAGATCCAGGTCGTGGGTGACAATGATAATCGTCTTGCCTTCTTTTTCATGTAATTTTGCCAGAAACCCCAGAATGTAGTCCCCTGTCTTGCTGTCCAGGTTTCCGGTCGGTTCATCGGCAAGGATTATAGGTGGGTTTACGGCAAGAGAGCGGGCAATTGCAACTCTCTGCCTCTGTCCGCCTGAAAGCTGGGAGGGAAGGTTTCGTTTCTTATCCGAAAGCCCTACAACCTCAAGCAGGTATTCTCCCCTTTCTCTTGCCCGTGCGGGGTCTTCTTCCTGAAATTCCAGGGGCAAAAGGATGTTTTCCAGCGTGTTAAGCGTCGGGATCAGGTTAAAGCTCTGGAAAATGAACCCTATCATCTGTCCCCTGATGCGGGCAAGTTCGGATTCGTCAAGTCTGGAAATGTCCCTTGAGTCAAGAAAAACAGTCCCTTTTGAGGGCAAGTCCAGGCAGCCCAGCAGGTTCATGAGTGTACTTTTTCCGCTTCCGCTCGGGCCAAGAACCACCACAAATTCCCCCCTGTAGATCTCCAGGTCGATCCCGCTGAGGGCTGCAAAATCAATCTCCCCCATCCTGTAGATTTTCCAGACGTCTGTCAGCTTGATAAGGGGCTTTTTTCCTGACCCGGCAGTAATGTCGTGAGCATCAGAATAGTCTTCAGTTTCAAAAGAGGCTTCCTGAACAGTGGAACTTAATGGCATTGTCGCTGTCTCTGCGAGATCGGCTTGCATTTTGATTCCCTCAAAAACTCCCGTGGGCAGGGATCTTTTTAAGTTATTTCTTATCCAAACCCTTCATCTCTAAACTTTTCTCTTTTTTACATCGGGTCCAATGTTTCATTTCAAAATATTTGATTTTTAAATGTTTAACTTCACAATTATTTACTTCATATTCGCACTATTGTTTCAAAAGTTCTTTGAAATCTGTACTTATTAAGGATTACTATTAAACAATCTATTAACAAATCTTATCCGTTCTCTGCAAATATTGTATTCCAGAGTAACTTCGTATCTTTAAACTATTTTTCTGGATAAACGAGTGATTTTTAGGATAAACTATTGGTTTTCAGGACAACTTGTTGAGTTTATTTGCAGAAAATAAATTCTTCTGCTAATTTTTGATTGCCATATTAGTGTTACACTGCCTTCCGGACCGGAACCTTGATTCTCTGTTCATTCTTTTTCTCAAGAACGTCCCGAATGTATTTGGTTTTCAACTTTCCGGGTGCAGTTCTATGTCCCATCTTTTCCCTTATAATTTTCAATGTCTTTTGCATTCAAAACATTTTCATAGACTTTCGATATATTCTGGACACCTGTTATATATATGTGCTGTTTTTTGTCCTTCTCACGTTTTCCTCACTCTTGCAAAATCTCATTTTTGAAAAACCCGGATCAATAGGAAAGATCAACAGGAAGAAGATGGCTCTGGCTGCTGAAGCGGGCTTAATACGGACAAAAGTGTGCGATTCTGAATCCGAACATCCTGAAAAGAAATAGCCGGATTCAGGGAACTTCAGGGTTTAATATTAAGTGTAACAAAAAGAGAATTTTAATGCCTGAGCGATAACATATGCAATTGATTTAACAGTAACCCTTCGCCTTTTAGTTTGGGTTGCAAATTGAAATAGGATCAGGGAATTTTGGTAAGTATGGCATGATACCTGTATTCATAGTACACTGATTTCGCATACTCCATCTGGAAGCCGTTTTTTCGTGCAATACTTTCAATCTGGTTAGGGTTGTATGAATTCCCGATTATGTCAGCAGGTCTGTTTTCCAGGAAGGCTGAGACCCTTTTTACGCAGCAGGTACATACTCTGAGCAATATATCCCGGGGTATGAAGTCTTGTGAGAACCATCCTATTTTCCACAAAGAATATAGCTTAGGGTCAATTATGTCAAAAAAAGATATTTTTCCGCCTTCGCTCAGATACGCGGAAGCATTTCGGATGAAACTGTCAACCTGTTCCGGGGTCAGATACTGAACCACCCCGGCTGCAGTTATCTGGTCAAATTTTGTGTCTAGCTTCTCCCATACCGTTCTGTCGTCTGCAAGAAGCAGATCCACATTTTCATATTTACGCTTCAGGACCTTTTTTTTGGCTTCAAGGAGCATGGACCTGGAGAAATCAACCCCTACGACTTTTTCATAGTATGGGGCGTAATATATGAGTAGCTCCCCTGCCCCACACCCGAAGTCAAGAAGAGTCTTCCCGCCATTAAGGTGGAATAGCTTCTCTTTTGCTTCTTTAGCAAGGAACTCTTCTGTTGAAAATCTGTGTCCGCCTTTCTTTTTATCTGAAAAATAATCTTCCCAGGAGAATTTTGATCTTTTAAACACTGTTTCCACGCTAACCATCCTGTTCTTTGTTATCGTTCACATTTCCGGGCCATTTCTTGGAGAGAAAACAGAAGGTGAGACCAAAGTTCGAAATAATTACAAACGATTCATTTTTCTGAGGTTTATTAAGGAATAATATATTTTATATTCATAATTTAATTAACTATTATAAGGCTTTTGAAATACTTTTTCTGATTAAAAATCCTGTTTACTCTGCGGGACTATGTCTTTCTCAATCCTGCAGTCTTGTCCTCAGTTCCAGATCCTGTCATCTTATCATTTGCAAGGAAATGATGGAAATGCTCTATTTAGGAAATGCTCTATTTACAAAAAAGTGCAATTAACTTGGCAGAAACTATAATAGAGTCCTGCAGTAATATATTTATTAGAGTAACATAGCCCTGAAAATTCTGAAACTCAGATGCATACGAACCTAAGAGAACAAACGAGGGGAGATCGTTATAGAGGACATGTTCAAATTTGCCGACGAACTTGGGCCGTTTAAGATAATTCATGTTTACGAACCGTCGGTTGGACTGAAAGCAGTACTTGTGGTGGACAACGTTGCAAGGGGGCCTGCCATTGGTGGAGTAAGGATAGCCCCTGATGTGAGCACCGAAGAATGTTTCAGGCTGGCAAGGGCCATGACGCTCAAGAATGCGGCTGCAGATTTGTCTTATGGAGGGGGAAAAGTTGTCATATACGGGGACCCGAAAATGCCTCTGGAAAAGAAAAGCCAGATTCTTAGGGCTCTTGCCAGTGCCCTCCGGTATACTGAGGAGTACATCTTCGCCCCGGATATGGGGACGGATGAGGTGTGCATGGCCTGCATAAAAGATGAGATCGGAAGGGTGGTAGGCCTGCCCTGCGAGGTAGGAGGTATTCCTCTTGATGAAGTAGGGGCTACGGGCTGGGGGCTTTTCCATGCGACTGAAGTTGCGTTGCAATACTGTGACTTCGAATTGAAGGGAGCTCGTGTAGCTGTTCAGGGTTTCGGAGCCGTCGGAAAACATGCTGCCCGTTTCCTCACCCGAAAAGGAGCTGTCCTTGTTGGAGCTGCCGATTCCCAGGGTACGATCCACGACTTGGAAGGGCTTGACGTGGATACCCTGATCAGGCTTAAGAGAGAGGGGAAAAGTGTGCTTGACTACCCCGGAGGGGAAAAGCTTGGCTGTGATGAAATTCTTTCTGTGCCCTGTGACATCTGGATTCCGGCAGCCCGTCCTGATGTGATCAACGAGGGCAATGTCCATCTTCTGAAGGCAAAACTGGTGGTGGAGGGAGCAAACATCCCTGTCACCGAGGGAGCGGAAAAAATCCTCTATGAAAAGGGGATTCTTTACGTGCCGGACTTTATCGCAAACGCAGGGGGAGTGATCTGTGCGGCTTCGGAGTACCAGGGAGCTACCAGATGCACGGCTTTCGGTTCAATTGAAGAAAAGGTCAGAGGAAATACGGAACAGGTCCTGGAAGCTGCAAAAACAAAAGGAATCTTGCCAAGGGAAGCTGCTGTTGAACTTGCAGTAAAAAGAATTAAAAGGGCTATGAGGTACAGGCGCTGGTCAATCTTTTCATCCGCACCGGGATTTGTGTAACCTCTGCACGCTTTCCCGATCCGATCCTTTATTTTTCAAATTTCTGGCAGTTTCAGTTTTTTTGCGCTCAAATTTTATTTCAGCTTTTTTTGATCAAATTCATTTCAGCTCTCTTGATCTGATCTTATTTCAGCTTACCATTTCCCCTGCAAAGCACTGCTGCTGCCCTTACTGCACTCTCAGGAGTAAAAAAGACCGGCATTCCGAAATCTGTAAATGCTGAAGCCATTTTCCGGCTGTAACTTCCATCAGGGGAGCTGATCAGGATAGGTTTTCCGCAGCTGTCGGCAAAATTTCGGATTTTTTCCGCAACCCCCTCGGTAAGAAGGGGCGGACCCCAGAGCAGGCTGACGATTGCAAGGTCATATTCTCCTGATAGAACTTCCTCCAGGCCAGCGACATAATGTTCATCTCGCACACTGCCTGTCAGGTCTATCGGATTCCTTACGGAAGCGAAAGGAGGAAGCTTTTCCTTCAGCCTTTTTGCCGCAGTTTCGGAAAGTTCAGGGACTTTGAGCCCTGCCTCCTCACAGGAGTCGGCAATGGAGATGCCTATCCCTCCCCCATCGGTTATTATCAGGACTCTTTTTCCTGCTACGGGGGGATACCTGTTAAGGACCTTGCAGGCAGCTTTTAACTCTTCGTAACTTGCAACTTCGATTATACCCGTTTTCCGGAAGGCGGCTTCATAGGCTTCGTACCTCCCGCTAATTGCTCCGGTGTGCGAACTTGCTGCCCTTGCTCCCGGTTCCCGTTTTCCGACCTTGAGTGCCACCACAGGTTTCTTTTTTACGCAGTTTGAAGCAGCTTCAAGGAACCTTCGCCCGTCTCCTACGGACTCAATGTAAAGGGCAACTGCCTTTGTGGCTTCGTCCTGCGCAAGAAAGTCAAGACAATCGCTTTCATCCAAATCAACCTTGTTTCCATAGCTTACGACCCTTGCAACGCCTGCCCCTTCATTTGCCAGTTCGTCCATTATCACAGCGGCAAAAGACCCGCTCTGCGTAAGCACGGAAATTCCGCCTCTTGCAGGCCTTTCTATCTTTTCCCCTTCTATGAAAAAGGTGTCCACTTTTGAGATTGTATCATATATCCCGAGGCAGTTGGGACCCATAGCCCTGATGCCTTTCTCTTTCAAAAGAGCCCTGAGCTCTTCTTCCATTTTCTTTCCGCCGGCCCCCATCTCCCGAAAGCCGGAGCTTACAATTACAGCTCCTTTTATGTTTTCAACGGACCCTTTGAGAATTTCAAGAACAGCTTTAGCCGGGACTGCAAAAATAGCAATATCGATCCTGTCCTCAATCTCCCCGGGCGCCGAATAACATTTCAGCCCCTCAATCTCTTTGTATCCGGGGTTTACAGGATAGAGTTTTCCTTTAAAGCCTATTTTTCGGAGGCTTTCCAGAACCGTGTGGGAAAGTTTCTCCGGGTTAGGGGATGCTCCTATCAGGGCTATGTTCTCAGGCTTGAAGAAAAAATTCAGGTTTTTTTCAGTGCCAGTTTTTTCTTTATCCGTTCCCTCTTTACTCATTCAAAACCTCACAGGGCTTTCTTTAAGAGAAGAGGAACCTGAGAAACTTCGCTGGTCTCTGCAGTATGAAGTCTTCTCCGCTTTTTCCCTCTATTCTTATATTATAAACAACATCTTTAAAGTACTACTGTTAAAAAACTCCTGAACTATGGAAGTATAATTTTCCTGAATGTCCGTTTGGAAGGATAAGACGGAATAATTGTTATGTAGAGAGGCGATACCTATGAAAAGTACCATTCCTGAAAAAAATGCAATCATTCAGCGCGACGGAGAAACATATGTAATCGCTCCCAGGACCCCTGGAGGAATAGTCGACCCTGCAACCCTGAGGAAAATTGCGGACGTTGCGGAGAAATACGGGGCTGCAACCCTGAAAATGACTTCCGAACAGAAGATGGCAATTGTAGGTTTAAAAGAAGAAGATATTGATGCCGCCTGGTCAGATCTCGGTATGGATGCCGGAATTGTTACCGGACCTTTTGTAAAGGGCGTCAAGTTCTGCCCTGGCACAACGTTCTGCAGGAAAGGCCAGCAGGATGCTGTGAGCCTTGGGATGAAACTGGAGGCTCGGTATAGAGGGATGAAACTCCCTTACATGATGAAAATGGCTGTATCCGGCTGCCCCAGTTCCTGTTCCGAACCTGTGATTAAGGATGTAGGGGTTATGGGTACGGCAAAAGGCTACATTCTCATGGTGGGAGGCGCTGCCGGACTTAAACCAAGGCTTGCCGACGTCGTAGCAAAAGGGCTCTCCGAAGAAGAAATCCTGGCAGCCGTTGACAGGATAGTAGAGTTCTTTAAAGACTATGGGGAAAACAGGAAAAGACTCGGAACGATTATAGACGAGATTGGCCTGGAAGAGTTCAAAAAGGAAGTAGGTCTCTGGGAAAAGTGAAAAACGTGTTTTTACTCTCTTTTTCCCTTATTTTTTCTATCTTTTTTGCCCTTAATGTTCACAGTACTTACAAATTAATTTCTCACACTCTTCATTCTGGAATTTCCATTTTAGCCCCCAGCGTTTGATTGCATGTATTATCTTTATGAAATCTGTCCCGCTTTCGGTGAGGTAGTATTCCGATTTTGGGGGGTTTGTAGAGTCATCGAATTTTTTTGTGATCAGGCCTTCATTTTCAAGCTCTGTAAGCCTTTCCGAAAGGATCTTCGGAGTTATATACTCCAGCTTTCTTTTCAGCTCATTGAAGCGTTTTTCTTTCTTTTCTCCTTTGTGAAGCTCAAGGAGGATATGAATGGTCCATCTTTTCCCGATGACGTTCATCGTCTTGTAGACGGTGCAGTCTTTCATAGTATAAACATAGAAACTGTCTGATATATAAATTAGTATCTCTAATATACTGGTATCAAAAGGATACTATTATAAAATCAATTTTTATAAAAAACGCTTTTAAATGATAGATCTCTGTACAGTGTACGGCCGGGCAGAGTATCATAAAATTCGGGCTGTATTAAAGCCTGCTTAAAAAACGTATCAAAAGGTGTTGCCTTATTCGTTATGCAACTGCCTGATATTTTGAACAGGTTCAAAATACCAGCATTCAAGTTTGAGGAGAAAGGATCAATCATGAAAGACAATTTACCCGAAAAAGGCGCAATCGTTCAGAGAGACCGTGAAACATACGCAATAGCTCCCCACCTCCCTGGAGGAGTCGTTGACCCGGACACTCTCATAAAAATAGCGGAAGTTGCGAAGAAGTACGGGGCAGCTGCCCTGAAAGCAACCTCTGCCCAGAGAATTGCAATCGTGGGTCTGAAAGAGGAAGATCTTGATAATGTCTGGGCTGACCTTAACATAAAGCCCGGAGCAGCAATAGGGCTCTGCGTAAGAAGTATCAAGATCTGCCCGGGGACGACTTTCTGTAAGCAGGCTAAGCAGGACTCACTGGGTCTTGGCCTCAAACTTGATGAAAAATATCACGGGATGCCCATGCCCTCAAAACTTAAAATCGGGGTTAGCGGCTGCCCGAATTCATGCGCTGAGCCTGCTATCAAGGATATAGGGATAATGGGTACGGCAAAAGGCTATAATCTCATGGTCGGAGGTTCTGCTGCTGCAACGCCCAGGCTTGCAGATGTCGTGGCAAAAGGGCTTTCCGAAGATGAGGTTCTTGATGCTGTTGAGAGAATCCTTACCTACTACAAAAACTCCGGCACAAAAAAGAGGCTCGGAAAATTCATTGATGGTATGAGCCTTGAAGAGTTCAAAACCCAGGTCGGACTGTAACTTGGTTGGGCTGAAACTCTCAGGCTTTTGCCTGAGTTCCGGTAACCATTGTTCAGCTATCCGCCATTATGCAGTTAGACTTTTTCAGGTTAACTGCTAACGGCGGGTTAATCAGAATAGTTCCCCATCGGTGCCTTTCAGGAATTTTGCCTCTGAACCTCCCGGTTTGCTTCCGGAGAAAATGGGAAAAACACCTGACAGTTCTACTGATGTGGCTGATCCGGCAGAAAGAAACGTATCTAACAAATTTGCAGCGATCAGGCATTTATGGAACGGATGCCAGAATGAATTATATCGGATACTAAAATCTCGGATAATAGACTCCGGGGAAAAATCTCGGAAAAATAACGGATGAAAACGGGCATCCGGTTGAAAATGTTAAATGTGACATACAAAACGCGGTTGAAAAAAGCAGAAAAATGGTCAGAAAGGGGAGAACCATATGAAAGTTGTTGAGATGAAATCCTCACCGGAAAAGCCGAACCCTCATAATGTGAGCGTACGGATGCTCTATGACACGGAACATGCTCAGGCAGTGCACATCGAACTCAAACCGGGGGAAGTCTTAAAAAAACACATAACGCCTGTGGATGTGTTTTTCTATGTCCTGGAAGGCATCGGCATAGTTGAGATAGGGGACGAACAGGAAGAAGTCAGCAGGGACATGCTGATCGAAAGCCCTGCAAAGGTCCCTCACCGCCTGCTGAATCCTGGAGAGGGGATATTCAGGGTGCTTGTTGTAAAAGTTCCGAGGCAGACTGAACAAACCCGTCTGCTGTAAAGCGGTTTATGACTGAAGAGTATGTGAGCAGGACTGTTAATCTTGACTGACGAAACAAAACCCACAAAAATCGCAGTTGTCCGATGCGATATCGTCTCTGAAACCTGTCCTGGAGTGGGCTGCTTCAAAGCCTTCAATGAGAGGAAGTCCCACTTTGAGGCATACGGTAAAGATGCGCAGATAATTGCTTTCTTCACATGCGGCGGCTGCTCTGGCAGGAGGGTTTACAGGCTGCTAAAAGCTCTGAAACAGTATGAGCTTGATGCAGTACACCTCAGTTCCTGCATGCTCATGGAGGACAGCTATCCGAAATGCCCTCATCTGGATACCATCCGAAAGACGATTCGGGACGCTGGAATAAAGGTAGTCGAAGGCACACACCACTGAAAAACTCAATGCAGATTCAAACCCAATGCTGAGTACGAAAGACAAGCAATTACAGAAAAACGGACAATTCCGAAAAAGAAACTAGTTCGGAAAAAGAGACTAGTTCGGAAAAAAGACCAGTTCGGAAAAAAGGTAACTTATTACTAAAATCTGAAGGAGGTTTCAGATTACAACTTCACTGGCTAAAATTCGATTTGTAGAACATTTGGTTTGCAAATATAGCAGGTGATAAAAATGGATCACGATACAACCCGGGACAAAGATACGGAAGAAAACGAAATCTATGAAGGTGCGCATCCTGAGCTTCAGGATCTTCCCCTTCCTGCAACCGATAACATGCTGTACTCGATTTTGAACTCTTTAAATCAGAATATAGCAGACTTTCATGCGTACCTGAAATTCAAGAACTATATCTCTGATGAGACTTTAAAGACGGAGCTCCTGAAAAGAAGCATGGGTATTCACAGGGACTTTTCTGCTCTTTTTTTGCACACTAAAGAAGAACTGGTATTTATCCATCCGGAACTTCTTGAGAAGGCGGAAAGAATCCTGTTCAAAGGGGAAGCAGGTACGGATTTTATAAAGTATACCTGTAAAATGGGCAAGTTAATAGATGATTATAAAACAACGCTCTACAGGGAAGGGTACTTGCCGGATTTCAAATGGAACTTTATGTCCTCCGATATCTGATCTCTTCCTGGTCATGCACTCTGGCAAATTGGCCATTTCAACGTCAGTCTACCAGATCAACCAGTCTGACAGGCCAGATGCTTCTACAAATAAAATAATATCTTTCCAGAAAAGGAATAAGACCTAAAGGGAAGGGGTTTAATCTTCATGGTAAAACGAACAATTATAAAAATTGATGAGGAAAAATGCACAGGCTGCGGAAAATGTGTCGCACCCTGTGCTGAAGGTGCTATTCAAATCATTAACGGCAAAGCAAAAGTCGTATCCGAAGAACTCTGCGACGGTATGGGCTTCTGTATAGGGGTCTGCCCCGAAGGTGCCCTTTCCATTGAAGAAAGGCACACAGTCGAATTTAACAGGGAAAAAACCGAAGCCCAGCCTAAAAAGAAAGACATCTCAATTCGCTGCTTCCAATGCGGAGCCGGAGAAGACACCCACTACCTCCTTCCCCTCAGACACAAAATGGAGAGTATCTGGGTCTGTACTCGCTGTTTGCCCAGATTGATCCACGGTTAATTTCCATCCTTTACCAAAAATTCGTCCTCCTGAGTGAAGTGAAAAGGCTGCGTACTGTTGAGATTACATCGCAACTCCCATGAAATCCCCGATTTCCTGCGATTCCGAGGCGCAATTCGGGATGGAAAGCATCTGGGTCCGTACTCCCTGTCTTCCCTTCATCAGAATCATATAATTAAAATACGTTTTTCTTACGATATTTATAACAAGTATGTACTTTATTGGCTTTTATCGTCTATTGGAAGAGAAAATATAACTTTATCATCTAGTTAACATCGGGGCTAAATACACTAAGTATTTCAAAAGTGGGTAATTTACCAATCCCTCTTCCTCCACTCCCCGAACAGCAAGAAATTATCCGGCGTGTTGATGCCCTCTGTGCCTTTGCTGACTCGATTGAAGCAAAAGTTGCAGCGGCAAGAGAAAAAACAGAAAAACTCAGGTAGTCCATTCTTGCAAAGGCATTTTCCTGTCAACTTGTTTAGACAGAGGCTGAGATTGCAAGAAGGAAGGGAGGGATTATGAGACGGCAGAGGTTTTGATTGAGAGGATAAAGAGGGAAAAAGGTGAGAATAAACAATAATTATTACATTTTAGAGATCAATATCTTTTCTGTTTTATCCCGAAATTATTTCGCGCTAAATATGTCGGTTGTAATCCCTTATCTTTTGTGAAACTTAATGGAAAAAAGATACGTTGGATCATTGCTCAAAAATCGAAAGGTGAATCTACCTCGACGATAGCTGAGATCCAGGGGATCTCAGCCCGTCGAGTTCAGCAGATCTACAAAGAATACGTTGAAACTGGTCAGCTTCCTCAAGTTGGCATTAATCTTGGAAGACCAAAGAACCCCTTATCCTCCTCTGATCAGGAATTGATTGACCAAACTTACTCTGATTATAAGTTTGGAGCCTGTTACCTTGAGATTCTCATCGAAGGCAAATATAATCGTAAGATATCTCATAACAGAATCCATAACTACCTACTTAGCATGGACCTTGCCAAGGAAAACCGAAAAAAGAAACAGAGAAGAAAATGGTGTAGATACGAACGCGAACACAGCATGTCTGCTGCACACATCGATTGGCATGAGAATCCCCTGTTAGGACTGCAAGTCTGTGCCATTCTTGATGATTCATCAAGAATGATAATTGCAGGTGGAGAGTACGTTCATTGCAACACGGAGAACACCATTAAAGTGATTGATGAACTTGTCAAAGAGTACTGGGACATATACCCTTTAAGAGAGCTCATTATGGATCATGGAAGTGAATTCGGGGCTCACAGGATTAATAAGGATGGTTCATGGGATAGTGACTTTAAAAGATGCATTGAAGAACTTGGAATCAAACCAATACTTGCAAGGGTAAGACATCCTCAGACAAACGGAAAAATAGAGAAATGGTTCGATACATATCAAAGGTTTAGAGGAGAGTTTGAATCATTTGAAGAATTCGTACAGTGGTATAACAAGAGGCCACATGGAGCTTTGAAACTTGAACAGTTAGAATCGCCACAGGAAGCATTCTGGAATAGATTACCAGTTGAGGCAAAGTTCAGAATAGGAGTGAGATTGTTTGGGTGGTGAAAACATGGACAAGAGGAAAAAAGTTTCAAAACGAAATTATTTCAGGACAAAACAGATCAATATCTTTTCTTTTGGAGATATATATGATAAATATCGACGTTGAAAGAGAAGTTGTTGCGGAAGTCGAGAAATCTATCTTATGTAAAAATTATGAAGATATTTGCTATGAGATTGGTAAATTCATTGAGAATATTACAAGTGATATTTATATGATAATACTAACTCTCAGCCAAAGAATGCAAAGATTGCAATTGATTTTTTAATCAACAAAGAAATTATTTCACGTCCCTTAGGTTTCAAGCTACATGTTGTTCGTGAGTTAAGAAATGTAGTGGTACATAATTTGCCGTACAAAATTACGTTAATAGATGCAAGAGCATCTGTCGATACTCTTAACCAAACAATAGAATGGTTACATCAAGGATATTTAGCTCAGAAATGGTATATGATTGTTAAACGATTTGATGAAGCTGAAAAACTGCTTCTTTCAGACAATTCTAACTCTGATGAGAATCAAATACATCCTAATATTAATAATGCGATTATAATGGTTTATAGTGCATTGGAGGAAGCTTTGAGTCTAAAGAAAATAAGTCTCAACTTGCAGAGCAATGATTGTGAGAATGTTTTTTCCAATGTAGAGTTACTAGCAGCGCACGGAATAAACGTTAGGAGCAATGCTTGGGAAAAATTGACAAGTATGAGAAATCGTATGGTTCATGGAACCAATTTAGGAAATACTAATACTAAAATTGAATCTCTAAACTTCTTGTTACCAGATTTACGAACTGTTCTAAAAATGCTCAATCCATTAGATTTAGAAATAGAAGAGATAAGTTACGCTAAAGTTTCTATTGACGTAGTATAAAAATCGTAATATCAATTTAATTTCATTGGTCATCGGTTAAGGATTTATTTCCTTCTCTTGTTACTCTTTTTTGAGTCCAATCTATCACTTTTTATTCAAACCATTCTTCTCTGAACCTTTCTCTGTTTACATGTGTATCTACCCAGAGTCGGGACAAGGGAGAAAAAGATTTGGAACTTTGAATCGTCATATTGGATATAAGGGGTGAAGTTGAGAATATCTTCAATAATTTTTTTCTCTAGCCAACCCCTTCAGATGAGGAAAAATTCTGTTGCTGCTTTTTGAATTCAAGCTCTTTTTCTTTTTTATTTTTCGGGAAAGATCGGCCTCCTTCGTCGGCCGGTGAGAACGCCGGTACCCCAACTCAAAAATCGTCTATCCTTATTTAAACAAGAAAAATGCGTAGGTGTGGTTCTTAAGGCCACTATCAGAATAGAAAAGCCCGCAATTTTAAAAATCAAAAATATTCTTTTGCTTCTCATCTTTCTTCTTTAAGTAGAAAATTCCTATAATCATCCAGGTTTTGAAACGGAAGTGAGTTCCCATTACAAAATAGAGGTCTCTTTCCTGCATGGAATCAAAAAATTTATACCTGATCTTTTCTTCTATGGATGCCGGATCTGTGTCTATCCGCATAACATTTCTTGCAAGCTCGTTAAGTTCCCAGTCGAGCAGAATAATCTGATGTCCTTTGCAGGCAGGATCATTTTTGCACCTGAAATGATATCTCAGTTCGACAGGCATTTTGACTTTTTCTCTTTTCTCGACCAGATAATCGCCCATCAAGTTGAAGTACTGCTGCTTGTCGTATATTTCAGTGCTATTTATGTCGATCTTTACGTCTAAAAGTTCAGGCTTTACTACTCCAAGACTTGCATTTTCTTCAGTTAGTTTTTCTATTGAACTTACTTTCGACCGGAGTAAATTTCTTAGCTCTTCGTCCTCAACAGGGGAATGCAGGTTCTTGTAACGGATTTGCTTTCTGCTTTCTCTTCTTTGATCGTTGTCCGGTTCTGTCAGGACAACTTCTATCCGGTCTTTCTTCTTAAAATTGATTAACTTTTCCCCATAGCTAAATTCGAAAGGATAAACTCTCCTGAATTCTCCCTCCTCATTTATTCCGGCAACACATACAAGATATCCATGCTTTTTACTTTCCTCTGGTGTAGCCCTCACCAGAACTACGATTTTCTCGGTTTCCTGTCTCAATCAGGAATACCTCCAAAAAATAAAACAATAGTTTACATGGCTTTTATGTGTTTCAGATATTTAAAACTTCCACATTTTCTTTCTGAACTATATTTCTTGCAATAACTCCACGATGGCACATGTTTACATCGGCTTCGAAACACATTAGAGCAACACGGTGGCTTCGGCTTAATTCCGCAATATTATCTAAAAGCCTGGGATTGTCTTTTATTGTCGTTTTTTCGTATTCTTCAAAGAGTTTTTCGTAATCTTTGAGTGTGCGAAGGTCTTTTCTTTTTTCCCCTTTTATACCAAGTTCGGGGATGTGGAGATATCGAATCTCCGAGTTTTCGAGATAATTTTTAAGGCTATTTTTTGTGAAATCGAATTTCATGCTGAAAGGATTTTTCCTGACATCAACAAGAACATCTATGGAATTCTGAATTAAAATATTAAGGAAAAGGTCAATGTCTCTTCCTTCGTAACCGATAGTGAAAAGGCCAGGCTCTTGTATTATCACTTCCTGGCAGGGGAGAAGTTTACTTTTTATCGTATAATCAGGAAACTTTCGGTATACGTATTCCATAATTTCTTTTTCAGAATTAAATTTCTTCACAACTCTATTTATCTTCAAAGTTGCTTTTGGATCAATCCCTTTTAAAGCTATTTTCCCTTTTTCGATTAATTCAAACTTTTTTTCTTTTTCGATAATATAACCTTCTTTTTGTAACCTGGAAATATCAGTATAATAAGCGTTGGAAAAAGGGCCGTAGTGGTGAGGGAAAAAATGATAGAATTTAATTAATCTGTCTATTTTTTCTACTTGAGATGACAAAAAAAGACTCTTCACTATCATGAGTCTCGAAGATAAGTCCCTCTCATGGAGTTTGTCTATGGTGTAAAGAAGAGCTCTTTGTCTATGATTCAGATTTTTCATTCAATTACCATCTATCAAGTGTGTTTATGTTCAAAATATTTCCGTTTAGCGATTTTACATGATTTCTTAAATGGCATATCTTTATGAGCTTTGATAGGACGAATTTAAAATTACTTTATTTATTAAATAGGATTCTACTGGAACTATAAATCTTTACATTGGGATTAAATTTTAGAATGTTCAACAGGATTTAATGTCCATATCATTGATCATATTGAATAATCATTCATCATATTGAATTCACCCTCAAGCAGCCAGTACCACAAAGGCACATACCTTATCTTCTTCCCGTCAACGACCTCCTCGTCAAAAAGATCTGATGTGATAATCGTCCCTTCTTTCATTTTAAAGTTCTTCATCCCGGCCAGTAGTCCGTTCACTTCGCGTTCTTTTGTTTTCGGGTCGGAAAAATCCGAGCAGACCTGCATCAATCGGGAGGGCTCAAGTCCTTTCTTTGTTACAAAATCGACCTCAAGGCCCTTCCGGTCCTGCCAGTAGTAGATCTCGTTTCCGGAACGTAAGAGCTGGATGAAGACGAGGTTCTCGTATAATCTCCCGGTATCGGAGGATAGCTTGAAGGAAACGGCATTGATCATGCCTGTATCGATACAATATAATTTCCTGGGTTTGTTTATCTGTTGTTTTAGGGATTCATCGTAATGGTTGACGCTGAAGAGCAGGAGTGCATCCTCAAGGTATGCAATGTAATTGATTATCGCATCCGTGCTGAGGGAAGAGTAATTGGCAAACAGCCTTCGGAGAGAGTTATAGGTGTGCGGTTTTGCGATGTTCGATATGCAGAATAGCGCCAGGTCCTTGAATATCAGGGGATTGCGTATTCCGTGCCTTGAAATAATATCCCGGTAGATGATGTCGTCAAAGTATGACTGCAATGTTTCCCGATGCTGCACCGACGGATAGACTATGGTCTCGGGAAATCCTCCTTTTTCCAGGTATTCGTTGAATCTGCGTTTGACAACTGGCCTGTCTTCCGAGTAAGGGAGTGTTTTCACATCAAAGGTTATCGAATGATAATCCAGGAGTTCCGCAAAACTGAAAGGGAACATCCTGGTGCTCAGATGTCTGCCTGTTAATAAGGTGGAAATTTCCTGTGAAAGCAGGGATGCATTCGAGCCGCTTATTACTAACTTCACATTCTGTTTTCTATCGTAGATGCCTTTAACCCATCGTTCCCATGAAGGGAAGTTCTGGATTTCGTCAAGGAAAAGATACAAACGGTCTTCTGCGGATACCTCCTGAATTTCCCTGAAAGCTTCTACCAGTAGCTGCAGTTCGTCCCCATTTAACGGCTGCAAGCGGTCATCATCAAGGTTCAGGTACAATATATTGCTCTTTGGCACGCCCCTCTCAAGCAGTTCTGATATCAGTTGATACATATAGTATGTTTTGCCGCATCTCCTCACACCCACTATGTCATTTATGTGCGGAGCATCGATGTTCGCCTCATAGCTACGCTTCTGCAATGGTGGTAATGCTCTTCCCTGCCATTCGATAATGGCACTTTTCAGTTTCTCCCTTGTCTCCACAAAGAATAATCAGGAATTTCTTATTTATATACTTATCTAGTATAATCGATAAAATTTATTAATTTTGTCGTGTATAGACGATAAATTTATGAGATTACATTTTAGATGTAAGTAGCGACAGCTAAACAGGAAATAAAAATTGTTGGCTTCATAAAGTAAATCAATAAATTTCATAGCAAAAATGCAGGACGTTTCGTTTCTATAGGCAAGAGGAAGAGTCGGCCAGTGTTCTTATATAATCAAAATTGAGCTGTACACCATGCTGCAATTTTCGTCGTGTTTTAAACCTCCTTAAAGTACAGAAAACATTATACTGTGCAAGTAAAAATTTAATTCAATATATAGTCAAGTTTATGAAGTAAGCTATTTTTGAGAAAGTTATTGGAAAATACAATCCCATAAACTGGTCAAGGGGAATAAATTTTGGGTTTAGCAAACCTTAATATTAATAATATGCAATCTAATTAACAATAATTATACAAAAATTGGGGTTAGCTATATGGGAGAACATGAAGAGTTAATCGAAAAAATGAGTGAGAAGCTGGGTTTTACCCCGCAGATTCTGGAAACCCTTGGGGAATTGGACCCGGAGTTCCTGCACAAATACAAGAGATGTGACCACAAACTGCTTTCAGATGGGGCCCTGCCTGCAAAGGTCAAGATCATGATAGCTCTTGCAGTCGTTGCATCCAAACAGTGTGAAAGGTGTACTGTAGTACAGATGCAGAGTGCCCTCAAGAACGGCGCTACCAAAGAGGAAATAATGGAAGTTATGGATGTCATATTCATAACCTCGGGTGCGCCTGCCGTAGCAGCCTGCAGAGATGCCCTTAAATTGCTCAAATAAAGTCGAAATTCAGGTAAATTTTTCAGGTCACGAATATTTTTTCTGGTACTTTCCAATACCAGAAACCTTTTTTGCATTAAATATCGGTATTTTTCAGGTATCACCCTGCAGATTTTCGAAACTGCTTTAAGAGATTAAAGCCCAAATTTCGGCATGCCGAATGAAAGGTTCCTGCAGGATGTCGGTCTTAATGCCTATGAAGCAGCTGTCTATCTTTCTTTGTTGAAACTGGGTGTTTCAGAGGCAAGCGCCATCTATAGGGATGCGGAGGTGCCCTATGGAAAAATCTACTCCGTCCTTGAGTCCCTGGCCGGGAAAGGGTTTGTGGAAGTCCAGGCTTCAAGGCCAAAAAAATATCGGGCAGTAGATCCTGAGATCTCTCTTGACGCTATTTTTGAACGGAGAAAAGCAGAAGTTGAAAGGGAGATCGCGGTTTTGAAAGGCTCTATCGAAGAAGCAAAGCAGGTCCTGAAAGCTATCCCCAATCAAAAAAGAAAGGATGAAATCTTCTGGACGACCGCTATCACCGAATCCGAAATCAAAAAATTTGCCGTATCCGTTTATAGTGAAGTAAAAAAATCGGTCTGCATCATTCCTCCAGTCTTCGGAGTCTACATTGTTTTCCACGCGCTTCCGGAAATAACAAAGGCTATTGACAGGGGAGTCCATATTCGGTTGCTGGCTTCCCCGCGTTTCAAAGCTCTTACTTCCATACTCTCCAATCAGGAAGAAGAAGTTCTTGAAAAAATGAAAAAAAGCCTTGATATCAGGCTGGTCCAGAATTTTTATTCCTGTTTCGGAATAGTTGACGACACCATAGTTGTCCTTTTCCAGCCCCATCCCATAGACCGGGATCGTGTCCTTTCAGTCGTAAAAATCCGGGACACCGGGTTTGCAAAAAACCTCAAAGAAGAATTTGAACTCCTCTGGAACACAGGAGAAAAGCTTGACCTTCAAGAAGAACTGGAAAGAACAGAAAACCCGGGAAGTTTTTATCTCAGAAAAAGTCCTTTTGAAATAAATTAACTTAGATTGCTCAAATTAGCCCTCTTTAACGAAACTAATTGTTAAAACCCTAAATTAGTCCGCTTGAGCGAGCAAAGCGAGTGAAACGGACAGCGCACTGTAGAGCCGCAACTCTGCTGGCCCAGCTATGCCATCAAAACTTTTTATTACCTTCCCTCCAATTAAGCTTCAGATGATCATAGGTGTAATGGGGCCGGAAGGCTCGTATTCGGAAAGGGCTGCAAAGCTGTGGATTCAGAAAAATAGCTTGAAGGATGCCGAGTTTCGGTATTTTGGAGACATAGAGGATGCTTTCCTGGCTGCAGTTAAAGGAAACGCAGACGTCTCTGTAATTCCTGTGGAAAACTCCATAGAAGGTTCCGTAGGAGTTACCCTCGACCTCCTACTTGAAAATGAGGCTGTTATTATCGGGGAAATTGTTGTTAAAATCGAGCACTGCCTGCTCTCTAAAGGCGGGCCTGATAAGATCCGGGTCATTCTTTCCCATCCTCAGGGGCTTGCCCAGTGCAGGCATTTCCTGAAAAGGCATTTTCCTGAAGCGGAACTCAGGAGCACGGGCAGCACTTCCCACGCGGCCAGGCTGGCAGGGGAATTTGAGGAAATGGCAGCAATAGCGTCCCCAGAGGCAGCAGAGCGTTACGGGCTCAAAATCCTGCTCTCAAATATCCAGGACAGAAAGGAAAACCACACCCGTTTTATTATTATCCGGGCAGGGCAAAAGACTTCATCGGAGCAGACCATGGACGCCGCGGGTGTTGAAGGCAAATCTATCCCTGAGCCCTGCCGGAGGGAAGAGCCTGAGTTCCATCCCGAAACCTCAAGGGAAAAGGTCAGCCATTCGGCCTGTAAGACATCTCTTATCGTATACCTGGAAAAAGACCGCCCTGGGGCATTATACGAACTTCTGGGAGCTTTTGCAAAAAGGGGAATCAACCTTACTAAAATCGAGTCGAGGCCTTCCAAAAAGGAACTTGGAGATTACTACTTCTACATCGACTTCGAAGGCTGTACAAGCGATGCACTTATAAAAGGTGCCTTAGAAGATATAAAATCAAAAGCTGGTACAAAGTCAAAAGCGAATACTCTAAAAGTACTGGGTTCCTATCCTGCCTTCAGGAATTTCGTATAAGCAGAAGCCTGCAGGTTCGGAAAAAGGCTTTCGGGTTCAGAAAAGAATTCCGGGTTCAGAACATTCAGAATGTAGTTCTTACATGGGTGTATTTCCGGTAAGAGCATACGGAAGGAACTTGCGAAGCGACTTACAGGAGGACGTACAGAAAGAATTTGCAGCTGGAACGTGTATCTTTATATAGTACCTTTATATAGTATCTTTCTATAATATCTCCCTATAGTATCTTTATCTGTCTTTGTGCATCTTTATATAACATTCTTAAGAATAATTACACCGGGATCTCCGGTTGCAGAAGGGAGCGGGATGGCTCTGGAGCTTGAAAAAATCATAAACAAACACGAATCGGTTCTGAAAAAATATAGAGGGCTCTATGCTTTTGCAGACCTGCTTGCAACGTTTCTGGTTCTCTATGCCCTTTTTGTGCTCTTCAACATGAGAGATATATTTTTAATGTTCCCCGCTTTCGAGCCCTATACCGGTTCCAAATATAGTATTCTTGGTTCTGAAATTGTCTTTGAGACACTGGGGCTGATTGTTCTTTCCTTTGCCCTCTCGCTTATTCTCACGGCAGTCAGGTATTACAGGGCTGAAAAGAAAGATGCCATTACCCTGATTGAAGAAAAGTATCCTGTACTCAGGGAGAGGATGAGGACAGCCTATGACAACCGGGATATGGATAATATAATCGTCCGCGACCTTATAGGCAGTGTCGTAATCGATTCTAAGCCTGTGCAGTCTTCTGCTTTCCTTAACAGGAAAAAGCTTGCAAAAGATGTCCTGCTAACCGTGTTCGCTGTTGCGGTTCTGGCATATGTCGTCCATACCGGGTATCAGTCAACTATCAGTCCTACCGACCTGGATGAAGTAATCGATAACATTCCCTTTCCGGGTGGTTCGGACCTTGTTTCCCTGGAGGAAAACGGCGGGACGTCGGGAGAACAGCAGAGCAATGAAGATCTTCTTGGAGAGCCGGCCGTTATCATAATTGAAGGCACGGAAGTGGACTTGCAGATCCCTCCTGGTGCAGGGGAGGGTTTTACGAGCCAGGAAGAAGGGGAAGAGAGGAGCAACGAATCATTCATTCAGTCGGATATCTACAACCCGGAAGCCATTGCTTCTCAGTCTTATTATGAGAACCTGCCCGAAGGGTACAGGAGTGTCATCCAGACTTACTTTGAACAACTTGCAGAAGAATAATATGAAAAATTTACACTACGATCATGAAACATTTATATCAAAATTGATATCAAGATTGTAAAATATTCATATTAAGTTGGACTTAGCCATATTCGGTTTAATCGAAGGTTATTGAGCACAGTTTTGGAAATTACAGGATTTAATTACAGGCTGTATTAGACTTACAGACTATATTTGGAACAACAGGCTGTTTTGAATGACATTCTGTTGCAGAAACGGATAATGTTAGCAGGAAAGGGCATCGGAACCCGTGAAAAACAGCGATTCAAAGGGTGTATCAAATATGACTGAGGACAATATCGATTCAGGGCAGGCCGGCACGACCTACCAGAACGCGGGCAGGATTTTTAAAAGTTTCTTTGAAGAAATAGGGAATGTCATAGTGGGCCAGAACAGGGTAGTAGAACAGATTATAATTTCAATTCTCTGTGAAGGGCATGCCCTCGTGGAAAGCAACCCCGGGCTTGGAAAGACCCTTATGATCTCCACGATTGCAAAGGCGATGAACCTGAAGTTCAGCAGAATTCAGTGTACCCCTGACCTGATGCCCTCTGACATCACAGGAACCAACGTGATTGAAGAGAAGGGCGACAAAAAAGAATTCAGGTTTGAACCCGGGCCTGTTTTTGCAAACATCGTGCTTGCAGATGAGATCAACCGTGCATCCCCCAAAACCCAGTCCGCCCTGCTCGAAGCCATGCAGGAAAAACAGGTAACGGTCGGAAACGATACTTTTCTGCTTGACCGCCCCTTCTTTATCCTTGCTACCCAGAACCCAATTGAAATGGAAGGTACATACCCTCTTCCCGAAGCCCAGCTGGACCGTTTCCTCTTAAAGATCCTTGTAGACTATCCCTCCTTTGAAGAGGAAATGGAGATCATCAACCGTTATACAAAGTCCGAAACCCCACAGATCACAAGGGGCCTGGAAAAGTCTACACTTCTTGATTTACAGAAGCTTACCCGGCAGGTTCCGATCTCTGAAGAACTCCAGCAGCGCGTCCTTTCTATTGTGTCAATGACCCGCAAAGATAAGGAACACATCGAATACGGGGCATCTCCCCGTGCATCCATCGGCCTTATCCTTGCAGCAAAGGCAAGAGCCCTGATCCAGGGCAGGAACTTCGTGAGTAAGGAGGACATCGATTACATGGCTTACCCGGTTCTCCGCCACAGACTGATCCTGACTTTCGAAGCCGAAAGAAGCGGAATGACCCCGGATGAAGCCGTTGAGGAAATTCTAAAAAAGGTCAAATGAAAAGAGTAGCGATTCGACAAGTAGATTCGATAAATGAAATCCGAAAGGCCTGTAACCGGGCAGGTCCTGAGGACTGAGTTGTGTGAAATGTAATATGAGGTTAAAATCCCCCTGAGGTTAAAACCTTACCAGGCTTTTCAGGTTCGGCAGAACCGGGCTTTTCAGTTGAAGATCAGGAATGACTCGCACAAATCAAAAAATCGAAACGGATTTTTTCAGGCAGCTTGACCGCTTTACCTTTTCGGTCCGGAAAAGGGTATCGACGGTCTATGCCGGGAACCGTCCATCAACCCGAAGCGGACACGGTATCGATACTATCGGGTTCAGGGAGTATGACTCAAGCGACGCTTTGAAAGATGTAGATTGGAAGGCTTATGCGAGGACTGAAAAGCTCTATGTGAGGCAGTTTGAGGAAGAAAAGACACTTACAACCCACATCCTTCTGGACGCCAGCAAAAGCATGGACTACCCCGAAAAGGGGACCTCGAAGTTTGAGTATTCTGCCATGCTTGCTGCAGGTTTTGCTTACATGGTAACAAAATATAACGACAGGTTTGCCATATCCACTTTTACGGAAGAAATTGATATCAATAGACCCCGCAGAGGCAGGAAGAACCTTATGCGGACAATCGACAGGCTCAGCGCACTTGAACTCTCAGGGGGCACTTCCATAAGTGAAGCCGTTATGAAGTACAGCCAGGTGATCAAGTCAAGGTCTCTTGTAATCCTTATTTCCGACTTCATGCAGGACCCGAAGGCAATAGAAACAGCTCTGTACAGGCTCTCCGACCATGACCTTATCGTTATACAGGTGCTTGACCCCACGGAAAAAGTACTCCCCCTCCAGGGAAATAGCAAGCTTATAGACCTTGAAACAGGGGAAGATATAAGGACATATATCAGTGAAAAGTTCAAGGAACGCTATACTCAGAAGCTGGACGACCACACTGCAAGTATTAAAAAAACCTGCATGAAGGTCGGAGCCGAGTTTTACACCTTCACAACCGACACCCCTATCTTTAATGCTTTTTACCATACGATCAGGAGAAGGAGACGCTGAAAAATGCCTTTTGAAAACCCCCTTGCTCTTGCCGCCCTCCTGAGTATCATTCCGCTTATAATCATTTACATGCTCCGCCCGAAACCAGCGGTGCTTTCGATTCCCTCCCTGATGTTTGTCCTCAAACTTGAAAGGGAACGAAAAAGGGTTTATGCTTCGCTTACGAAAATTGTGCGAGATCCCCTTTTCCTGATCCAGCTCCTTATGCTGATCCTGCTCTCCATCGGGGCTGCAGGCTATTATTACACCTCAAACGAGCCTCTCAGTGGAGAGCATACGGTGCTCATCCTTGATACTTCGGCAAGCATGCAGGTTGAGTCCCGTTTTGAGGATGCGGTCGAAATTGCTGAAGGCTATGTGAGTAAGAAGAACAGCATAATCCTTGCTTCCAGCACTCCCCTGCTTACCCTTGAGGGTGAAAGCGCGTCAGCTGCCGGAGAAATCCTCGGAAAAGTTAAACCGGGAGCCAGCACTGCCGACCTCTCTGCGGCCATTTCCACAGGTATGCGCCTCCTCGCTGATGAAGGGGGCAGGATCATTGTTATATCGGATTTTACAAACTGGAACGGAGACGACCCCGTAGCTTCCAAGAACCTGGCGGAGTCCTACGGGCTTGAGGTCAATTTCGTAAAGGTCGGAAAACCGGCGGATAATATAGGAATTATTAACGGCTGGATTGAAGCCACGGACGGGGAATACAGCTACACAGGCGTGGTCAAGAACTACGAAAGTGAAAGTGCAAATATTGAGATTGGGACCGGGAGAGGAATTTCGGGAAACACTTCAAAGTCTTTCACTCTCTCTGTTCCTGCAGGCGGTACGAACCAGTTCACACTGGAAAACCTGAACCCCGGAATTACCACGATCAGTCTCAATGTTAAAGACGACCTGTCCGTTGACAATAAGGCTTACATCTCAATTCCGGATACCTCCGGGCAGCAGATCCTCTATGTCACGGATAACGGAAAGCTGCCTTCTAAAACAGCGCTTTCCCTGCTCCCCAACAGTGACCTGAAAATCCGGGATTCCTTGCCAGCTTCTCTTGACAACTATACGCTTGTCGTGCTTGCCCAGAAAGAAACTCCGATTGCCAACGGTTCGGTGGATAATATTGAAAATTACGTGCGAAACGGAGGAAATGCGGTTTTCATTGCAAGCGAAGCCCTTGAACCCAATAAAACCGAGGTCGACCTTGTTAAGCTCCTGCCTGTAAAACCTCTCGGAGTTGAGGTAGCAGAAGACGGGCTCGAGGTTGAAGAAGTCCTTCAGAGCAGCATCACGGAAGACGTGAAGACCGACGAGATCTCTGTCCGCAAATACCTGAACGCAACTGAAAGGACGGGTTCCACAACCCTCGTAGCCACGGAAGACGGGATTCCTATGCTCAGCTACTGGCAGGTAGGGAAAGGCACTATCTTCTATATGGGTCTTAACGACGAGCTCGGGGAAGGAGCCTGGAACAATTTCCACAACCTGCCTGAGTACCCGGTGTTCTGGATAAAACTCGTTGAATGGCTCGGAGGCATAGGGGACATTTCGGAATATAACCTTGAAACCGGAACCCTGACTTCCCTGGCAAAGACCGAAGAAGTCCAGACGCCGTCAAAAACCCTGACAACAAGCCGTTTGCTCTTTGACGAGGTGGGGATATACAGGGTTTCGGACAAGGAGATTGCAGTTAACCTCTATGATGACCGGGAATCGAATACTACAATAGACGCCTCGGAACTTATCAGCCGGGCAGTCGAAAAAGACGGCTCAAGGCTTGTCCGGTCTGACACCTATATCGCAAAAAACGATATTACCAACTACCTTATAGGAGTCATGTTCCTGCTTATGCTGCTCGAGATTCTGATCGTCCGCGGGAGGGGTGAACTGTGAACATAGCCCTTGAGAGCCCTGAGATGCTCCTTCTCATTATTCCCGTAATTATTGCGGGTTTTTATCTCCTGCGGAAGACAAAAACAAAACTTGTGGAATGGAGAATGCTTGTTGCTTTCCTCCTTGTCCTTGCCCTGGCTGCCCCCTATACAACGGTTACCCAGACCATCAATGAAGAAGATCCTTCACTTGTGCTTGTCCAGGACATGACCACAAGTATGGGCCTTTTCCCCGAAGACACAGGGACAGGCCTGTATGAAGCCCTTACTGCTGATACTCCTACCACTCTCGTGCAGCTGACCGGGGAGAAGACCTCGCTCGGGGATGCCGTGGTCCAGTATTCCGGGCTTGGCAATCAGATCGTGCTTGTTACCGATGGAAACAATAATGCAGGAAAGGATCTTACGGAAGCTCTGAGGTTTGCAAAGGACGCAAACACTCCTGTCTATCTTGTCCAGCCCGAGCTTGAGACAAACGACCTCAGCGTCGAGATGCTCGGGGACAAGACAGTGGTCGTGGACAACCAGAACGAGTTTGATATCGTCGTCCGCCAGGCTTCGGAACAGAGTGTCAGTTATTTCCTTGAAGTTTATGTGGACGGGGAAATTTCTCAGAGCAGGCAGTTCTCTCAGGATACCCGGAATAATACCATTTCGATTAATCAGGCTTTTACCACGCTCGGCGCCCACAATCTGAGTGTAAAGATTACTCCGTCCGACGAGGACTTCAATAAATCAAATAACGAGTTTTACAAGTCTCTTTACGTAATCCCCAAGCCAAAAATCACACTTGTTACCGCTGACTCCAGTTCTCCTCTCGCCAGTATTCTGAGAAACCTCTATGAGGTTTCGGTTGTAAATGACTATTCCGGAGCAGGGAATATTACGGAGAGTAAGGCTCTTGTGCTTGACAACCAGATCATAGGCAATTTTTCCGAGGCTGAGATGAAGGAAATCAAAAATTATGTCAGCAACGGGGGGGGGCTTATTGTCGTCGGAGGAGATAAGGCCTATAACTATGGAAAATACCTTAATTCCTCCCTGGAAGATGTCTTGCCTGTAATTTCAAAACCTTCCGAGTTTCAAGGGGGGAGAAATCTGGTCCTGGTCCTTGATATCTCTCCAAGCACGGCTGCTCACGGTACTCTGGGAGATATCCTGTCAAATGCCATCTCTATCCTCAGGAATGATAACCTGAAAGATGCAAACGTTGGAGTAATCGCATTCGGAAGTGTTGGATATGATGTTTCGGGCGGGTTTTTGTACATGGGGCTCCCGCAGAACCTTGCCCTTCTGGAAGATAAAATCTCGCAGCTGACCCCCAGCGAAGAGTCCGAAACCTCTCTGGACCAGGGGCTTGCTGTCACAAAGGAGATGCTGGAAGGCGAAGACGGTGAGCTTGATGCTATTATTATCTCCGACGGAGGGATTGAGGACTCGTATGACGCAAGCCTGGAGGCCGCAAAAGAACTGCAGGATATGGGTGTAAACCTGTATTTTGTCCATATCCGATCTTCAGCTCCTTCCCAGGCCGATCAGACCAGAACCCTTTATGCCGAGAAGCTGATGCAGGAACTGGGACTTCAAAACAACTATAAACATATCGATATGGGAGAGCGGGCAAACATCGAGTTTGAAGATACGGTTGTGACTCCTGAGGATGAAGAAGATGAACCGGAGGATCTCGGTACCTACCTGCTTCTTGAGTACTCCCCGGACCACTTCATCACGAAGAGTGTGAACCTTACCTCCACCAGTATCACAGGATATAACCAGGTTACTCCAAAAGCCGGAGCTGAACGTCTGGTCATTACGGTTACAGGGCAGCCTGTGCTCACCACCTGGCGCTTCGGGCTCGGGCGCGTTGCAGCCTTTTCCACGGATAACGGAGACGGAGCTACTCGCTGGGCTTCGGCTGTTTACAACGGGTCAAACAGCAGACTTATTTCAGGCATGGCTAACTGGGCAATTGCAAATCCCCAGGCCGAAGAAGGAGCTGTAGTTGAAGCTCTGGATACATGGCTTGGTACCCCTTCCGACCTCACCCTGATAATGTACGATGAAGGAATCCCGCAGCTCAAACTGGACGGAACCCAGATTGACCTTGCTCTTACGGGCAGGAACACTTATGAAGCAAGTGTAAATCCGGATGAAATAGGAATTCACAATATTTCCGGTTACCCGCTAGCTGTAAACTACCCGCTTGAGTACCGTGACGTCGGGCTTAATAATGATATCAACCCCCTTATTCTTGCAACCGGAGGGGAAATTTATACTGAAAAGGAAGCAAGAGCCTTTCTCCTGAAGGACGCAAGGCAGAATTCCGAAAGGGAAGCAACCGAGCCAGTGAGCCTGAAAGTTTATGTGCTTCTTGCAGCCCTTGTCCTTTACCTCGGAGAAGTCCTGGTCAGGCGTATAAGGGAGATGAGAAGGCTTAAGCAGGCCCAGGGTGAAACCGGAGCAGAAGAGGCAGCCTAATTGTCTGCCTCCTTTTTCTCTTTAGGAATTTCACTTGCTTCTTTTACTGCGTTTTTGTTATCCTTCTATTTTTTTCGCTGGCTATTTTTTCAACTTCATTTTCTCTTTTCTGACCGCCTACCTATAGGTTTTTGATTTTTTTAGTTCAAATGTTGTTTTCTGGCTCTAAGTTTGGTTTCTAACCTGCACAATCATATTCACTATACCGAGTCGTTCCTGTCCCGCTCGACGCAGGAGAGCGGTCTTTCCTGTGAAAATGAAGAAAAATATCGAATAAAAACGCAGAATAAAGTAGGGAAATTAGCTAGAACTGCCGTAATAACAAACAAAATGGAATTGCTTTACCTGAAAAATAACCTTTCAAAATCTCCTCTTTCACAAGTTTCTTCTGTCTTTTTCTGCCTTCCTCTTCGTCTTCGTTTTGGAAACGGCCGCCAGAAAAGCTGGCGGGGATGTCTGATATTTCCCCGGAATTCAAATACGGTTTCCGGGGTCAATAAAAACATTTCTCCAACCGGCAACTGGCTACAATATTTTGTGGCGCAGTGAATATTGAAAAATACTTTTTTGTGTCCCGGGACGGATCAACCGATTGAAAGGGCATCTTTTTTCGATTTGCATTATAAATAAACCAATAGAAAGAGGGTTATCTGCCCGAAAAAGCCGGAAAAAATCGGGATTACGAGGTTATCGTCTATCTGGTTTACTGCGGTTTCCGTAAGAGTTGCAAAAAAGGCCATGACGAGAGCTACAAAAGGATCTCCGACTATTACGAGTCCGATCAGCAGGTCAATAATGAATTCGGAAGCTGAGCCTTCGAGGGATTTATCATTTTTGAAGATTTGTTTGAAAATTCTTTTTTTTCCGTAGAATTTACCTATGAGGGCTGCAGCCAGATCTCCGAAGGTGGTCATAAGAATTGCAGCGTAGGCGATTTCCTTGTTGAAGAGGGAAATTGCTGCAATTGCGCCCAGGGCAAAGTAGATGTGCCCTCCGCAGCTATCGGCTTCGTGTTCCCTGTACATCATATAGAAAAAGGGAATTTTCATGCCCTGCTCGAGCCGGAAGTATTCAAGGATAAGGACGGTTACAAGGAAAAGCATGAGCACCCAGAGGATCGCCTCTTTTCCGTAAAATTCGTAGATAAGTACTATCAGGACTGAGACCAGATGTACACTTTTTCTGAGGACTTCAAAGATGACGTCTCTGGAAGGCATAGCATAAGTTTTGTGAGAATTGAATATAAATTTATACTGGTCTGCAGGTTTTCTTTCTGGATTTCCTCTGCTGTAGATATGTTTTGCCCCGTTCAGGAGCTTTTCAGGCGCTGCGTCGGGGCTCGGCAGTGTCTCCTATCCATTTTTGTACTATTTCGGTATCCTTGATCACTTTCAGGCTCATGAGCCCACCTACTAAAAGGTTCAGGTGGTAGGTCAGGGCTCTCCAGGCAAGCACGGTAATTCCCAGAATGGACGAATCTACAAAAATAGAGAAGATGGATGCTGCTCCCAGTTCGGCAACTCCGCTTGCACCGGGAGTTGCGGGTATTATCATTATAACAGCCAGGAGTACCTGGGCTGCAAAGGCGGTGATGATTGACGGTGTCCTCGAAAGGCCCATCAGGATCAGAATGAGCAGTGAAAAGTCTACGATCCAGAAAATAAAAGTATAGACGATTCCCCAGAGGAGCCCTTTTCTTCCTTCCGAAAAGAAGACCCGGACACTGTCGTGAAAATGGTCTATTTCCCCGTCGATCTGTTCCATGAGGTGTAAAACTGCAGCATCGGTCTTTTTACCTATGTAAGGGGCAAGCCGGTCTGTCAGCTTACGCATTAAGTATTTTACTTTTTCGGGTCTCCAGACCCCATAAACAAAGCAGAAGAGGAGTACAAAGACCAGGGAATTTGCTACTAAAAAAGCTGCGTCAAATTCATAATTCGAAACAATATCCCCAAGGACATAAAGGGCAAAAGGAAGGCAGGAAAAGATAAATATGGCATCAAGCAGGCGTTCTCCTACAACGATTGCTGTAGCTCTGCCCAGAGGAATTTTGTTCCTGTTCAGGCTGTGTACTCTCAAAAACTCCCCTCCTGCGGAAGAAGGCGTAATTCCTGCCACAAAACTGCTTGAGATGACTATCTCTGTCACCTTCAGGATACCTATCCTGTGCCCCAGGGCTTTGCAGAGAACCCGGGTCCGCAGTCCCCAGATTACGTATGAAAAGATGTGAAGGAGGGCAGCTACCAGAATGTACTCCAGCCTGATCCTTTTCAGGGCTTCAACGGTCTCCGAGTCAAAAGTCAGATATGTAACCAGAGCAATTGATACTGCGCTAATTACCAGCGACCCGAAGAGCCATTTTTTATACCTGGTCATTTAAATCTCTGAATTTTTTTATTTATTGGGTGCGTTTGTTCTATTTAAGGAAACCCCTTTATCCAATATATAATGAACGGCACAAGAAAAGTTTGATAGGTCGGATTAAACTGTTTTTGCATACAAAATCAATCGTTTTAAAGAGTTTCCCGGTCCTTATAAGATCTTCACTTATTCTTAACAGATATGTGCGCCTATTAAACGGCTTTGGGATAATACCCGGAAAAAACCCTGCTGAGAGCCGTGAAGGCTTAGAATTCATTAAGTCAGAGAACCCGAAAAGAATCACTAAAGCAAAAATTAGGATCCTCATGATAAATTAGGATCCTCATGATAAATTAGGATCCTCATGAACAATCAGGATTCTCATGAAAAATTAGGATTCTCACGAAAAATTAGGATTCTCACGAAAAATTAGGATTCTCATGAAAAATTAGGATTCTCATGAAAAATACGGTTCTTCACTGAAAAAAAATTCAGACCTCATTGAAAATTCGGATTGGCGTTGAAAACTCAATTTTTATAGGAAACCCGTATTTCCAGGTCATGAATTTCTTTTATTTGAGTCCGGATAAAGCCGGAACATTCATTTTGACCGGGAGTTATGCGTTTGACCTGGAATACGAGTTTCGATTTAATCTTCCATATGCAGATTTTTGGCTCTTCGCTATTTTATACGGGCAAAGCTTTTTTAACCCTTTTCAGGAGCCTTCATACGTAGTATCATAAGCTGGGTTGACGACAGTTTCCTTTATGCTGGAATTCTTTTCGATCACAACTTCGGGCCAGATCTTTATCCCCGAATGTATGGTCGAATTGTCCCCTATCACGACTTTATGCCCGATTACTGTCCCATTCTCAAGGTTGCACTCTTCTCCTACAGCTGTTTCATCTGCAACTACAGCTCCGGAGATGTTGGAGTTTTTACCTATGGATACCCCATCAAAAAGGTAAGAAGAAAGAATCTTTGCATTATTTTCGATAGTGCAGTTTGCCCCTATCACACTGTAAGGCCCGATAAGGACGCTATCGCCGATTACGGTGTTTTCCCCTATGACAATGGGCCCGACGAGTGAAGAATTCGAACCTATTGATACGTTGTTTCCTATGGAGAGGGGGCCTCGTATTCTTGCGTTTCTTGTTGTGAAGTTTCCTTCGATTGTGGTTCCGGGAAGAGCATCAAGCATCCAGCGCTGGGCCTGCCTGTAAGCCGCCGAACTCCCTACATCAGTCCATTTTCCCCGGACAAGCATGCCGTTAATTTTCTTATCTGCTGCAAGCAGGGCAGGGAATAGGTCTTTTGCAAAATCATACTTTTTATTTTCAGGGATCCAGTTGAAGATTTCGGGGTCACAGATATAAATGCCTGTGCTTGCAAGATTACTGAAAATCTGGCCTGATTTGGGTTTCTCCAGAAAACGGTGGATTCGGTTATTTATATCCATATCGGCAATCCCGAATTCCCTCGGGTCGTCAATGGAAAGGAGGCCTATAGTTATCAGGGCGTCGTTTGCTTCGTGGAAGCGGTACATCTCCCTCAGGTCGAGGTTAAGGACGTGGTCTCCCCCAAGCACAATGAAAGGCTCGTTCTTCAAATACTTTTCAGCATTTTTTACCCCGCCGGCTGTCCCCAGCTTTTCTTTCTCATACACGTAATCGATGTGTACCCCAAACATATGCCCGTCTCCAAGCTGTTCTTCTATGCGTTCTCCCATATATCCGAGGGTCATGACTATCTCATTGAACCCTTCCCTTGAAAGGTGCTCTATCAGGTGCCGGACTGATGGTTTATTGAGAATCGGTATGCTCGGTTTCGGGTGCTTGAAGGTCAGCGGCCTGAGCCTTGTCCCTGCGCCTCCGCACATGATACATGCTTTCATATTTTCCCAAATGTTATTCATAAATATATGGTTAACGATCTGTTCTTCCGCTTTCAAGGTTATTGATAACGGTTATTCCTGAATAATATTTCCTATCTTCTACTTTTGTTTCAGGTTAATATCCTCTCGCCTTTCTACTTTATTTCAGGGTAACATCTTCTTTTCTTTCCACTTTTATCTCTTTCTCTCCCTCATACTCGGAGACGATGCCTTTTATGCTGATGACGTCTCCCTCATTGATCAGGTCATCCAGGACTTCAGCCCCTGCTGTATTCGGAATAAACACGCTCAGGACTTCGGAGTCAAAGTCCACTTCCAGAAGCAGGTGATCTCCGGTATAAGTAATTCTTTTGCTCAGGACTTCTGCTTCAAGAGACACTTTTTCCCCGACTCCGGACTCGTGGGTGTACTGCAGGACTTTTCCTCCTGAAGCCTGCCCAGCCCCAGATGTTTCCTGTCCGAAGAACATGTATGCTGTCGAAAGCGAGCACAATGCCATTACAAGCAGCACTACCACGACTTTCTCTTCCTTTTCCATCCCCAACTCCTTCAAATTTTGGTTTTTGAAATTAACTTTTAATGAATTTCATTAAAGATTAATTTATCTTCGGTTATGTTTGAAGGATCAGGTTAAGTTTGAAGGATCTGTTAAGTTTGAAGGATCTGTTAAGTTTGAAGGATCTGTTAGGTTTGAAGGATCTGTTAGGTTTGAAGGATCTGTTGAGTTTGAAGGATCAGGTTAAGTTTGAAGCTCCGGTAACAATGGAGACAAGTTTTATTTCCAGGATCAGGGTTTTGCCTGCAAGCTCATGGTTGAAGTCGAGGGTCGCGTAAGTTTCCGTAGAATCGAGTACTTTGACTTCCCTTCCCCCAGGAGTTATTATTTTTTCCCCCACTTCTGGAGGTTCCTTGAGTTCAAGCCTTGCAAGAGGAATTTTCTGAACCAGGTAATCCTTATATTCTCCGTAAGCCTCTTCAGGTGCGATTTTAAGGGTTTTTTCTTCTCCTTCGTGCATCCCAAGAACCCCCGCATCGATACCTCTTATCACCTGTCGGGCATCAGCCCTGAAAAAGAAAGGTCTGTATTCCTTTTCCTCAATGTAGATTCCGGCTTCAAGAGCTTTCTCTTTTAAGGTGGTATCGAAGACTGTTCCGTCCTCAAGCTTTCCGATGTAATCTATAAGGAGATAATCTCCCTTTTCCACGGTACGAGAGTTCTCCATTGTTCCTTCTCCTGTTATTTTTTTTCTTTGCTGTTTTGCCGGCAGTCTTCAGTCTTTTCCCGGCTGCCGGAGGGCTGATTCTTTTGCTGATTCTTTTTAATGAAATATAAGCCGGATTTTAAGCCGGTTTAACTTACTCATACTTTACTGTATTGAGATAAGCTTTATATCGAAAACAAGAGTCTTGCCTGCAAGTTCGTGGTTGAAATCCAGAGTAGCATGTGTCTCATTTACATCAATTACTTTGAACTTGCCATACGGGCTGGAGAATGTCTGCCCTATTTCAGGCGGTTCCGAAAGTCCCAGTCCATCAAGAGGGACTGCCAGGATCAGAGTTTCGTTGTACTCCCCGTAAGCTTCTTCAGGGGGGATAGTTACGGTTTTTTCTTCTCCTACTTCCATCCCGATTACCGCATTATCAAAACCTTCGATCACCTGGCCCGCACCTACTGTAAAGGTTAAGGGGACATAGTTTTTCTGTTCTGTGTATATGCCCGCCTCTTTTGCGGTTTCTTCTACAGAAGTATCGAAAACAGTACCGTTTTCAAACTTTCCAGTGTAGTCTACTTTAACGATGTTTCCGGTTTTTGCAACCTTTCCTTCTCCACTGTCTGCGCATCCGCTTCCGAAAAGGATGCTTCCAAAGAGCAAAATGCATATTATTAAAGTTTCCCCCCTCCCGGCCCTCATTTCTTATGCCTCCAATGATATGACTTTTATTTTGAATATCAGGGTCTTTCCAGCAAGCTCATGGTTGAAGTCCACTACGAAGTTTTCCTCGCCTACTTCAGTGACCTTTCCCCGAAGCCCGTTTTCCGTAGCAAGTTGCATCCCGGTTTCGGGAGTAAAATTGACTGCGTTTCGTGGGAGTTCCCTTACGTACTCTTCCATGTATTCTCCGTATGCTTCCTCTGGAGGGATTTCAAGAGTTTTTTCCTCTCCTACTTTCATTCCGACTACGCCCTCGTCAAAGCCTTTTATCATCTGCCCCGCTCCCACAGTGAACGTCAGAGGTTTGTAGTCCCTCATTTCGTTGTATATCCCTGCCTCGCTCGCTGCTTCTTTTTCCGATGTGTCGAAAACAGTGCCGTCTTCCAGTTTTCCAACATAATCAACGGAAATAGTATCTCCGTTTTCGATTGTTTTGTCTGGGTTTTTAATTGTCTCTTCAGTCATAACGATCAATATGACAAAATGTGAGCATGTTAGATAAACATACTGATAAAAAGAGCGTCAGAAACCGGTTAACTTGATTTCGGGCAATGGAAAACAAAGGAATCTTTAAACCTTATCTTTTAAGTTTTGATTCCGAATTTCAATTTCTCCAAGCTCTCTTTTTCAGCTTTTTCCCTTTCTTCACTCACTAATTTGCTCCCTTTCATTTTCTTTAAGTTCCTTTTGGTATTCAAAATATGAATAAACAACAGTAAACCCGGCTACCGAAATTATGGGGACGAAGATGAAATAGATTGCAAATTCCGGGAAAAGGGTCCCTAAAGCTGCGGTTATCCCTGCTATCCTGAAGAGTTTCCCCCCAAGCCGGTTAGTCCCTTTCCAGACTCTTTCGCTGCTGAGAGTCCAGGGTGTCCTGATGCCGATAAACCAGTTCCTCTCCGCGTTTTCCGTAAGAATCCCCATATAATAAAACAGGAGCCCTATCCCAAGAGGGAGCACGGCATTGGGGCTGATCCGAATTCCTGTGTTCCAGAGCAGTACTTGGAGATGGACAGCAATCATAAACAAAACCAGTATCACTATAAACCAGTCGTAATACTTCCTAAATTTTACAATATTCTCTTTCCTGGGGTCGATTCTCGGAAGTACCAGAAACATAATTACAAGCCCTGTTATCAGTAAAGGAATGAAAAAGAGTCCCCAGAGTTTCGACATATAACCGTTCACTTCTCCCTGAGAGTTCCAGTGGGTTGCCATCTGCTCCGGGACCTGTGGGTAAAAATATATTGAAAGGATGAAGGAAAGAAGGACCAGTCCTGTTGTTACGAATATGGCTTTGCGCATGTAAATTCTCTTTATTTTCAAGATATTTATTAATGTGGGATATTTGAAGGTCTGCCAATTCTTATGGACCGACTACGTGTCCAACACTGCATCTTGAACTGAATCTTTCCTTGCATCCTCCCCTGCATCTTACGTTACATCTTGACTTGCATCTTGCCGTATTTCTCGTCTTAAATCTCTCCTTTATCCTGCCTTACCTCTCGTCTTAAATCTCTCCTTTATCCTGCTTTACCTCTCGTCTTAAATCTTGTTTTTCATCTTTCTTTGCCCTTTCACTGTATCTCTATGGCGAGAATATTTCTCAGGTTTCAGTTTTTCTGTTTCTGGAATCCTTATCCTGCGTATGGATTATTTTTCCCGGATTTCATTTTTAACCCGCCAATCAGTGCTGCAATCCCGCCTATAACAAGGAAAATCCCATATATCCAGGGCAGGATAGCAGCACCTGCCAGGGGGTTGACCAGCAGGAGTATCCCGAGGATAATTGTCAGGATTCCGAGAATTGCCACTCCTATTCCTCCTCCTTTGAGGGCCCAAAAAAGTCTGATTGCCCCATATACAATACTCAGGATCCCCAGTATGATTACGAAAAGTGACAGAATTACAAAGGGGCTGTATGGGTATACAAATACCACAATTCCGATAAGTATACCTATGACACCGGAAAGCAGTTTCCAGCCCATGTCCTCTCTGTCTACCAGCAGTGAAATGATTGAAATAACTCCTCCCAGAAACCAGAAGATTCCAAGTATCTGAACCAGTGTTATGGTTGTTGCTACAGGTGAAAATAAAAGAAATAAGCCAATGATGACGGAAATAATCCCTTCAAGTACAACCAGCCACCAGGGGACCTGCAGTACCTCATACTCCACGGCACGGTATTCTGTAGCTGCCTGTTCCATATATTTACCTCCAGAGTTGTTTTGAATCTCAAATCTGATGCTATCGGCTACCCGATAAAAAATCACAGGTATCGAAGATATGTCCAGCTTAAGTATGGAGTCCTGTTCAGCTTAATTCCGAATTTTTGTATAGCTGAAGCACGAATTTTTGCATGGCTTAAGTCCGAATTTTTGTCTAAACTTAAGGCCGAAGTTTCCTGACTCTTCCGCACACCCCACTCAGGTAAGAAGAGCAATCTTTACTATGAATTATATATCAAATATTATATAAATTCTTGATTATTTCTTTATTTTCTAATGTTTCTTGCCATATTCAGGCCTACAACGAATTCTGCTTATGGCTTGCTGGATCTTTTTGAATGTCCCTGAGAACTTCTATCTTCAGTTTCTCAGTATACTGAAAAGTGGGGCTCAACCAATTCGAAACTTTTCTGAACAAAATTATGTGAATTATAAGAAAATTTCAACTTATTCCCGATTGGATACATAAAAAATTACAAATTATTAATATAATGAGGAACAATTTAGTTAATTTTATATCGAATTGTCAGCTTCGTAAAATAAATCATTCTTAAAAATAATAAAGTCCGGCTCAAGATACTTTTCGCTTTTTAATCGAGTATCGCAGCCATAGAATGCGTCTTATGAAGTTTAAAATGGGGATTTGCGGTAACTATTGATCTTGAAATCTTAAAGTAGTGTGTAGGGGTTTTTCTTGTGTGGAAAATGAAAAGAGAATTATCTAGTTTATTTATACTGATCCTTTCACTTCAGGTTTTTTCCGGAAGTGCAGCAGCTGCAATAATTTACGTTGATAGTGACGGGTCCGGAAATTACGCGACAGTTCAGGCTGCGTTAGATAATGCGGTTGACGGAGACACCATAATCGTGAGGCCTGGAAATTATAATGAAGATCTTGCTGTTGATGTCTCTGTAACCCTTAATGGTTCATCCGGGTATCCTACTGTAGGCAAAATCGAAGTTAATCGGCAGTCGCAAATCTCCGGACTCACGATCACAGGGGGAGTCCGTTTTGAGCAGGCTGGCATGTCCTGTATAATCAGGAACAATAAATTCGATGAATGTGGCGTAAGTATAGGCAATAACTACGCTTATGGGAATCAAACAATAATTGATAATCTTTTTACAGACAGCCCGACTGGTGTATTTACATATGACAGTATTTATAACAAAATTACCGGAAACACGTTTCAGAACTGCCACACAGGGATAGAACTTACGTACGGTGGAGGCCTCCATGTTGTCAAAGATAACACTTTCCAGGACTGCGATGTAGGTGTACGCTTAATCGATGACTCTGCTACAATATATAATAATTATTTTAGTAGTGATATCAACCTGGAGCTGGAGGACGACGGAGATGCCCGGTTAAATACTACAAAGACCACAGGTACGAACATTATAGACGGCCCATACATCGGGGGGAATTTCTGGGGCTCTCCCTCAGGAGACGGTTTCTCTCAAATCCACCTGGACACAAACGGCGACGGGATTGCAGAAGAGGAATACCAGGTCGATGAAGGTGTAATTGACTACCTGCCTCTGGTAACTCCCCGGACGGAACCCGAACCGGTTCTTCCGGTCGCAAATTTCCAGGCAAATACAACTCGTGGACATGCCCCTCTTTCGGTTCTCTTTACCGACCTTTCGGAGAATGCAGATTCATGGAACTGGGACTTTGACAACAACGGACAGCCTGACTCTACTGTCCAAAATCCGATATATGTGTATGAAGTTCCGGGAGCTTATACCGTTAACCTGACGGTTAGCAATGCAAACGGCACGGATACCGAAACTGCTGTGATTACCGTGCTGGAAGAAGAACTTCCTGTTCTTCCCGTAGCAAACTTCACATTGAATAAAACCAGCGGTTACTACCCCCTTACGGTCCTCTTCACCGACACTTCACAGAATGCAACTTCGAGAAGCTGGGATGTTAATGGTGACGGAGTCGAGGACTCTAATGAAACAAGCTTTGCTTATATTTACAATTCCAAAGGGACTTACGAAGCCAAACTGACGGTTAGCAATGCAAATGGCACGGATACCGAAACTGCTGTGATTACCGTGCTGGAAGAAGAAATTCCTATTCTTCCCGTAGCAAACTTCACATTGAATAAAACCAGTGGTTACTACCCGCTTGCTGTTCTCTTTACCGACCTTTCGGAGAATGCAACCTCGAGAATCTGGGATGTTAATGGTGACGGAGTCGAGGACTCTGATGAAACAAGCTTTGCTTATATTTACAATTCCAGAGGGACTTACGAAGCCAAACTGACCGTTAGCAATGCAAACGGCACGGATACCGAAACTGCTGTGATTACCGTGCTGGAAGAAGAACTTCCTGTTCTTCCCGTAGCAAACTTCACATTGAATAAAACCAGCGGTTACTACCCCCTTACGGTTCTCTTTACCGACCTTTCGGAGAATGCAGATTCATGGAGCTGGGACTTTGACAACAACGGACAGCCTGACTCTACTGTCCAAAATCCGATATATGTGTATGAAGTTCCGGGAGCTTATACCGTTAACCTGACGGTTAGCAATGCAAACGGCACGGATACCGAAACCGCTGTGATTACCGTGCTGGATGAAGAAATTCCTATTCTTCCCGTAGCAAACTTCACATTGAATAAAACCAGCGGCTATTACCCCCTTACGGTCCTCTTCACCGACACTTCACAGAATGCAACTTCGAGAAGCTGGGATGTTAATGGTGACGGAGTCGAGGACTCTAATGAAACAAGCTTTGCTTATATTTACAATTCCAGAGGGACTTATGAAGCCAAACTGACCGTTAGCAATGCAAACGGCACGGATACCGAAACTGCAACTATAGATGTTGTGAAAAAAAGTAGTAGTGGAAGCAGCGGAGGGGGCGGAGGAGGCGGGGGCTCTCCTGAACCTGCAAAGAATGTTAAAGTAAAGGAGCTTGCCCAGGTCTTCATCACAAATGGAAAGGCTATAAAATTTGATTTTAAGAATAATGCAACCTGTGTCGTGTATGTGAGTTTCGATGCAAAGAAGAATGCAGGCAAGACCACAACCATTGTTGAGGAATTAAAGGGTAAATCCTCACTTGTTTCCGCACTTCCTGCCGGAGAGGTCTACAAATCCTTTAATGTCTGGGTAGGAAATTCCGGATACGCAACCTCAAAGAATATCGAAAACCCTGTCATCTGTTTCAAGGTTGAAAAGGCCTGGATGGAAGATAAAAGCGTGGATCAGGCTTCAATTACCCTCAACAGGTACAATGACAAAAAGTGGGAGCAACTGCCCGCCAAAATCTCAGATGAAGATGATACGTATTTATATTTCGCATCCGACGTCCTGGGCTTCTCTTCCTTTGTAATAACAGGGACTTCAGAAGCTGTTTCTGAAAATGTAATTGAAAACGGGACTTCTCTGGAAACCCGGGCCCTGCAGGATGACGGGAATGAAAGTAAGGGTCCGGAAACGGAGGACGAGCAGGAAGGGAGTACAACATTCTCTGATATCCCTCCGGTCTATGGGATAATCGGTATACTCGTTTTAGGCCTGATATGTGTGATCATTTATCTAAAGCTCCCAAAATAAGGACGTGAAAATGGAACGCCTCAAAGCGTTTCATTTTATATAATTTTTTGTGAGAGCTTATACGCGATAATATTTGCCAATTAATTGATAGATGATTGTTGCTATTCCGAAGTAGCCTATTATCAGGCAGATATAAACGAGGCCGTTTGAAAGAGGGGTATTCCAGTATATGAACGGAATCATTGAAATTTCGGTTATGATAAGGATAAAGGGCAAAATAATGTCCAGAACTGCTATAATTGTATAACAGATCAGAATCCGGGGAAAACTCGGAATGGCTTTAAGGCGATCAGGAATCAGAGCCGGTGGAGCAAGAACAACCATTGGTACTGCAAAAAACAGGGTTTCTATTATCAGCCAGGATACATCGTTCGTGTTCTTTAATAGGGCAAAATTGAGTACTATCCCCGCAAGGATAATAGCTCCATAGGATAGCTTATTCTTGACTTGGCGCAGGATAGTATATGTAATCGTAAGGGTTGTATAACCCGCCAGAATTATAAAAAAACTGATAAATAGAATTATATACAGAAACCCTTCCTCATTAGTCATAAAATCCTCATTTCCAGAAACAAACCTCTAATATCTTTATAGAGGGTACAGGATTAAAAATTATAAAAGTTTCTGTTTAGATTACTCCTTTCATTGAAATAAAAAAAAGAATGGACCGGTCGGGAATTGAACCCGAGGCCTCTACCATGCCAAGGTAGCGATCTTCCCCTGATCTACCGGCCCATGTTACATCTTGCTTCGCCAGCACTCCCTCATACACTCAGTATCGTATATAAAACTGTCGCCACATAGGCTCAGCTTCCTGTAAATAAAATTTAGAGTATGAAATATCCTGAATATCCGAGCAAAAGTTATAAGTAGTAAATCGAGTATTAGAAGTGTTGTCGGATTGGGATGCTTTCCCGAAAAAAGCCTTTCAACTCCGGTAATTCTAAATAAACCTGACATTCGGGCCCGTAGCTTAGCCTGGTGGAGCGCACGGCTGATAACCGTGAGGTCCTGCGTTCGAATCGCAGCGGGCCCACCATAAATAAAAAATCTCTTTTCGGAGAATTTCAGGTTTTTCAGAACTAATTTACTTTCATTTCGGGCCCGTAGCTTAGCCTGGTGGAGCGCACGGCTGATAACCGTGAGGTCCTGCGTTCGAATCGCAGCGGGCCCACCATACTTTCTCTTAACTTTTTTTGTTAAAGCTGTCCTTTTTTGTTTGTATAATTACATTTTCTCGTAGACTTATCCGGGATGTTTGTTACTTGTCTGTTTCTTATTGAGTTTTTATGGCTTCTTTATCGCTTTTACTCTCTGGGTTTCTTCCGGGTCTTTTTCGTCTTCTCCTTCTTTTTTCTGTCTTCTCTTCTTTTCCGTGGGAAAGACCGCTCTCCTGCGTCGAGCGGGATAAGAACGACCCGGCATGGCTAATAAGGTTGTACAGGTCAGAGAATTCATAATTTAGTTCAACTTGAGCGAAACTAACTGTAAAAATCCATCTAGTAGTCTGCTTGAGCGAAGTTAACTGCTAAAACCGACAAAGTAGTCCTCTTGAGCGAAACGAAGTGGAGCGAAAAGGACCTCGTGCTCCCGAAGCGAAATTCGGGTGAATAAAAAAAGTGAGGGTGGGGTTTTAATCCCCTTTAAGACAGAACGGCTTTTTGATAATAGAAGTCTATACAATTGGCGTCTGCACCGGACTTCAGTGCCATTCTATCCCCTATCACAAATTTCAGGCAATGTGCTTCAGGCGTTCGATGTTCCTCAGCACAAGTTTGCTTTCGGCTATGATTTCTTCTTCGATCTTGCTGACTATGCAGTCCATGGGGACTGTAAGCCTGTACAGCTTGATCGGTCTGCCTTTACCTTTTGATTTCTTTTCTTCCCGGATGTCAACCCAGTTGTTTTCGCGGAGGTACCGCATCGCAACACTGACTTCCGGCTGTCTCAGGCCAGATACCATCTCGATGCTCTGGGAAGAGATTTCTCTCCCTTTTGCAAGGCAGGCAAGGGTAAGAGCAATTGGCCTGCTGACGTTGATCTTTCTAAACAATTCAATCATTTCATATTCGTTTGATCCCATGATGGGGATCTCGGTCGTTATGTCAGTAGTTTCTAAAGCTAAACCACTTTCATCTACCATTTAATCACCCGAAGAACCATTATAGAGTGAATTAATATAAATATTTACTTATCTTTTAGTTTTAATATATGTTTATATATAATTAAAATTTCAACTGTGGGCATGGTTAACGTTCTTCTTAACGAGGCTAATGCTTTCATTTCTCTTTTCTGAGCTTGGTTTACTTTTCCGGCTCTTCTTATATATAAAATCTCAAAAGTGCCCTGACTGCTTTCTTCATAAATTAATTTCATCTTATGCTGGGATATTTTCCAGAAGTCGTGTTATTTTACTTCAACAAAAAGTCTTTTTGGACTTAAAAGAGTATTAAAAAACCTTAATAACTATTTAAAATCTATATTCTTTTTTTGTTGTCTTAAAAAGTAGTATTTACTGCATTTAAATAAAAATAAAATAAGAATCCTGAGTTTTTATCTTTGGATACATAATTGAAAAATTATAAAATGTGGGCTGCAGAATGCAATTATTTGTAGAAAGAACGGTTCCCTATTTATAAAAAATTGGGTGCCAGAGATGTTGGGTCATTGATGAAATGATTTTAGGAATCTCCACGCAGGATCTGAACAAAAAAGCAAAAAGAGAGGATGGTAAACCTTTGATTATACTGTTCAGGTTGTGGAGAGTTATTCCCTGATCACATTCTCAGGTTTTTAATTTGAGACTGAACCCTGGATGTGAGCCTGTAAGGGGAAAAATGTTTAAGCTCAACTTTTTCCGATCCTTCAGGAAAGGCTCTTGAGACGTTCTATGTTCTGAAGTATGGTCTTGCTCTCAGCGATGACGTTTTCTTCTATTGTGTCAATAATTGTTTCCATCTGGACCGTCAGTTTGTAGAGCTTGACCGGTCTGCCTTTACCGTGGTTTTTCTTTTCTTCCCTCATATCTACCCATTCATTCTCACGCAGGTAGCGCATTGCAATGCTGACTTCCGGTTGTCTCAGCCCTGATACCATTTCTATACGCTGGGAAGAGATCTCGTCTCCTTTTGAGAGGCACGCAAGAGTTAAGGCTACGGGTCTGTTTATATTAAGCCTCCTCAAAAGCTCAACCATTTCGTATTCAACCTCTCCCATTTTAAAATCATTTTCTTCTGATATTAGCCCATTATCTGCCACAACTATCATCTGCCGTTTATACCGGTAGAGTGCCTCACATTCGGCACAGGTATCATGTTTTATCCAGTATCATCAGATCATGGAAATATATTATTTTCAAATAAAACAATTTCAATGAATTTTATCAAGCATTCAAATGTCTTTTTTACTTTTCCACTTCTTTCGTATAATATATTTCTATTTGTTTAAATTTAAAATCTGAGGAAGTGTCTGATCAATCTGCCGCTTCAGTCGATTTTAATAATAATACTCTCTCCCTATATATAATTATATGCATATAAAAACTTTCTAACAAAAATAGGCAATAAATTTATTTACGGAATTTCCGGAACAGCAGGCGAAGAGATGAGCTGTAAAATATGATTTTTTGTAGTTCTTCATTCAGGTATATATAGGATTAAAACTTAGTTTGTATAATATTCTCAAATATTCTCAACGTGAAGATGCAACTTAACTCAGGCAGAAGAACGTTGAAATCTCTTTTACTCTGATGTTTTTATCCCATTCAGGTAATTACTTTTCAAAAACTATCCTTTTTGGGAAAATTTCCAGGGACTTTCCGGCAAGTCTTAAATACGAATCCCTGAAAGATTTAGTATAATGACTGATGGGATGACTGACGGGCTGAACAAAGCTGCCGTATTTATCTGCCACTGCAGCGGGAATATTTCCGAACATGTTGATATTGATGCCGTGAAAAAAACCCTTAAGGCAGAAGGGATTTCGGTTTTTGATTATGAGTACATGTGCTCAAGTCAGGGACAGGCTCTTATTAAAAAGAAGATTGTGGAGGGGAGCCTGGACAGGGTGGTAATAGGTTCATGCACTCCATCCAAACACGGTACTCTCTTTAAAAAGTGCATACAGGAAACCGGTTTGAACAGGGCAGGGCTTGAAATTGCAAATCTCAGGGAACAATGTGCCTGGGTGCACCCTGACCGGACCGGAGCTACAGAAAAAGCTCTTTCCCTCCTGAGGGCCAAACTCAAACGCCTGGAAAATGTAGAGCCCCTGGATGAAATCAAAGTCGATATCGCTCAGCAGGCCCTTGTTATCGGTGGGGGAATAGCAGGAATTACGGCTGCACTGAACCTTGCAGATAACGGAGTTTCCACTGTTCTTGTTGAGAATAACTCAAGCATAGGCGGGCAGATGGCAAAAATCGGGAAGATATTTTCCCCGGACAAGCTTGCTGAAGAATGTGCAATGTGCTCTCTCAGTCCTCTGATGAATGAGGTTGCAGCCCACCCGAAAATTACACTTTTGACCCGGACCGAAGTTGAAAGCCTGAGCGGGAGCGCAGGAAACTTTACGATCAGGCTAAGGAAAAAGCCAAGATACGTCAAAGACAGCTGTACGGCATGCGGGAGGTGCAGCCGGGTCTGTCCAGTCCAGGTTGAAGACGAGTTCAACTGCGGACATATGGACAAAAAGGCAATTTCTCTTCGCTTCTCCCAGTCAGTCCCCAAGATCTACTGTATTGATCCCGATTATTGCCTTCAGCTGAATGGTGAAGCCTGCGGAAAATGTGCGGATGCCTGTAAAAACGAAGCAATTGACTTTTCCCAGAAGGAAGAGATCGTTGAACTTAACGTGGGGGCAGTTGTTGTTGCCACCGGGTTTGAGGAGTATGACGTCTCCCAGAAACCCCAGTACGGATACGGGATTTTCGAAAACGTGCTGACCCAGATGGAACTTGCCAGAGTTCTTGGCATCAATGGCCCTACAAAAGGAGAACTCCTGAGAGTCTCAGATTTCAGCAAAGCTTCCAGCGATCCTACCCCTGCAACCTGTGATTCAAGGTGCGAAGATTCATCTGATGAATCCCAAGGTACCGACACGCCAAAAAGAATAGTCATGATCCAGTGTGTGGGATCAAGGGATGAAAAAGAAGGGGGAAACCGCTACTGTTCCAGATACTGCTGCATGGCAGCTCTGAAACATGCAAGCCTGATTAAGAAAAAACATCCGGAAACGGAAATCACGATTTGCTACATTGATGTCAGGGCTTTTGGTTTCTATGAAAATTATTACCGCGCAGTTCAGGAGACCGGAGTCAACTTTGTGCGGGGAAGGCCTGCCGAAGTTATTGAAAAGCCGGATAAGAGCCTTGTTGTAAGAGTCGAGGATACCCTTGACCAGAAAATGAGGGAACTTCCTGCCGACCTTGTTGTGCTTTCCGCAGCAATGGTGCCTTCTCCCGGGACCAGGAAAATTGCCAGTGTGCTGAACCTGAGCCAGGATGAAAGCGGCTTTATCAAGGAAAGGCACTCCAAGCTGAAACCCGTGGACAGTTCCCTTGACGGAATCTTTGTCTGCGGCACTGCCCAGAGCCCCAAGGACGTTACCGATACCATTGCCCAGGCAGGACTTGCAGCCGTAAGGGCAAGGGCTTTCATTACGGACAGCCCGAAGGTGCTGGATAATGAAATTGCGACCATTAACCAGTTGCTCTGCACGCGCTGCGGAGAATGCCTTAAATGCCCCTTCGATGCCCTCTCCGTAAATGAGAGCGGAAGGGTAGTGCTTGACCCGCTTATCTGCACAGGCTGCGGATACTGTACCAAGCTCTGCGGAGAAGGAGCCGTCCAGATCGCAGGCTTTACGAAACTCCAGCTGAAAGCCGAGATGGAGGGTGTGCTCGAAGAAGGGGATGTGCTCGGCTTTGTAAACAGCGGGATTGCTTCCCTTACCTGTGACAATATCGGTAACAGTGTGCTTACTTACCCTTCGAATGTCAAATTGATAAAGGTCCCGACCGGCCTTGTAGTGGACAGAGACCTGGTGCTGCACGCCTTCAGGCACGGGGCGTCTTCTGTCCTTTTTGTAGAGGACCCACCAGACAACCCGAGGGCTGAGGTGATATATCCTCTTACTGTCAGCCACTTTGAGGAACTCAAAGAGGAACTTGGAGATTCAGGAAACCGGATCTATTTCAAAAAAGCATATGTTCCGAACACAAAAGGGCTTGCAGGAACTTTCACCAGCCTTGCCCGGGAAGGAGAGATGATAAGATGATACCATATGTAAAGATGATGCCATATGTAAACGAATACGATACCCCGGAGTGTAAAACTCTTGCAGAGACCGCAAAGAAAAGTATCCGAACCCCTGAGTCCCTCGGACTGGACCGCTGTATCCAGTGCGGAGCCTGCACTGCTTCCTGTCCTGCAGCCCGGTTTACGGACTACAGCCCCCGACAGATCGTAAAAAAAGTGCTCGAAAATGATCGCAGTGTGCTTGAATCCGAAATGATCTGGTCCTGCTTCTACTGCTATTCCTGCAATTTGCGCTGTCCCAGGAACAACAGCCCCGTAACAATCGTGCAGGTTCTCCGGCAGATGGCTATCAACGAAGGAATCAGGGTTGAAAAGCTTGCCTATTTCCTTGAGATCGGAGAGCACCTCGGAGAAAACGGAGCCAGCAAGGTTCCGGGCGCTGGCATCAAAAACATGGAAAAAGACCTTGGAGAACGCTGGATTGGAATTAAAAGGAAGCTGGAACCAATACGTTCCGAACTTGGGCTCAGTGCCAGGGATGTCAGGAACACCCATGGAGAGGTTCAGGCTATTCTTGAGAGCACGGGCTATTTCGAAAGGGAAAAGTGGATCAAAGCAAGGGTCCAGGAAAAGGGAATCCGGGGTTTTCTGAAGACGGACCGCACAGGGACATCCTGCACTGAAAAGAAGAAAAACAGCGGAGACTTAGGCTTTGAAAGCGATAGAGAGTATACCGGACAGGAAGCTCTTACTGTTTAAGAGCTGCATGGTCGGGCAGGAATACCCCGGAATCGAAACAGCCACCAGTTACGTGTTTGACCGGCTTGGGGTAGATTACTGCATAAACGACGAGCAGTCCTGCTGTACAGGAATAGGCCACTATACCGATGTCTTTGAAGGGCTCACAACAGCCGCCATTGCAGCCCGGAACTTTGCCGTCGCCAGAAAGTGCGGGTACCCGAACATTACCTGCCTCTGTTCAACCTGTTATGCCATAAACAAGGACGCATGCGAACTCCTTAACACCAACGATGGGGTCCGGGAAAAAGTCAACTCCATCTTCCGGGAAAAAGGCTTTGATGACCTTGTCTATGAAAAGGACTCCATGAACCCCAGAACCAATATCTATCACGCAGTCGAGGTCCTCCTGAGCAAAGTCGAAAAGATCCGGGAAGAGATAAAGTTCGATTTCCCCGGCGTTAAAGCAGCCTCTCATCACGCCTGCCACTATTATAAAGTCAAATACCTTGACGTAATCGGAAACCCCGAAAACCCCCAGCTTATAGACACGATAGCCGAAGCCTGCGGGGCATCCCCTGTGCGCTGGTACGAAGATCGAACCCTCACCTGCGGAATGGGCTTTTCCCAGCTCCACCTCAATAAAAGCACCTCTCTCCAGGTTACCAAAACAAAACTTGACAGCCTCCAGAGAGCCGGTGTGGAGCTAATGATCCATATGTGCCCGAACTGCCATATCCAGTACGACCGCTACCAGCCCGTTATCGAAAAAGAGTTCGGGGTTGAGTACGACATGGTGCACATGAACATTGCCCAGTTCGTAGCCCTCTCAATGGGAGCAGACCCCTACAAAGTATGCGGTTTCCAGACTCACTCCGTGCCTCTGGAAGGATTTCTTGAAAAGACCGGAATAATATAATGTCCAGTTTCAAAGTAGAACTGGCTACCTTTTTTATTACATCGGGAGTGAAGAGGGTCACGGCTTGAAACGTTTTTAAAAATGTGTATCTAAATTACTGATCATTAATGTAGTCAATAGATACGGTAAAAATACTTTCATTATTTTCGAGCTCATTTTTCATTTTGACTGCATCTTCCTCTGGAATCCAATACCTGGATCCATCCGGCTTTTCAAAGCTAATATAGCACCAGACGAACTTTTTCACCTTAGTGTCATATTTATTCAGTATCGAAAGAAACTTTTCATCATTGACAGCCTGTTCGGATACCGCGATTACGTAAGAATCTCCTTTTCTGATGCCAGTAGCAGAAGAAGATATAATCCAATCTTTATTCTCTTTCTCCATCCCTTTTCTCAATTCGCGTCTTATATCCAGATTATCTTTGTCTACCATAATGTAGTATTTGTTTCCCACAGAACCCGTGTTGCAATCTATGCTATAGTTCGTAGTCATGTTATGGTTTTCAAGAACAGCTTTAACTTCCGATTCGGAAGCTCCGTCTTCGAATCGGATGTTCATACCACCCACCTTTAGCTCATTGTTAGCTGGCGTTCTAATATCACTTAGTGGGTTTGTAAACAATCCCAAAAGCACTACGAGAGTTAGAAATACAATAAAAATAGTTATTTCCTTGCTGATTTTCATACCAACACCTAAAAAAGATGTGAGGTTTTAATCCCTTTTATATATGGTTAATTTCAGAACTAGTGGCTTACAACTGCTTGTGTATCAATCCGGTGTCAACGGCGGTTAAGAATTCCCCATTTTCGGCGGATTAAAATTCCCCAATTCTCAATCCTTGAGAAAAGTTCGAGGATTGTGAATCATGCTGAAAAAGGAGGATTTATTCTTGATTCGAGATTTAAGTTCACAAAACTTGAGCATTAGTGAAATCGCCAGACAAACCGGTTTTGACAGGAAAACTGTGAGGAAATATCTCCTGCTGAAAACCTTACCTGAACCCCAGAAACGTCCCGGAAGAAAGAGCAAGCTTGATCCATATAAACCTTATATACTTAAAAAGCTTGAAGAAGGCTCCTACACTGCTGCTCGGCTCTATCGGGAAATCAAAGAAATGGGTTTTGATGGAGGAATGACCATCGTCAAGGACTTTGTAAGAAAAGTCCGACCTCAGCAGGGAGTCCCTGCTGTACTCCGCTATGAAACAAAACCAGGTGTACAGGCTCAGGTTGACTGGGCAGAGATGGGAACAGTTGAGGTTGATGGAAAGATAAAGAAACTCTTTTGCTTCAACATGATTCTTGGATATTCCAGGATGAAATATGTTGAATTTACACTGGGCATAGACACTTCCACTCTTATCCAGTGTCATCTGAACGCCTTTGAGTACTTTGGAGGATTTACACAGGAGATTCTCTATGATAACATGAAACAGGTTGTTATCAAAAGAGCCTTAAAATCATCAGATTCTGAATGGAACTCACAGTTTGAGGATTTCTTCAAATGCTTTGGTTTTATTCCACGGTTATGCAGGCCTTACAGGCCTCAGACAAAAGGTAAAATTGAAAAAACGGTAGGCTATGTCAAGAGGGATTTCTTCCTTGGAAGACGATTTACCTCTCTCGAAGACCTGAACGGCCAAGTTCACAGGTGGTTGGAAAGGGTAAATTCAACTGTCCACGGAACAACCTATCAAATCCCCCTTGAACGTTTTAAGGAGGAGAAACTGATCCCTCTGGATCAGGTTCCTCCTTACAAAGTTGTCCATAAGGAGACCAGAAAGGTCTCCAGAGACTGTTATATTTCGTTCCTTGGAAATAAGTATTCTGTTCCTTACAGGTTTGCAGGAAGAACTGCAGAGCTTCAGATTTTTGAAGGAATATTCGAGGTCTATGTTGATTATGAGAAGGTTTGTGAACATGAAATTCTTTCAGGTAATTGTAGGGTTTCCAGAAAAAAGGAACATTTTCAGGGTCTCCTGAGTGAGATTCTTAAAGAGAATTCAAAATGCAAGAAAGAATTACAGATTCCGTTGAAGTTCTCAGGTCCTGAAGTTGAAAAGAGGTCTCTTGACATCTATGAAACATTCAGTGACGGTGATTTTGAATGAACAATTTCAGCTATGAGAGACTTCACAGTAACCTGCAATACCTCAAACTGAATACTATTGAAGAGGTTCTGGACAACTATCTTGAAATTGCTGCAAGAGATAGCAAGACAACAATGGAAGTACTTGATTATCTGTTTGAACAGGAAAAGAAGTACAGAGAAGCTGCTGCAATTGAGAGAAAAATGAAAAGTGCAGCATTTCCTGTGAAAAAGACTCTTGAGGAATTCGATTTTGAATTTCAGAAATCCATTGATAAAAAAGCAATCGAAGACCTTGCAACCTTGAGATTTGTTCATAATTTAGAGAATGTCGTTTTCCTTGGTCCTCCCGGAGTTGGAAAGTCTCATCTTGCAATCGCTCTTGGGATTGAAGTAGCAAAAGCAGGGATTTCGGTTTACTTTACCAATACAGGAAACCTTATCGAGAAGTTGAAAATAGCAAATCGAGAAGGAATGCTTGAAAAGAAACTCAAAGGCTTTATGAAATTTAAAGTTCTGATCATTGATGAAATGGGTTATCTCCCATTTGATGAGGAAGGAGCTCACTGTTTATTTCAGTTGATTTCCAGACGTTATGAAAAGAGTTCGACCATCTTTACGTCAAATAAATCATATGGAGAATGGGGAGAGATATTCAAAGACCAGGTAATAGCGGCTGCTGTACTTGATAGAATTCTCCATCACTGTACTACAATTAACATCAGAGGAGAAAGTTACAGGCTGAAAGAAAGGAAGAAACATGGTATAAAATCAGGAAATATCTACCAGTAATTTCTAACAAGTTTATGAAAAATTGAGTAAAATTTATATCAAAAGATGGGGAAATTTAAACCGACCAATGTGGGGAAAATTAAACCGCTGTTGACATCCGGATAGGAAATGAACAAACGTCGCCAAGGACTTTTGAGTATCCGACTCTCTGTTACTTCTTCCTGAACTTCCACCCTACATACAGGCAGGTCAGGCTTCCCAATAATCCGAAGCCTGGAGCAGAGTTATTTTTTCTCGATTCATTTTCATTTGAGCCATTATCATTATCAGATTCTGAATTATTATTGTTTGAGTTATTGAGTTTGATATCGTTTATTTTTTCAGAGGATGATAAATTAGTTTCTTCAACTCCCATATCTTCAGTTGAACTGGGGGTTGCCCTTATACTTTGATCAGTCATATCAGAATTTGTAAGAGGCCCAATGGCAACTTTAGTAGGATAGTTTATAGTATATTTTCCTGCATTCACAGTCGCTGTAACTTTGTTTGTTGCCGTGTCAATCACTGAGACATTACCACTTTCAGCATTTGCCACATATGCCTTTTTTCCATCTGGTGTGATTGCAATTCCCATTGGCTGTTTTCCTACAGGCACAGTGGCTGTAACATTGTTAGTTGTTGTATCAATTACAGAAACATTGTTGCTGTGAGAATTCGCTACATATACCTTTTTTCCATAAGGACTGATTGCAATATCACTGGGGCTATCTCCTACGTGCACGGTGGCTGTGACATTGTCTATAGCTGTGTCGATTACAGAAACAGTGTTGCTACCTGAATTAGTCACGTACACCTTATTTCCATTAGGACTAACTGCAACTTCATAAGGACTGTCTCCTACAGGTATAGTGGCTGTAATTTTGTTTGTAATCGCATCAATTACAGAAGTAGTATTGTTGAAACTGTTAGTGACATAGATTTTTTCCCCATCCGGTGTAAATGCAACATTACGGGTAATCAGCCCCACATTAATCGGTTCCATTAAAGTGTTTGTTGCTGTGTTAATTATAGAGATATTGGTGCTGTCACGATCTGTCACATAAACCTTTGTTCCTGCAGGGTTAACTGCAACTCCCATAGGATAACTTCCTGCATCCACCCTGGAACTAACTGTATTTGTTGCGGTGTCAATTACAGAGACAGTTGTGCTGACCGGACTTGGGGTTGCCACATATACCTTTGTTCCTACCGGGTTGACTACAACATCTCTAGGCCAGCCTCCTACAGGCACCACATCTGTAAGATTATCAGTTGCAGTGTCAATTACAAAAACGGTTCCTGTATCGATTCCCGGACTCGTCACATATGCAAACGGAGCTGCACCTGCTAAACCAGCCAATATTAAAATCGCAAGTGAAGTTATTCCAAAAGCTCTTATGAGGGTATATCCTCTGCATGCTTTATTAGACATTGCCACAAATGGAAATGGAATAGAAAAGGTGTCAATATGTATTGTTGAGATAGTTTTACTTTTCATCTTTTTCACCAAGCAGTGTTTGTTTTCATGCCAGTGCCATTATCAAAAAATTTGGACGTAGGATATTTTTCTAAAATCTTCGAAAAGGTGTCAATATGTATTGTTGAGATAGTTTTACTTTTCATCTTTCTCACCAAGCAGTGTTTGTTTTCATGCCAGTGCCATTATCAAAAAATTTGGACGTAGGATATTTTTCTAAAATCTTCATTAGTTTAGTCAATTTCAGGATAAAAACAAACGAATTACAAAAAGAAACAATTTCTGATAAAAGTATATTTTTATTGTCTAATTGGGTTTTGCATCTTGACTTAATAAATAGATTAAAATAGTGAGAATTTCGATAAACTCTATTTTTTGATTAATCACATCTCAGATTTACATCTACAACCGTTGGAAACCAAATGTTTATCGAAATTCTCTGAGGAATTTAGTGTATGTATACACGTTTTCTTTCTGTCCCGCTGCCAATTCGTTCTATTTTTGGTGTACCATTCGATCCAACAGGCATTGGATCATTAATATACATATAGTAATATCCGTTTTGAATTAGGTATCCTTGGCAAACTCTAAAATGATCTATAGTCAAACTGTAAAATGGTCTGTTATTGTTTATTTCTGTAGTAACGCCAGTAGTAGTACAAGTATTAGTGTAAGTTCCCGTTTTTCCCCATTTATCTTCAGCCCATATTATCACGTCATTAGCTGCGAGTCCAGAACTGGGTTCTTCGTCAGGATCGAAAGGGAAATAGTAATAAATAGAGTTTTGTGTCGGAGTTGGATATCCATAGTACAAGGAAATCATTTGAATACATGCTGGACCACACCAATATGGGTCTTCTTGTCCACGAAGGGGAACACCAAGTGTTACACTTGTGCTTTTTGGCGTTATCGTTGCATCGCCACTGAGTTTTTCAATATTTTCTTCCGTGACTGCCGCATTAATATTAACTCCTTTATTAGCCGCAGCTTGTTCTATAGATTTTGTGAATTGATCACTTTTCTCCCACTCTTTTAAATTCTCTTCCACTCCATTCTCCAATTTCATCTCATACATTGACCAAACTCCAGGCTCGGTTTCAGTTGCAGGTTTATCTTCTACCTCTTTAAGAGTATATGCATCTACAAATATCCGGTGTTTAACTCCAGTGACTTTATCTTTTATAACGGTCATTGCCCCGATACTTGGATAGCTGTATACAACCATTTTAGTTGATTTGATTTCCCCATCTGGGTATTCATTTTTAGCGATTTCTTTTGACTTCTTCATGGCTTCAGCCACTTTATAAGTTTCAGGATCAAATGTAATGTCGTTGAATGAGTTTCCCAGCGTTTTATTGGCATAAATGTCAATTGTACCTATCAATTTTTTTTCTTTGTATACTGAGAATTGATAAAATAATTTCTGACCATTTATGTCATAAAGCTCAACCGGTTTGGGATCAACAGATGCACCGGTCCAGTTTTCAAAGCCTGGTGCATCGGCTGCTATGAAACTTATCATGTTTGCATTGGCATGCTTAAAAGCTTCCTCAACAGTTACAGAATAATTTTTTTCTTCCTGTGCACTTACTGCCGGCATTAACACCATACCAATCAGCAGTGTTGCTAAAACAAGTATACTTACTCCAATTTTATTACGGTTCATTATTTTATCTCCTGTGTATCTTATACCCAGGAGGCAGAATCAGACAAGCTAAACCTTAAATACAGACAAAGCTAACATAACTCATGCCTTTAGGGCGTGTTTTGTGGAGTTCGGGCGGTACCTGGAAAGCACTTCTGAACTCCATAAATCCCTTTTATCTAACTCCTTATAAGTTTTCTGTGTAAATTCTCAAACAATTCGATTTTCGAACTGATTTTGAGTCTGTAATTGCCTGTAATAGTTCCTTGACCTTGACAGTTTGATGATTTGGCCAGAAATTATATAAATATGTATATTATCTCATTATATATTCAAGTACTTCTCTATAAACTTCCTAATTCCACTGAATATTCTCATATACTGATTTTTGGTTAAATCTCACAGTTTTACTATATAGAATCAGTGTTTGTATCTTATAAGAGTCTTTATATATTGTAATCCTTCTAATTTTTGGCATATTTAGTTATGCATTAGGTAACCTGTATTTTAGACAAATTATGACAAAATATCGCTCACACCCTTACCTGCGGAATGGGCTTTTCTCAGCTCCACCTTAACAAAATACCTTTCTCCAGGTTACCAAAACTAAATTCGACAGTCTCCAGAGAGCCGGCGTGGAGTTAATGCTCCATATGCGCCCGAACTGCTATTAGTACGACCGCTATCATCCCGTGCTGCAATACAATCATTGCTGCAATAATCAAAAAATAGAATACGGCGGGTAATTACCTTTTCCCAAGTTTCCACCCTACATACAGGCCGGCTAGGCTTTCCAATAACCCGAAGCCTGGAGTAGAGTTATTTTTGCTCGAATCATTTGCATTTGAGCCATTATCATTATCAGATTCTGGATTATTTTCATCGCTGTAATTATTTAATTCGACAGCGTTTATTTCTTCAGATGAAGAAATATTAGTTACTTCAATCCCTCTGTCTTCAGTTGAACTGGAGATTGCCCCTGTGCTTTGGGAAGTCATATCAGAATCTGTAAGAGGTACTATTACAACTCCAGTAGGAAGAATTCCTGCATTTACCGTAGCCGCAACAGTATCTGTGGCTGTGTCAATCACTGAGACATTGCTGCTTCTGGAGTTTGTCACGTATACTCTTTTTCCATCTGGTGTGACTGCAATTCCCATAGGTTGTTCTCCAACAGGCACGTTGGCTATTACATTATCTGTGGCCGTGTCAATTACAGAGACGCTATTGCTACCAAAGTTCACTAAATATACCCTATTTCCATCTGGGTTGATTACAATTTTACGAGAAGAAGTTCCTACAGGTATAGTGGCTATTACATTATTCGTAGCTGTGTCAATTACGGAAACAGTGTTATTGTTAGCTACATATACTTTATTTCCATTAGAAGTTACTGCAACAAGATTGGGCGAGTTTCCTACAGGCACAGTGGCTATTACATTATCCGTGGCTGTGTTAATTACAGAGACAGTGTTGCTGTCATAGTTGAGTACGTATACCTTTTTTCCGTCCGGTGTGACTGCAATTCCACAAGGGGAGTCTCCTACAGATATATTGGCTGTAACTTTATTTGTAGCTGCATCAATTACATAGATAGTGTTGTTGTTACAATTTGCAGCATAGATTTTTTTTCCATCCGGGGTAAATGCAATACCATAAGTACTCGGCCCCACAATAATCGGTGCCATTAAAGTGTTTGTCGCTGGATTAATTACAAAGATGTCAGTGTAGTCATGCTGTTTCGTTACATAAACTCTTGTTCCTGCAGGGTTAAATGTAATTCTTGCAGGATAACTACTTCCTAAATTTACTTTGGCACTAACCTTATTTGTGGCTGTGTCAATTACATATACAGTGGAGTCGGAAGGCGAGTCCACCACATATATCTTTGTTCCTGCAGGGTTGACTGCAACTCCTACAGGCCATCCTCCGCCGAGAGGCACTCTGGCTGTAACATTGTTAGTTGCTGTGTCAATTACAGCGACATTAGGACCTCTCTGATCATAATCTCCTATATTTGTCACATATGCAAATGGAGCTGCACCTGCTATGCCCACCAGTATTAAAATCGCAAGTGCAGTTATTCCAAAAGCTCTTATGAGGGTATATCCTCTGCATACTTTATTAGACATTGCCACAAATGGGAATGGAATAGAAAAGGTGTCAATATGTATTGTTGAGATAGTTTTACTTTTCATCTTTTTCACCAAGCAGTGTTTGTTTTCATGCCAGTGCCATTATCAAAAAATTTGGACGTAGGATATTTTTCTAAAATCTTCATTAGTTTAGTCAATTTCAGGATAAAAACAAACGAGTTACAAGACAAAACAATTTCAGGTGAAACAGTTAAATCTAATTTTCAGGCAGCCTCTTAGGTCGTGGGGTCATATGGAGGATAAAGGTAATCAAATCGTATAGTAAAAATATTTTCATTTTGTTCAAGTTCATTCTTTAACCTTATTGCATCTTCTTTCGAAATCCAGTACGTCAGAGGTCCATCACTATAAAGAAAACGGATATCACACCAAACAAACTTTTCCAATTGAAGATTATATTTACTTAACATCATAATAAAATTTTTATTATGAATAACTCGTTCAGATATTGTAATTATGTAATAATTTCCTTTTTCGATAGCTGGAATAGGTTCAGTCCAAGTTTTCTCTTTTTCAAGTTTACCTTTTACATCTGTTATATTTTCTTTGTTCACCATTATGTAATATTCCGGATAATGATTAGCGTCAAATGTTATTCTATAGTTCTGAGTCATGTTATAGTTTTGAAGAGTAGATTTTACTTCAGACTCAGAAGTTCCATTTTTAAATTGAATAGCCATACCAGCTACTTGAGATTCAGGATCTATAGTAGATGTACTAACTGGTGTAGATGTATTAACTGGAGTAGATGTATTAACTGGAGTAGATGTATTAACTGGAGTAGATGTATTAACTGGAGTAGATGTATTAATTGGAGCTTGTGTAAATAGTGTCCATAAGAGTAAGAGACTCAGCAAAACAATAAAGGCAACAATTTCCTTTCTAACATTACTCATTTCTACCACACCGCAAGTGATGATGTGTTTTAGTTATTCATCGTTTTGATTACGTGGATATAGTAACGAGTATCTTTTGTGATTTTGAAAAATTTACAATGAGGATCTAGATAAACCCAATTTTTAGCTGGCTATATGTAAAAACTATAATCAACAGTTAAAACCGAGTTTTGTCAAACTCCTCTGAGGAATTTCAAGGCTTCACATATATACGTGCGATTTCTCCATTAGCGCCACTGCGTTCAATTATATGTGAACCATATCAAACAGACAATGGATGATTGATGCAAGCGGTCCGATAACTCAAATCCTGTATTACTTCTTCCTGAACTTCCAACCTCCATAAATGCAGGTCAGGCTTACTAATAATCCAAAACCTGGAGTAGAGTTATTTTTGCTTGAATCATTTTCATTTGAGCCATTATCATTATCAGATTCTGAATTCTTTTCATCGCTGTAATTATTTAATTCGACAGCGTTTATTTCTTCAGATGATAAGTTAGTTTCTTCAACCCCTATGTCTTCAGTTACGTTGGAGTTTGTCCCTGTGCTTTGGGCAGTCATATCAGAATCTGTAAGAGGTACAATTACAACATTAGTAGGGTAGACTCCTGCATTCACCGTAGCCGTAACAGTGTCTGTGGCTGTGTCAATCACTGAGACATTATCGCTTTCAGCGTTTGCCACATATACCTTTTTTCCGTCCGGTGTGACTACAAGTTCATAAGGACTGTCTCCTACAGATATATTGGCTGTAACTTTGTTTGTAGTCGCATCAATTACATAGATAGTGTTGTTGTTACAATTTGCAGCATAGATTTTTTTTCCATCCGGGGTAAATGCAATACTATAAGTACTCGGCCCCACAATAATCGGTGCCATTAAAGTGTTTGTCGCTGGATTAATTACAAAGATGTCAGGGTAGTCGTGCTGTTTCGTTACATAAACTCTTGTTCCTGCAGGGTTAAATGTAATTCTTGCAGGATAACTACTTCCTAAATTCACTTTGGCACTAACCTTATTTGTGGCTGTGTCAATTACATAGACAGTGGAGTCGGAAGGCGAGTCCACCACATATATCTTTGTTCCTGCAGGGTTGACTGCAACTCCTACAGGCCATCCTCCGCCGAGAGGCACTCTGACTGTAACATTGTTAGTTGCTGTGTCAATTACAGCGACATTAGGACCTCTCTGATCATAATCTCCTATATTTGTCACATATGCAAACGGAGCCGCACCTGCTACACCAGCGAATGTTAAAATCGTAAGTGAAATGATTCCCAAAACTTTTATGAGAGTGTGCTCTTGATATTTTTTATTACATGTTATTTCTTCCATTTTAAACCCCAACTTATGAACTTATGAAAAAGTAACGACATGTAACGACATCATCGATTCCTCATGGATTCTATTCATACCAGTACTTTAAAAATGAGGGGAGCATAAATTCCACTTATGCACGGTTGATTTTTGAAGCAGCGACTTCAATTGTTTTTATTTCGAACCGGAATCTAAATGCATATACTTTTCCAACGACTTTTGGTTATCCAATCCACCGTAACTTTTTTTTGAACTTCCACTTCCATATTGGCAAGCCAAGCTTCCCAATGACCTGAAGCTTAGAATATTACCCTTCAATATCATCCAGGCCTACAATCAAAACTTTCTCATTTGTTTCGAGCTCATTTTTTATCCTGATTGCATCCCTCTCCAGAATACAATTCTTTCCCACAACCCAGTCCGCTGGTCCATCTCCAAAATGGATATAACACACGACTACCTTTTTTAACTGTAGATTATTTTTTTCCAGTATTGTAAGAAAATTTTCATCCGGAACAAATTCTTCAGATAATATAATTATGTTATAATTCCCTTTTTTGAGTTCAATTTCAGAAATCAGATTTTCATTTTTCCTCAATTCATTTATCTTATCTTCATCTACTTTTACGTAGTACACTCCTCGTCCAATATTAGAATTATAGTCTATGGTATAATTCACAGGTATATCGTAATTTTCAAGAATGGCTGTAACTTCCGGCTCAGTAGTTTCATTTTCAAATTGAATAAGTAAACCAGCTACTTTAACTTCTTGAGATTGCATCATCAGTACTAAGAAAGTTAGAAGAACAATAAAAACAACTACTACTTTGCTAATTTTATTCAGGTCAATCACCGTAAAAAATGGGGAGTTTTAATTCCTCACATATATACGATTAATTTCAGAACCATATGCTCCCCAATATGGTATACGGAAATACACAGGGTTAGGATCACCTATACGCAAATATTCATCCGAACCACTTATTTTGTATCCACGACACATTCGAGCATGATCCTCAACTCCACTCTTGAAAGGTCTTCCATTGTCAATTTCATTAGTAGCTCCTGCAAAAGTCACATACAGACAAAGCTAACGTAACTCATGCCTTCAAGGCGTGTTTTGTGGAGTTCGGGCGGTACCTGGAAAGCACTTCTGAACTCCATAAATTCCTCTTATATAACTCCTTATAAGTTTTCTGACCATATCCTTTAACTATTCGTTCTTCATACCTGTTTTGAATCTAGAATTATCCCTTGACCGTTGATAGTTCGATGGTCTGGCCAGAAACTATATTTATAAGTATTCGACTGCAATCATATCCAGTATATTTATAAAAATCCGAAGTAACACGAAATAAAGTTTACTAAGCCAATACTTGCATTGGCTCATAATATGCTTGAACTTCTTTGCAGTCCCAGGAACCTCGGTATTTCCATCAGGACAAAAAGTAATATGCAGCTACACTACATCTTTTGCCATCGTGCGGTTCCTAAAACATGCAGAATTTCGAAATCTGGCACTAAGTTTTGTTAACTTTATAAATCAGGTGGATAAAAATAGGAGTCTTTTTAATTTTTTCTGGTTTTTCTTCAATTTCAAGACAACCACAAAATTTCATCCCAATTTGAGCAAATCAATTCACTCATTTAAAAATGTTGATTCATTTACACAAGCATTCACCAAAATTTTCCAAATTGTGGAACTATTTTTGTGGGAATTTCCGACAGCTACAGCTATAAGCCATCAAGTTTAAGAACTAATTATTCTCCAATTCTAGCATTATCCATATTGGAATCTTGCTCTCATTAAAGGTGAGAAACCTTTCCATTTTCCAGTGCTGAAACACCGTTTGTTGAAAAAAGTAAATAGATTGTAACAAAAATTAGTTAGTCCATTATCGGTTTTGAATGACCTTGCTTTGTCTACGATATCACATATCAAAGAAAATATTTGTTCCATTGTATTATCTGTCTCAGGTGTAAAACCTTTTTTCAAGAAGCTCACATTCTTGCTGAAAATCTCTTCGGCATAAGAAATCGCTTTATGAGACGCTTCAGAAAGTTCAAGATCAGAGTTAAATTCTCGTATCTTCTGAATATGCGCAACAGCACTGATAACCGTATCAGAAAGTATCAATTGAGATATCTCATTGTAGGTAATCTTATCGTTATCTGGAATCTCTTCAATAGAACTGAATTCCTCATAATACCTCTTACTAACGTTTTTTAATTGATGAAACACACAAAAAGAATGAGTCACTTCAGGAAAGACCATTTTTACGGCTCCAATGATCGCTTTATCCTCATCAGAAACAATCTTTTTGATTTTATCTTCAGGAAATCGGTTCTTTATTCGTATAAAAAGAGGCATCAGAGCCTCAATTGTTGGTAACCTCTCAGTTACTTCAAAATCTAAAATGACCTTCTCTTTGGTAGCAACAACGTAAACAGATTTATATCGCATTTTTTTCCATTCTTTCTTTGTGAGTTTCGTTCCAATAAATTCTTCAAGCTTTTTTTTCCATCCATTCTTGATCCAATTCCCATCAACATACAATGTTTCTTCAAAGCTAACTCCTTGGTTCAAAAGTTCTTGCTTTGAAAGTTTTGCTAGTTTCTGTTCATATAACCACAATGAAGTGGGACAAGGAGCTCTTCCACAGACATTTATTACTCCTTCTGTATATGTTTCCCCAATTCGCCGAGAATTGTGCAGACTGCATCGTCCATCGTATCTGACATTTATTTGTGTATCATAATATTCAGAACTGTAATTTGCAGAACCCTGAACACCAATAACCTGATCATGATAATGTTTCTTACAAGTGGGACAAAGCCAGTATGTAACATTGAGAGATATAGTGCCGTAACGTGATATAATAAAACGAGTGTGATGAGAGTTAACATGTAATTTACTTCCACAACTATCACACTGAGTAGGGGAGAATATAGAGAACATAGGATAGTATCGATTTTCAACCAAAACTTTTGGCAAAGGAATTATTATTTTGCCGTCAACTATTGTTTTTATCATTGATTTATCTATTGCAATGTTTCCTTTTCCCATAAATAGAAAAAATATATCAATATAATTAAAATTTTATTGTTTTGCACGATATAGAGGGAAAACGAAAAACCAGAAAATAATAAAAAGTCTCAAAAATAGAGGGAAGAATAAGAGGATTGGAATAGGAGGATTAGAAATATGGCGGAACAAATTGAAATTTCCCAGGCAGTTTTCGAAGACGCAATTCAAATCCTGGCCCTTCAGAAACTGGCATACCAGAGCGAGGCTCGGATTTACAATGACTGGACCATACCTCCTTTGCTGCAGACCGTCGAAGAGATCCGGGACGAATTCGCTACCCATAAGTTCCTTAAAGCCGTCAGCGAAAGTTCAATTATAGGATCCGTACGAACTCGTGTAATGGATAACACTTGCCATATAGGCAGGCTGATTGTGCACCCTGAATGGCAGAACCTGGGGATAGGCACTCGTTTGGTGACAGAGGTTGAACTTATGCACCGGGATGTAGCCCGATTTGAACTCTTCACCGGATCGAATAGTATCAGAAATCTTCACCTCTATCATAAATTGGGGTATAAGGAGTTCAGACGGGAGCCGCTGGGCAGCAAAGTTGAACTTGTATATTTGGAGAAGATAGTGATTGGAAAAAAGAAAAGTATCGGATATAAAAATCTTTGATTTTTAATAGCCGCTATAACCGGAGCAGTGGCGCGATACCCGTTACTTACAGCCGGGTGCGCCACAACAACTTTGATTTTGATTTGTTATTTCTATCTCTATGACTTTTGAAAACTCAGATCGATTTCTCCCAGCCCTGTCCCATATCAACGAGAGGTCTCAGCTCAATAATCTCGAAGGTGGCAGTTGCGTATATCATCTTTCCTGCCTCCTCCCCGGCCATTTTTGCGATCTCGTTTCTGATCATGTCAAGCATCTCGCCCGACGTTGCAGATTCTTTCAACTTCATATAAACCCTGATCCCTTTCCAGCTCATAATATCTGCTCCCGGCTCCATTATCAGGAACATTGCGTAAGGGTTTTCCTGAAGGTTTGCAAACGTGCGGTTATTACCTGTTGCAACTACAACGGTCTTTTCATCGGTCATTTGAGGTGATCCGAAAACAGCCGAATCTACCTTTCCGTCTTTACTCGCTGTGCTGAGAACCCCAATCCTCGGTTGCTTGTTAAAGTAGTCCATCAGTTTTGACGTCATATTTAATCCCCTTTCATAAACTTATTTTTCTCGCCCTTCCCCTGAAAAACTGAGTGAGCAGGCTGCCTGGTCATAAAGTACTGCCCGGAAAAGAGCTTTCTCAGATATGCAGGCTGCGATAAATATGAGTCGTGAGTATGTTTAAAACTTCGCCTGACGGAGGGTGAGAAGTCCATTCTGAATTCAATGGGGGATTTTTCTATCTCAGAATATTCATTTGAGATTTTTCCGAACATCTTATAAAATAAATTAATATAGATTCAGACTTATGTTTTTTTATATATTGGGTAAAGATCATGTTTCCATAACACTTGGAACAGTATTTCCATTTACGATTCCACTGATATTTTCAGATAACTCGCAACCGGTATACGCTTTCTGTGTACTTGTGGCTGCGATCATAGGCTCGTTGACACCTGATGCAGACAGTGGCGGAAAGCCCAAATTACACTATGATTTCAAAATCGTTTATGATATCATGGTTCCTCTTCATAAGCTGATAGTTTTTTCTTTCAGTTTCTTCAATTTAAAAGAAAAAATGAATCTTGAATACGTTGTAGAGGAACAGCATAGAGGCGTAATGCATTCTCCTATTGGAATTTTAATAAGCTCCTTTGTACTCACTTTGTTGACGACAACAGTTGGCTATTTCATTTACCATGGAATAAATGCTACTCTTATAGGTTTCTTGTTTTTAGGTTTAATATCTGGGCAATTCTTACACCTATTCGAAGATTCCTGCACGGTTTCCGGGATCAGATAGTTATTTCCGTTTGGAACCGGCGAATTAAAAGGTAGTATTTACACAGGTAACAAAATCGAGGGAAAAAAGATATCAGGTTTTTTTATACAGAACTTCTCTATTGTTTTTCTCTGCAATATTGTTGATACTTCATTCACTGAAAGTTATAAATGTAAATGACTCGAGCATTTACCTCATTATTTTTGGAGTTATTGTGATAATATGGGGTTTGATATTTCTTACCGCAAAGATAGATAATAACAGTCTATGGATGCAGGACGCTGAAAAGGTAAGGGAATTAGAGAGAGCAATAGAGAGAATTGGAAAGCAAGATGCTGTACGAAAAAGAAGGAATCTTGGAAATAAAAGATTGTGAGATCTAAATGAGATTGAGCTAGGATCTAAAAAAAATAAAGAAAAAGTGTTTTCCAGTAGAGTTCACACTGTCGAATTCTATGTGGCTCAGCTAAAAAATATAGGCATTGAAAATGTGATGCTGATGCGCTGAGGAAAGAGCGAAATTGAACCTGTTTTCCTTTCGAAAAACGAAATTCAAACAATAGATAAGGTCTCAAAAAAATTAAATGCCAATAGGACGAAGCCTTAAAGATTCTTATTTACGGAGATTAGAACTATTTCCTAAGGATCGGAAAAGGGGATAGGAGACGTGAAGAATATACTCCGGAAGGTCATTTTTGATCAACTTATTTATTTCTAAATTTATTTATCCTGCATAATAACTATTAATAGGACTTACGCACTTGAGTACAAAATCAAGCACATTCGGCGTTGTGACTTGGTTATTGTTTTATACCGTTGAAGGTTTAATGCCATTGATTTCTCGGTTCAACCGCGTAAGTCCTATATTAATTCGAATTCTAATTTCTAACCTAACTTTTTAATTTAAATAGTGATGCAAACTCAATGAACAAAATAATCTAGTTAGATGTTATCTACAAGTTAATTAATTGTATATGGGAAAATATGTCAAGAGAAAGTTACCCCAATTATTCAGATTGTAAGTATATGGAACAAAAATCATTCCTTGATTTTTGTAAAGATAATCTCGTTAAAATACCAGATTATCAATTAGATTATTTTGAAAAAGAAAAGTTAATCTATCCGATAAAGAGGAAAATTGTACCTGAGGAATATGCCATACTCCAGCAACAGGGAGAAGGTGATCAGAGCGTTATAAAGCGTATAAATGTCGAGCATCTACCCTTGATAAAACTAGAGGATGAATATTTTAAATTTCGAAATAATATTGGGGATACAATAACTCATCCTTTTGATAAAGTCAATGAAGAGTGGCAAAAATATTTGATAAACCCAAATGAGATTGATGAGTGGGAAAACTATGAAGTAAACTACATTGACGCTGATGGGAAATCTTGGAAGACATCGAAAGCTGAAAACTTCTATTCTTACTGGCAGATATATGATATTGATTCCATCAATGAGTTTAGAAAAAGGTTTCTTCAAATAAAATTAGATACAGAGACGAATAAATACTACTTGACATCAGGCAGTGAAAACGTAGAACGGTATAAATCGAAAAGAGAAAACATAGTAAAAATGTCGGCTTTTGAATGTCATCGTCGTTTTCTTTGTGACTTCATTGAATCCTATTATAGGATCAAGAGAATAGTGTATAGGCAATCAGCCGAGTATCTCACAGAAGATGAAGTAAATACTTTTAATGAGAAGATTACTGAAATGTCAAGACATATTCTGGATAAAAATGATATTTCAATAGATGAACTGTATAAATTTTTAAATAAACTTTGTAATCTTTATTTTGAGTATGGAAGTAAAGAAAAAAATAGGCTTCAAAAGCTTGTAAAATCTGATATCTGGCATACTGTCGAATTAATCTCTTATGTAAATGGAGAATCATGGCAAGATATAGCTTTAAAAATCGATAACATTACCCGTTTTGGTATTTATATCTACACAAAAGAACCTAAGAACGTGTTAGAAGCGATTTTTCCTTATGAAAGCAAAGAAATTAAAGAAAAAGCGATGTATCATCTTGATATTAGGTTAAAAAAATACAATGAAAATGTTCTCACAGATTATGAATTGAATAACAATGATCTTGATAATTTTATATTATTTTTAGAAAATAATGGTTTGTCTCACTTTTTAATTTTTGTAGTAGATGCTAATGAAGAGTATTTCAAATATACCTATAAGTCAAGAAGAAACATTATTTTTCTTCTTAGGAATCTAGGTATATTTGTTGAAGAAATTACCAAGATGATTAGTTTAAGTAGCAATAATTCTGGGATTGAGAATCAATCCAGCTTAAAAAACATTCTTAAAACAATATGTGGCGAAGAAGTTTGGTGGGGTAAATATTATGATTCTAAATTAGGGGGTATTAATGACAAAAACGTGGAATCCAGAATTAATGAGCAGTTAAACAAGTTAAATTCTTCCGGACAAGATGATTTTATTTTGATAAATCTGTCGATTTCTACGATACTTAGGAATTACTATGCACACAATTCTGGTCAAAAAGTGTACTTTGTGAAAGAATATAAAAGACTCCTTAGTTGTCTAATCAACTCAATTTTCATAATTTGGGCTTTAGGAAGGAAAAAAATTTAAGTCACTAAAGATATTTTTCGTTTTTTGACCGACGCCCTCTTCATGTCTCAGGTTTTAAAAACTTATATCCGGGTTCCCGGAATGGAGGAAATGAAAGAAAAAGAGGTAGGGGTCGGGGAGAAAGGAAAGGGGATAAAAAGAGGAGAATGTGTATAGTTGCTGAAAGGCCTTTTAGATTAATTCACAAATTAAATAACCAAAACAAAGTAGAAGTGGATCACTTCAGAAGCACAATTTTTGTATCTCCTGTATTATTAATTCAGCCCTGTTCTTTAAAAACCTGCCATAATTGTCCACTTTTCAGTGGCTGTTGGAATAATTCTTATACTATTTATTATTTTTACTTATCTAATGACATCAAATCTCCTGACCGACCTGCTGATTATTTTTGGCCTTTCTATTCCTGTAGTTTATATTTTTTTCAGGTTGAAGATATCTCCGCTGGTGGGTTTCTTGATTGCTGGCATCCTTGCGGGGCCGTATGGGCTTGGACTGATTCAGGAGACTGAGCATATCGAGGTTATGTCGGAAATTGGGGTCATCTTACTGCTCTTTACTATAGGAATAGAATTTTCCCTGCGCGAGCTCCTGAAAATAAAACGGATCGTACTCCTGGGAGGAGGGCTGCAGATGTCTATTACGACTGTTGTTGTTTCTTTCCTTTTATGGAGACTTGGCTATTCTCCCGAAACTGCCGTTTTCATGGGGCTTATCGTGGCGCTCAGCAGTACGGCTATTGTCCTTAAATTACTGCAGGAGAAGGGAGAGATTTACAGCGCTCACGGGAGAATCGCACTCGGGATACTTATCTTCCAGGACATAGCTGCGGTCTTGATAATTATCCTTGCTCCGCTGCTTGCAGGAGAGGCAGTGGTCGGAAGCGATCTCCTAGATCTTTTGTTCAGGGGGATAGGGCTTGTTCTGCTCACGCTTGTAAGTGCGCGTTACGTGGTCCCTTTTGTCTTATTCCATGTGGCAAAAACACGCAACAATGAGCTTTTCCTGCTGAGCATAGTGGTAATAGGGCTTGCTATTGCCTGGCTAACTTCCGTAGCCGGGCTTTCTCCTGCACTCGGGGCTTTTCTGGCAGGGCTTATCATTTCCGAGTCCGAGTATGCTGCCCAGGCGCTCGGGACGGTTATTCCTTTCAAGGACATGTTCATGAGCATCTTTTTTATTTCCACAGGGATGATGCTGAACCTTGGCCAGATGTCAACGCACCTGTCCCTGATTCTTACGGCTACGGTCCTGGTTCTTGTCCTGAAAACCTCGGTAAATGCTTTGACCACTTTTTTCATAGGTTTTCCCCTGCATACCATGCTCCTGGTCGGTTTTTCCCTGGCTCAGGTCGGAGAATTTTCTCTGGTCACTGCGCAGGTGGGTTTCGAAAACGGAATCTTTTCCGAGACAATCTACCAGGAGTTTCTTGCCGTTACCGTGCTTTCGATGGTATTAACTCCTTTTATCACGGATCTGGGATATTATTCTGCAGTTTCCAGCCAGCAACTTTCCCTTCCCGGAATTTTGACAACCAACCGCTACAGTCTGCAGGATGAAGGACAGGAAAAAAAGCTTGAGAACCACCTGATTGTAATAGGCTACGGAGTCAGTGGAAGAAATGTAGGAATTGCCGCTCAAAAAGCTTCTATCCCATATATGGTAATCGAGATCAATCCGGAGACTGTCAGGCGGGAAAAACTGAATGGAATAGACATTATTTATGGGGACGCCGCCCAAAAAGCCGTGCTCGAACACGCAGGAATTAAAAATGCCAGATCAATTGTAATAACTGCAGGCAATCCTGTAAGTACCTGGCAAATCATTGAAGTGGCTAAAAGGCTGAATCCTGACATTCATATTATTGCAAGGACTCATTTCCTGGACACAATTGACAGCTTTTATGCTCTCGGAGCTGATGAGGTTATTTCGGATGAATTTGAGTGCTCCATAGAGCTTTTCTCCAGGGTCCTGAACAAGTACATGGTCCCGGTTAAAGAGATTGAAACCATGAACACTCAACTTCGGGCTGATCATTATAGGATGCTGCGCGGGCCTGAAATACAAAGGAAAAGCGTCTCTGCGACGTCTCTTGACTTTTCCGATGTGGAGATCAAGAGCATAAGAGTCGAAAAACACTCCGAAGCTGCAGGAAAAACTCTTGGTGATCTTGATCTCCGAAAAAAGTACGGAGTTACCGTTCTTGCAATTTCCAGAAATCACAGGCTTATGTATGATCTGAGGGCTGAGACGGAACTTAATCCGGATGATATCCTGCTCGTAATCAGTCCTCCAGAACAACTTGAGGAAATTAGGGAACTTTTTGAAAATGGTGCATAACAATACCTTTTTCCTTATTAAGAGTGCTTTCAAAGAAAACGGCTTCAAAAGTTTCACTCCTGGGTTAAGAGGATGCGGGAGAGGAAGAAACGGAAGTTGGGGTCAAGAAACAGGAAGTGGGAGAGGGTAGTAGAAGGGAGAGAGTAGTAGAAGGGAGAGGGTAGACGAAAGAGGATGAGGGCGGAAGAAGTTTTTAGATTAATATTGATTCGGTAAGGGAAATATTTTTTTCCCAGGCTCCGTAGGGTGTGTTTAAAAAAACAATAGAAAAGTACTTAATTGATTTTCGGTTACAGTAATTTCCCAGGTGAAAATTTGAAGTTATTTTTTAACCATTCCTGAAAAAATGAAAAAAATAAGTTACGCTTTTTCGGAGGGGGGCCCCAAGTAAATTATATGAAGTTCCTCGGCGACGTCCTCAGCGCTATTGTATTGTCTGTCCGGAAGCATGCCAAATCCCCGCATTATGTCCGGGATTGCTCCGCTCTTCCTTGCTTGCTCAATAATGTCGTTTCTGTTTACAGGGTAGGCTATATCGTTTAATATTTCCTGAGTTTCCATCGGAAGTTCTGTAATAAATTTGCTTTTACTCTCAGTTCCCATGATATTCCCCCTTTACTTTTGTTCAGTCTCCTTTAAGTTTCCCTTTTTACAGGGAAAATCGATACTTTTTAGAGCTTTCTGAAGGGAGCCGAACTTTTTTGTTAGCATGAATATCAATGATGATTTACTATTTAATCATTAACATGCTCTTTTTAAAATATGTTAATAATTAACACTTTTTGTTAATTTAGTACCGACTTTCTGAGAGAAGGAAGAAAGGAAGAAAAAGAGGTAGGGGTCGGGAAAAGGAAAGGGAAGGGAAGAGAAGAGAAAAGAAAAGAGGAGAAAGATAATAAATTGTGCAAAAGTTGGAAGGTTTGTGAGCTTCTTTTTGACCTCCCGGTATGAGAAATATCGTTTTTCCAGACTTCGCAGAGTACTTTTCAAAAAGCAATAGAAAGAGGATTGTTTTTAAAAAGCAATAGAAAGAGGATTGTTTTTAAAAAGCAATAGAAGAGGATCGTTTTTAAAAAATAAATAGAAAAGGATTGAATTGGTCATCGGTTACTAAAAAAATGAAAAAATTAGTTACGCTTGGGCGGGGACCCCCATGTAAATTATATGAAGTTCCTCGGCAACATCTTCAGCGCTGTTGTATTGCCTGTCCGGAAGCATGCCAAATCCCCGCATTATGTCCGGGATTGCTCCGCTCTTCCTTGCTTGCCCAATAATGTCGCTCCTGTTTACGGGATAGGTTATATTGTTTAATATCTTCTGAGTTTCCACAGGGAGTTCTGTAATAAATCTGCTTTTACTCTCAGTTTCCATAATATTCCCCCTTACTTTTGTTAGTCTCCTTAAATTCCCTGGCGACATCTTCAGCGTTTGTATACTCCTTTTCCGGAGATTATTGCTATTTCACAGATGTCAACCATAACGTTACTATCCTTCGCACTTAACAATATCTTCCTGCTTTGCAGGAAAATCGATACTTGTTAAAGCTTTCTGAAGGACACCTAACTTTTTTGTTAGTATTACTAACATTGATGATCTACTATTTAAATGTTAACATGTTTCTATAAAAGTATATTAAAAATTAACACGTTCTTGTAATTTTGTATCAATATCCCTGATGATGAGGAACGGAAGAAAAAGAGAAAAACGAGGCAGGGACGAGGAAAGAGAAGCGAGAGAAAATGGAGTAAGGGGGGATAAGGGAGTGGAAGGTTTGCGGGTTTCTTCTATCGGTTCGGGATAAAAAGTATCCGTTAATTTAGAGATTGGTGCAAGAATGAAGGGTGAATCAATTCTGGATCTCGTTTTTTAATCTTTTTTCCAAGATCTGTATACCAGGCGCAGTTCAACATCAATACAGTATTTAATTTTTGCGAATTAGAGTATATACTGAATCCTTCTTTTTTCAGAAAAATAGTTCTATTAAAAAAATTATTTATGCATAAAAAGTCAAGGTTTACTGGGGGAAACTGACTGTAATATTTAATTTTCAGACCCTTCGTTTCTCCCGTTTGTGACTGAAAACTATATCGAATCCGGTTCTCCCCTTAGATCTAAACATTGTATGTATTTATCTAGAGATGCACTTCTCATCATCCAAAAAGTTTTTTAATAAGTACGTTATTCTATTACATGGACCAGTTTCAAAACTGAATACTCTCCACCTTCCTTAAATATTCTCCGCCTTTTTTTATTGAAACTGGTCTTATTTTCAATATCTCAAGGTTACTTTCAGCCAGTTTGACGACTTCTTATATGTTTAGGATCTTTTTAACTCTTTAAAAATAAGGTGGTTATTTAATACAGTTTTTTAAAATCCGGTTGTGGTGTTATCAAGCTCAGCTGCAGTATTTTTCTCAGAGCTTAAAAAACAGGGCAACTATGTATGACGTTAAAGCTTTACAGAGGATACAATTTTTCCTGAAAATCAATTCCGTATCTCAAAAAACGCTTTCAGATCCTCTTCTACACTTCAAGCTCTTTTTTCATACTGAATACTTTTTTCTTCAAAAGAACTTTTAACTCACAAATCCATTAATTATTTATATTTCGTTATTTTGAGTTTAAACGCGACATATACTTTTTGTTTGTATCCTCGAAAAGATATCTTCTAATAAGTTTCATGAATGAAGCGAACGAGTATATAAATAAAAAAGAGTCTTGAAACCCAAAATTTTCAGGTTCAGATCTTCTTTACATTCATATTGATTGAAACTTCTGCGATATCGGCGCTATATTCGGCTACCCTGCGCAGGCTCTCCAGAATCATACTGAGTGCAATATCAAGTGTACTTCCATCACCCCGGGACTCCAGGGAAACTCCAAACTGGGAAACATTTTTGGCATCCACAACAATTTTATTGATAGCCTGCAGGTCGTCTTCTGCCATTGAGTCTATTGAACTTTCAAAAACCTTTCGGGAGAGTTCAGCCATTTTAAAGATGGGGTCATCAACGCTTATTCCGGTATCCATTTTCAAGACATTTGAAGCTATCTTGACCGCATGATCTCCTACGCGTTCGATACTCTTTATAATAAGCCTGTATCCCAGGCAATCTTTTGAACTTCGAATCCCTATTTTTTCGGCTAGTTCTACATCATCAAGTGAAGCCTTGAGCTGGCGGACAGCAAGCAGATAAAAGCGATCGACATCATCGTCTCTCTGGATCACGTCCTCTGCAATTTCCATATTGTGGTTGCGAAGAGATGTCATGGAGTCCAGAAGCATGGAAAGCACAAGTCCGTACATGTTTTTGATTACTCTTCCAAGGGGAAGGTCAGTGTAATTAAGTAAACACAAAAAGACAAGTTCATTCCTTGATTCTTCCACAAGTTCGAGGCCTATTAATTTCTGACGCACTGAATCTTTGATAAATTTGCGGTCATAGGCACTGAAACCTTTGCTGGTGGTCAGTTTGAGAGAATCATAACCCGCAAGATAATGAGATATAATAATTCTGAGGTTGTTTTCTGCACTTTCGGTGTGGAGATAATCTATAGATGCCTTAAGGACAGAGCGTTCTTTCGGGAGCACACTTGAGGAAACCAGCAGGGTTTTGTTAGGCATGGATGTAAGGTTCAGTGTGTCTCCAGGTTTAAGCCCTATATCCCGGACCCATTTTATGGGAAGAGACACTATATAGGTAGAATTTCCGGTAAACTGAATTTTTCTTCTATCTTTGGTAATAGATAATCCTCCTGAAGAGGCTCTAATGATTTTAGTATGATCTATATAGACAAGGGCTATATATAAGGTTAACTCTTAGTGTTGTTTTAAATATCTAAAGTTCTTCGTTGTCTATAATCTTTTACGCCGAGAATTTTAAAATAAATCTGGAAGTAATGACTAATTAGCGAATGGTTAACACGTTAAAAGAATATATGAGCGCATACCTGTGTGAGATCTCAAAGTGTACCTTGGGATATGAATTTCAGATATGCGATCAGATTCACGTTAAATAATACCTTTTAGTTTTAAATAGTACTATTTAGAATACCTTCAAAAGATATATAAGTCATGTCTAGTAAGTATGTGTAGGTCAGATCAGCCTCTGATCTCTAAGGATATGAATTGTGGCTTGGCGAGTATAAGTTTGAATGTGAAAACCATATCAACCAATCTACCGACTGTCTTTCTAGGCCTTAATCATAAGTCCTCCCGCAGGCCTGGAAAACCTACTTTTGGTGTCTACTGTAGAACTCTGGATTTTGATATGGTTTCACAGGCAAACTTTGTATTTATGTTCATGAATTACTTTTGAATTTCAACTAAACACAGTTTTACATACCAATTATGGGGCAACTCTTTGTCAGGTTTACCTAAAAATCACTCTTTAGTTCTGGGTAGTACTATTTAGAATACCTTCAAAAGATATATATAAGTTCGCGTCTACTGGTTAAGTGTAGGCCAGATCCGTGGCCTCCACATATGAATCTCGGAATTAAGTGGCTTGGTGAGTATAAGTCTAAAGCGCAAAAACATAAATCCTTACACACTGTCTCTCTGGGCTGCAGGTATAGCTCCCCTTCAGCCTAGAACCTATTTTTTGATGCTTACTGTATAACTTTGGATTTTGATATAATTCCACAGGTAAATCTGTACTTATGATCGCGAATGGTTTCACGAATTCTTATCGTATAACTTCTCAAGAATAACCTAAAAACAGCTTACAGGAAAAGGCATAATGCTGATTTGTTATCATATGCGGTAGTGGTTTAATGACATCAAATAAAAGATCGAAAGAAAAGAAAAAAATTCTATTTCTGTGCACCCACAACTCAGCCAGGTCCCAGATGGCTGAAGGTCTTTTGAGGGCTATTTACGGAGATCGATACGAGGCTTACAGTGCTGGCGTCAAAGCCACAACTGTTAATCCTCACGCTGTTCAGGTCATGAAGGAAATTGGCATCGATATCTCCGGTCAGTACTCTAAAACCCCCAAAGAATTTCAGGATACAATTTTTGACATGGCGGTCACGGTCTGCGATAGGGCTAAAGTGTCCTGTCCTATCTGCAGCACGAATCTGGAACTTCCGACTGAAGCTCCCAGAGCAAGAGAAGTAATTCACAAAAGTTTTGAGGACCCTGCTGCAGCTATGGGATCAGAGGAAGAGCAGCTCAAGGTATTCCGCCGGATCAGAGATGAGATAAAAGACTGGATTTCCCAGACATTTGGGAAATGATGTCAGGGATTTGGCAGCATTGCCTGGCATTTCCTGTTTAAGTATGGCAGGATAAGGGGGACTTCACCAGCATTACCGGTGTTTTGTCTTTTTTCATAAGCATGAGGTTACTTCGTTCGGCACGGATTCGTGAGGGAAGCTATGGAAATTATCCAATTAGAGAAGCATGTGAGTGTTTAAAGGCAATTAATAGAGGTTAAATAAAAATCGTATGATGAGTCTTCTGGCTCAATGGGTCAAAGCCACTCATTTTGTTGGCATCGAAGTCTGCAACAAGTGAAGTTGAAGTGACAGTTATCAACATGTCTTTTGTGGCTGTATGCCCTTTGCCATCACCAACGTTAAGACAACATCGTAACCCTCTGCCCTGGTGAGAACATAGGATGGGTTCTGTTCTGTGGATTTTCCGGAATTGTCTCCGTAGTCCCATTCATAGGTAGTTGCATCGGTTGATGGTAGTTGCATCGGCTGATAAATCTGTGAAAGCTACGGACAACAATGCAACGCCATCTGTGAGGTTAGCTTCGAAGTTTGCTGCAAGAATAACAGGTGTTTCATTGACAGCAGATGTCTTATTAGATGCCGGTATCTCGGTAATGGTTATGGTTATCTCTTTTGTGTCTCCACCTGCAGGACTGTCAGGGTTTGTTACTGTCTGAATAACGTGATAGGTTCCGGGGGTACTATAGATGTGTGAATTGTTTCTATCGCCTCTTGAGCCTTCACTGCTAACCTGAATAGTTATAAATGTTCTATATTGAAAATTGTGAGCAAGAAATATTTTGAATATATAAGGAAATCATGAATCTTAAGAATCGCTGCCTATTTATCAGATCCATAAGGAAAATAACTATTTAGTTAAAGTCATTACTCTATAGAATACTCACAAAAAACATATATACTACTATGTTCATTACTACATCTTGTAGGTCAGTGTAGGTCAGATCCGTAACTGCACTAAATTGGGTTTCGAATAAAACGGTTTAATGCGGTTGTGTGTCTGGATGTGAGAGCTTGTCGACTTTTGAATAGGCCGTTTTTCCAGGCTGCAGGAATCTACTCCCCTGCAGCTAATAAGATCAATTTCGGTTTTTACCATATGTTGACACGAGATTTGTTTTCAAACCTGTGTATTGGACGTTTCATACGTTTCCAGATATAATACGTTTTCATACATTCAGTCTAGTTTTATAAAATAAGACAGTGTAGCCTTCTGTATTCAGATTCAGGATTTAATTCAGCCCAGCATAAGACACATAACAATATAAAATATGAAATCCCCGAAAACAATAGCAGTAATAAATCCCGCTGTAATTGAGAGCATAAAAGGCAGGCCAGGGGTAACCCAGACATCTTTTCCAATAAGCCCTTTTTTCATATATTCTTCAAGTTCAGGTTTTTGATTCGCATCAAAATCAAGGCCTGTCCTTGCAAACCTTTTCATGATACTTCCATGTTCGTCGACTTCAAATTTCTCGAGCAGGGCAAGATATTCTTTGTTTTTCAGGGAAGAGATCTCCGTCCTGTACCCGATGAGCATGTAAAGGGGTTTTTTCAGCATTTCAGGGGAGAAATGAAGGAGGTTGTAACAGAACATTCCGAGAGGGATAAGAGCTGTCAGCAGGAGCGCATTTCCCAGGACTGTTAAGGTAAAAAGCCCTATCAGAGGTCTTCCTAACAGGGGATAGGCCTCTCCCGAGAACTGGAAGATAGGGTACAGTGGGAAAAGGATGGAAAGCACTAGAAGTCCTTTTGCGTCCCCGCCCCCGAAAGCCCCAAGGTGGAAGAGGATATAAACGGAAATAAAAACTACCACTCCAGAAAGGAACAGAGCTTTGAGATAGGGGGTCCCACCAGTAAATAGTTCATAAATTACGAACACCGAACCTGACACCAGCATGTATTTCCAGACCCCGTTTGAGACCCTGCGGGCTTTCAGGTCGGAATAGCACGAGTAGAGCAGAAAGGCCATTGCAAAGAGTATTTTGAGAATTTCAATCATGAAGAACACGTTTAAAATGTTTTTATGAATATTACTCATCTTATTTACGGGCATGCCGAAAAACCCCCGAGGGAGGTTCTTCAGCTTTTTTAGTCTCTCCGGTAGTCCCGTCTTTCGGATTCTTAACGGATTTTTCATCAGGGGGAGTTATCTTCACCTTAAGGCTTCGGTTTATTTAGTTGAGATATAAAATCCCTGTATGACTCTTTTTTAGCTGAAGCTTTCTGTTCTTCAGCAATTCTGTCTATTTCGGATGATTCATCTGATTTTGAAACTGCGGTAGATCCCTGAGCGTTTACCTCCGAGTCCCCTGTTTCAGAGAATTCTCCTTCATCCATTCCGAAACCAAACGATTCTCTTTCTCCGGAAATTATACTTCTGACTTTACCTGTGACTTTGTTCCTGACAGGCCGAACAGCAAGTACCAATCCGATAATTAAAGCCGGGATCGCAAAAATAAAGAGGTTTCTTCCTTTTTCGGAAGGGTTTCCGTTTTCATTTTCTTGAATACCTGCTGCAGTCTCAGGCACTTCATATGCAGACTTTTCTTCCCGGGAAACCGTCTTAATAACGGTTTTAGGCCTTTCATTAAAGGAAACAACTTCTGGCGACTGGAGCTTTTTTTCAGAACCTGTGATTGAAAAAGGCGAAAATCCGGGCGTTTTAGCTTTGAAATAATAAAATGCTCTATCTTCTCTAACCTGGGTTGTAGGAAGTGCAGTCCAGGAACCTTCACCGTACCTGTGTAAAGTGATAGTAGACAGACTTATGTTGTTGTCCCGTATCCAGGCTTTCTCTATTTTAAACTGTATAGACGCATTTCCGATATTATCAGAGGTTACAGCTCCTCCTGAGCCTACCCAGATATTGAGGTTTTTATAGACCTTTCCTTCAGGAAGGGATGTGACTAAAGTTGATTTTCCTTTGAGCATCTCAACGAATGTACTGACCTTGCCAAAAGACCTCCTGGCATCAAGTTCAATAGATGAAACAACGGTCACGCCCCTCGGAAAAGCAAACTTTACATGAGTGCCGCTGATAACAAATTTCTGGCTGAGCTCTTTGATCTCAACGTTATCCTGATCTTCCGGAGAAACACTTCCTCCACCTCCCCCGGAAGAACTCCTACCTGAGGAACTTCCGCCTGAGGAACTTTCACCTGAACTGTCCTCCTCCTCACTTTCTTCTTCGGGTGCCGATGCAAGGGACATAAGCAACGCTACAAAAGAACCTTCGGAAGAGAGCCCTGTGGAAGAAATTCCCGTAAATTCAAAGGACGAATCAGAAGTGTTGCTACCTGTCGTTAACCTTTCTGTTTCCCCATCGCACCAGCTCATAATTATGAATTTTTCAGGGCCACCATCGGTATCGACATAATCCGGAGGGCCGGTCATGACCAGACTTACATCACTTATATCGATCCCTTCTAACCCATTCTTTTCGATGAGAAGGGAGTATGCAACCCTGTTCAGGGAAAGGGACGAGGCATTAAGTGAATCTTGGATAGCCTGTTCTATGCTGCTGTTCGGAGTTCCGGGCACAGGCCCACAGGTAATCCCGGCGTCAGGATTTAAAAGTGCAGAAAGCTGTCCGTTGAGCCTGGCACTGAACGAAAAGCCAGCAGTTAAATTATCCCCGAGTTTTGACGATTCCAGGGTTTTTTCCAGTTTTGCATACTGGTATTTACCTTTCAGGTTGCCGTCTTCATCCTCCTCGAAACCGCTTTCCGAAAATATGTACAGGTTTATTCCTTCAAGCCGGATCAAAACCGTTTTATCCACTACTTCGACATTTTCATACCCGGATTTGATTACGATTTCCTTTGTATCTTCGTCCAGGCTTACAACATATTTTTCTATTGAAAGGGGAGAGACAAAAGGTTCCGCAACAAAGATTCTGGACGTTTTGTATGCAGATGTTTGACCATTGCTAACCGTTAAATTGACGGTATATTCTCCGGCACTGCGGTATATGTGGTCAACAGAGCCGGTATAGGTGCCGTTTATATTATTTTGTCCGCTCTCAACAGAAGTCCCGTCTCCAAAATCCCAGCTCCACTGAACCGGCCAGACTATGCTCGATGAAGACGCCGTAAAGCGAACCGGAAGAGGAGCAAGTCCCCCCGTAAAATTAGCCGAGAATTCAACGTGGGGGGGTACCCCTGCAGGATTGGAAAGTGGAAGATAGTCAATGTTGTTATTGTTGATAGTATATGTCTGTCTGCAGATGTAGTCTTCACCAACATCAGTGCAGGTCTGGCTAAACCCGGTTCCCTCCGGGGTTTCCCAGTAATTCCCGCCAAGCATGGGGCCGCCAATTATGTTTACTCCCGCTGTTGCCGTCGTACTCCAGGTATTCCCGGAATTGTCCGTTCCCAGGTCCACATTGTTGATGTTGTTGAAGTAATTGTTGTAAATCAGGTTGTCCCCGGAAGAACTGAAGCCGATTCCTGAGACTTCATTTTCTGTAATGGTGTTATTGATGACCGTGTTAGAGTCGGAATCGGAAAGGTATATACCCGAGACTTTATTTTCTGTAATGGTGTTATTGATGACCATGTTAGAGTCGGAATCGGAAAGGTATATGCCGTTATTTGCGCTTTTACCGACAGTATTACCGTCCAGGGTGTTTCCGGAAGACGCCTCAAGGGAGATCCCGTCAAAGTTATTCTGGACAACATTATTCAGTATCCTCGAATTTCCGGTATTGTAGAAAGAAATGCCTCTGGGACTGTCCTTCAGGACCAGATCCTTTACTGTAATGTTATTGCAATTGATACAGTATACTGTTCCGGCATTGGAAGAGGAACCGATTTCTACGTCCGATTTTTCACAAAGATAGTAAACGGGTTTTCCTTCAACGGTATTGCCGGTATCGATTTCGTTCTGAAGGGTGCCGCTATCCTTAAAGTTGTATGTATTTGAAGACATACTGTTATTCAGGAGAGTGTTTCCTTCGGAATTGCTCAGGCAAATTCCTACGGAATTTTTTGATACGAGGTTGTTGCCCAGGATACAGTCCGAAACTCCGTCAAGGTAAATCCCGGACGAAGAATCCGTGCCAGTTGCCCCTGTTATAGAAAATCCCCTGATGACCGCCCCGTTTGAGCGCACGTTGAATATATGCGTTTCCGGATTACTTGCAGTGACCACCGTATTTTGGGGCAGTTCTGATATGGCTGCTATGGCAAGTTCCTTTGAAATCTCTACGTTTTCACTGTAAGTTCCCGGATAAACCGCAACCGAATAGCCGCTGGATGAGGCGCTTACAGCGTCCTGAATTCTTGTATATCCTTTTTCACCCGAAGGATCGACTATGACTGTCCGGGCAAGGGGGAGGTAGTCTACATTGCCGTTTGCACCTGTGCCGGTGAGATTGTACTCAACATCAAGGAAACCATCCCCGGTAAGGTCGCGGCTGACCTGGCTGAGCCCCGTACCGTCGGGTCTTGCCCAGAAATTGCCTCCGACAAACGGGCCATCGACTACGTTTACCTGTTCGGCTTTAGTTGTGCTCCAGCTGTTTCCTGTATTCGACCCCTCAAAATAGGTGTTCTCGGTATTACTGAAGTAATTGTTAAATATACGGTTGGAATTGGAATTGCTCAGGCAGATCCCGCGGCTGTTGCTTGTGATCCTGTTGCCTTCAGTCACCCGGTTGTCCCCGGAAGAACTCAGATAAATTCCGTAAAGCGTATTCGAACTTATAGTATTGTTCTTGAGATTATTGCTGTTGCTGGCAGCGCTGAGATAGACCCCGTGACCCCCGTTAGCATCTACTACGTTATTCTCCAGGCTGTTGCCTATGCACTGGTTGTCTAACAGGAAACCCGCTCTGGTATTCGAACTTGCCAGGTTTCCGCTAAGGATATTGGTGTTACTATTGTCTTTCAGCCAGATGCCGTTCCGATAGTTAGAAAAAACCGTATTGTCTGTAAGTTTGTTATTAACCGAACTCAGCAGGCAGATGCCCGTGCCCGAGTTTGAGCTTACCTTATTATTACTCAGAACGTTACTTGCTGAGTTGTCCAGATAGATTCCCGTGTCCGAGTTTGAACTCACCGTATTATTACTCAGGATGTTACTTGCTGAGTTGTCCAGGTAGATTCCATACCAGTTGCCGGATATGATATTGTCTTCTACGGTACAGCTTTTCGCTCTGGTGAGGTAAATCCCGGCGTAAGGAGATTTTTGATTTGCCCCGCTAATAGTAAAACCGCTGATTTTTACATTACTTGCATTCACATAGAAAACGTGGTCTCCCGAAGAAGAAGCTCGGACAACAGTATCAAGAGGATTTCCTGAAGACGACCTGATTGTCAACTGCCTGTAAACGTCCACGTTCTCAACATGAGTGCCGGGATAAACAACTATAGTAGCCCCATCACTCGAAGCGTCGATTGCTGCCTGAATTGTGCCGAAGAACTCCCCTGTATCCAGGTTTTGTACCGAATCGTTGGACCAGGTGCTATTGCTCCCAATATCCGCACCTACGTATTGTACCAGTGGCAGCAACGCCATACAGGTCAGTGCAAATAAAACGAAGTACCTGTTTTTTGCGAAAGAAACCATTAACCATCCACCTACCCATTCCACTGTGTATTTTGAAAGTTTAAGATCAGCATGAAATACAATTTTTTATAAGTCCCATCCCAAATTGACTATATAGTATTATAGCAATTATGAGATCAGTGATAGGTATATATCTTTTAATAAAATATGGCTCTCTATACAAACTAAATCCTTATTTATCACTTTTCTATGGTTAGTTTGATTAAAATATATTGTACTACAATAAGTAATTTACATCTAAATAAATTGATCGTTTCTAACGAAACAAATACCCAGTTGGGTTAATTCTTGAAAAGAAGGAATTTTTTTGAGAACTCAGACCAAAATAAGTAAAAAGCTGTAGGAAACCGATTTACACTAGCAGTTCAGGGAATAGTTATGTTTCCTGAAGTCTCGCTGAGCTTTGAAACCATGCCGGTATCGTCTGTGACTTCAAGGTCAATTGTGAAGGGAGTGTCAAGGAGGTTCAGAGCAGGTCTTACCTTGACCCCTCTCAGAGGCGTATCTCCTTCATCAAAACCATACACCTTTGCACCTGTACCGTTATAGATCGCCCATCCGTAGCCAGTTATAAACCCGTCGGAGTCCGGGTCATAGGAGCCTGAAGCATCGAACAGGAGATACTGATCAACACTGCCATTCGGTCTCAATTCGCTTTTGTACTGTACTTCAGCAAGAGGTACGGGAGGCACAAACATTTTCTTATACACGTTTATCCTGTCCGATATGATTTCAACGGTTATTGGGTCGTTTTTTGACACCTGCATGGGTCCCATGTTACCGTTAAGGAAGGTTGTGTATTCGACGGTATAATTTGTACCGGGTACAAAGCTATCGTTAAGAAGGGTGAGAATAGAACTGTTTTCGTCTACAGTAAAATCGGAACCGTAATTAAAAGAAGCAGTAGAATTGTAAACCTTCACCAGGTAACTGAAGTCTGAGTATGCTTTATCAGGAAAGTTACTTAAAGATACATTTACAGGTGAAGAGGACCCTGGGGTTATATTCTCGGAAGTATGGATACCGCCGATATGTATCTGCCGGGCTTTCCCGGCAGGAATTTCTGCTCTGCGTCTGGAATCAAAGATCATTGGATAATCGGTACCGCTTATCAGGAATGGCTCCATGTTTTCGTCTATGAGGAAATAGTTCATCATATAGTTCCCGTTTATACTGACGGCGCTTACCCTGGAATCGAGGATATCAAGGTTAAGGACGGTAATATTAAGGGAATCCCAGTAGGAAGAGTAGAGAGGGTAATCGGAAGCTTTGGGCTGAATGGATACTATTTTCAGGTTTTCGCTCTCTGAAGCCTCAATTGCGCTCTGCCGATCCATTGCATTTTTTTGTGCCACCGAAATCGAAAGTGCAAGCGCGGATACAACTGTAATTGTCACGAGGATGATGAGCAGCGTTCCGAACACGACAGTTGCCGCTCTCTCGTCCTGAAAAAGCCCTCTACCCTTAAAAGACATGTTTAAAAAAGATATATTTTAAGATTATATATCTTTCCACAATAATCTCTATAGTATACTGAGGTTCTATCATGAATATATGTGAAAAGAATATAAACCAGAAATACATGGAAAAATAACAATGTTGCTCAAAAGTTTAGGATTGGGGGAACTTCCTGACAATTCCTTACTGCTTGTTGAAGAAGACCTTGGAGAGACCAAATCCATCTTTCTTCAGCGGTTAGTACTCGATTACCTGAAAAAAGGACAGAAAGTTCTGTATATTTCCACTAAACGCTCGGCAGAGGAGATACTTGAAGAGATAGGGTTTATCGGGTCGAAAGGTGAGGAAATAGAAGAACTGACTGTTCATGGGGACTTAGAAAGCAGAGAATCCCTTGTTGAGATTTGTAACTCTCTTTCAGCACAGGGTGATGCCGGACCCGTAAATATCTGCGTTGTTGATACATTTTCCTTCCTTTTCATGGAAGAGAGCCTGCACGACCTTATCAATGACCTGAAATTGCTTCTGAAGACGAGCAGAAAATGCAATATCACATTCTATCTCGCTTCGGATATGGGAGTGCTTCAGGGAAGAGAAGAACATATCCTGCGTTCCATGGTAGACGGGATAATCCAGTTCCGGACCGAGTACCCGGCAGGAAAGGTTAACAGGTTCATTAACATCCCTAAAATGAAAAGGGTCCCTCCTATTGAAAGGCTGATACCCTACAAGATAAAAGAGGGCACTATTTCTCCGGATACGAGGGAAAGGGTCGGTTAAGGGTTTACTACCGATGAGGGTTTACTACCAAATAGTTAGGATTTTTTTGCCTTATATGGCTCTTTCAGAAACAAAAAATTGAGTTACAACAATTAAGTTTAAACAAAAGGAGCAACTTCAAAAACTGAAATGGACTGGAAACTGTCCATGCGACGCGGTTTTTGACCACAGTTTTGCGTTATCTTCTCCGTCATTTTTTTTGTCCGGAACTATCTTTTATCTAACTATCTTTTGCCCCTCACTGCACATCAGAGTTGTTGAACTGTCACAGTCGTGGAGTTGTAAGACCTTCCAACCGTGGCTTTAACTATGTAGACTCCTCCCTTTTGTGAGGGGACCGGTTTAACCCTGATTATTCCTTCGTTATTTGTTGTCCCGCTGCTGACCGAACCCGCCGGGGAAATGCTCATTTTGACCTCTACGTTCTTGGCCGGGTTTCCTTCCGTATCGGTGACATTAAAAACTACAGGTTCCCTGGGTGGTATACCTGACATAACTATCTGGTCTCCGCCGGATTCGACTGCAATATTATAAGTCTCAAGAGGAGCCACGGGCAGGATAATCATCACGCAGGCAATATAGCTGGCTGCAAGCAAAAGGTTCGTATGCTTAAGGCCCTGCTTCAGATCTCCTTCGGTGATCATCCCGATAATCATGCCCCCAAAAAGTGCATTAAGGGTGATCATGTGGAAAAAACCCTGCTTGAAGTCAATGTCCGAAACTCCCTGTCCTCCTAGCATTGCCATGCCTGTCCCCTGGATAAGGGGCAGCAGGGAAGTTGAGAGGATGTATACGAGCATGACCATTATACCCTGAGCGAGATAGAAAACTACGGCATACTGCTTCAGGTTGTTTTCTTTTTCCCTTTCAAGCGAAATGACGGCACGCATATCCTCTGAGGTTCTGAAGACAAGGTCAGCTACATTTCCGCCTGTATGTGCTGCTTCGACAATGATATTAATGTACTTCGCAACCAGCTTGCTGCCGATTGCCTCATTCAGCCGGTTCATAGAGTACTCAAGGGAGTGCCCCAGTACCAGAAATGAAGCACAGTCCTGGACTTCCTTTTTGATTGCCCCCAGTTCCCCTCTGGAAAGGGCTATTACTCCTTTGACCGGGTCTATGCCCCCCCGCATCAGCTCGGAAAGTTTGTAGAGGAAATCACTGAAGGCAACTTCCTGTTTTCTAAGCTTTCTTTTTTGCATTAAGACATCAATAGAATAGGGCAACGTTGCAATTATGAAAGCAATGATAAGCATCTGGTCCATATCAGCTTTGGATTTTTCTTCCACAGGCAAAGTTCCTGCTCTCGACACATTTTCTTCCACTACTGCTGTGCTCTCACCATTTTCCTGGGCTTCCATTGCTTCCATTTCTGCTACAAGCTGCTCGTATGCATCCAGTTTTTCCGCAGCTTCCCCGCTTGCAGAACTACCTGTTTCTCCCACAGGAAAAGTGTGCCCTGTAAACAGGGCAAACGAAAGGAAGAGGATTGCGAGAAAAATAGGCAACCCCAGGGTTACATGTTCCCTTTTGATGTTGAACCTGACCTTTGTGACGAAAAGATAACGCTCGATAATCAGTTTTTTTTCCGTGAGATTCAAATTCATACGACACTCCTCGAGTATTTCATCCAGAGCATGAGGATAAACATGAGATTTATGAAAGGCAGTGCGAAGTAGACGAAGAAGTTAAACAACTGGCGCGGGGTCATTATCTTAAGGTCGATCCCGAGGGCGCTGCAGATTACGATCATGAGCACCACAAGCACCACACTCATAACTATGCCGCTGAGGTAGCCTTCCCCATAGATGGAAAGCGAGTCGACAAAAGCCTTCTGGGCCTGCCGGCGCATCTCCATGAGCTCTTTTGATTTCAATTCAAGGTAGGCCTGCAGCCCTCCTCCTGCCTGCATGGCATTGGAAATATCTATGCAGACCGCCCTGAGGTGTTCGGAAGAAGTATTCTGGATCAGGTATGACATCGCAGTATTCCCGTCTTCCCCGAGGGCGTCAATCCTGTACATTACTTTGGAAAGCTCTCTGGAAATTTCCCCGTAGTCCTCCGCAGCTACCCGCCTGATTACGTCCAGAGGAGAGGAACCTCCGCTTGCAAGAACTGACATGTAGCTTAGCGCAAAAGGGATCTCATGCTGGATATTCATATTTTTGTTTGAGACCTTGTTGTATAGAGCAAAAGGAAAACCTCCGAGGCTCAGCCCTAAAGTGAGAAACGTAAGGGAGAAGACGTAAACAAAAGCGTTCGGCATGCCGTAAAACAAAACAGTGGAGATGACGAACATAAAAACCGCGACAAACAGAGAGGTTATGATTGCAAGGGAGATAAACATCCCCGGAGTTATCTCTATGTCTGCCTGATACAGAGACTTTGCAAGGTCAGTATTTGGTTTTCGGTCGAAATAAATCCCGAAACGATAGCAGAAATGTTTATATCTTTCAGCAAGGTTCGGTTTTGCTTTATGGCCTGCAGGCTTACCAACTGAAGTGTTTCCGGTCTGAGATTCCGTGCCTTCGGAAACCCCTTTTTTCTTTTTGATTTTTTTCATGAACCCGAAGGACTTAAAGGGCTTTTTTTGACCTTTTCCCTTGCTTTTTCCGGCATTTACGCCGCCGGTACTTCCAGCGGTGCTTTCAATACCTTCAGAGTGATCTTCAGTACTTTCGGAACTTTTTTCTCCGAAGGCTTCCTTTTCCGGGCCATTTTCGGAAGGGTCGGAAAGTAAACCGGGCTCGTTCACTTCTTATCCTCCTGTGCATTCTGCATCCTTACATAGTCCTTGACTGCACTGGCCACTTTTGCGTAATCTACGATGTCGTTCTCGTGGAGCCATTCAAGCACTCTGGCACGGGTGTACATTTCCTCGACAAGCTCCTCTTCAGGGATCCCGAACTCTTCCTCGATGTCCGCAAACATCGCGCTGCTCCCGCCGAACTCGTACGTATCGTCCGCAGCATTCCACTTGAAGACCGGGTTCGTTACCAGGTCGCCTTTTTCGGGGTCAAGCTCCACGATTTCTACGATGCGCATAACTCTTCTTATGAAGTGCTCCCCGTGCTTGACCATGGCATTGAAGATCACGACGTCCAGACTTGCAAAAAGGTTTCTGGGCACGTTCATTGGCTCGGACTCCACCCTTGAGAGCAGTTCATGAATGCTCCCTGCGTGGATTGTCCCCATGCAGGGGTGCCCAACCGAGATTGCCTGGAAAAGGGTACTTGCTTCCTCTCCCCGGACTTCACCCACGAAGATGTATTCGGGACGCTGCCTGAGGGCGGCTTTCAGGAGGTCATAAAGTTCGATGTCCCCTTTAGCCTTGCCCCCTCCTTCATTTCCTCCGAATCCGATCCTGGTAACGGACTGCGTCCAGTTAGGGTGCATGAGGTTCAGTTCTGCAGTATCTTCTATGGATACTATCTTGTACTCATGGGGAATGAAAATGCCAAGCGCATTGAGGGTGGTGGTCTTTCCCGAAGCCGTCCCCCCTGCTGCAAGGATTGAACGCTTGCGTTCGATAATTACCCAGAGGTAGGCGAGCATGAGGGAGTCAAAGGTTTTGTACTTCATAAGGTCGACACAGGAAATAGGGTTGGACTTAAAACGCCTTATTGTAAAAGTCGAGCCTTTCTTTGTGACCTCCCGCCCAAGGGTCAGGTTTGCACGGCTCCCGTCAGGAAGGGTTGCGTCCCTGATCGGCTGGAGGAGAGAGATGTGCCTTCCCGAAATCTGGGCGATCTTCATGACAAAATTATTGAGCTCTACTTCCTCAAAAGTAACATCGGACTTGATGGACCCGTAGAACCTGTGGTTGATATAAACATAAGTACCGGGCCCGTTGCAGGTGATATCTTCCACATAGGGCTCATTCATAAGGATGTCAATTTTCCCGTACCCCATGTATTTTTTCATAAGGTAGTAGAACATCTTATCCTTCTGGAACTGAGTAAGGTCAAGCCTGTAGATCCTGAGAATCAGCAAAAAACGGTCCTCTAACGCCTTCATCCTCTTTTTTTCATCCACAATCAGAATTTCCGAAGAACTCATCCTCTCAAAGGCCTTTTCGATGATGTCCAGATATTCCTTTTCTCCTTTATTCATAGGGGGTTCGATCCCTTCATGGACGAGCTCCTCTCCATTAAAATAGACCCGAGCATACTGGAAAGGCGCCTTTACCTCGTAAGTCACATCAATTTCCCTGAGAGGGATCCCGTATTTCGGGGTCGAAATTTCTCCCGGATCAAAGCCAGGGTCTTCTGAGTCCTCGAATCCGGGATTCAAAAGCTTCCCGGCACCCTTCTTAAGGTTGACCTCTACCTCCCCAACATCCGTATCAAGCACGACACTCTCAGTCTCGGAGGACTTGCCCTTCTTAGACCCTTTTTTTTTAAACAGGTTTTTCAGACTGAACTTCGGCTTTTTCTTCTGCGAAGGGATACCGGGCTTAATGATTTTTTCGGAAGCTTCCGGCTCAACAGGCTTCATAAGGCCGTTTTCCGAAGAGTCCACAGCCTCGGCTACATCCGAGGAGGTTGAAACTTCCTGGGCAGCAGGCACCTTTTTTTTGAAGAATTTTCCTGCGCCGGCCCCGAAATCAGCCAATCTTTCTCCTCCTCAGAAACATGCGCGTCGTGAAATTGATCAGCATGACTATAAGGATCAATACGAAGGCAGCCCCGAAACTTTCGGAAGGCGATACCATATTCGGGAACTCAAACCCGTGATAAACCGTTATCGGGAGAGCCGCCACAAGGTCCTGGAAAGGATAAATTTTTACCCCGAAGATGAACTTATCATTGGGGACAACTTTCCATTCCGGGAAAAACTGAGAGTAGCCGGCTGTCAGCACAACCACTGCGGACTCTTCGGCAGCCCTCCCGATGCTTAGCAATATACCTGTAATAATCCCTAGGATAGCGTAAGGAAGAGAAATTTTACTGATGGTCTCCCACTTGGTCGCTCCAAGGGCATAGCTTGCATCTTCAAGTTCCAGCGGGACGCTGTCAAGGGCATTTTCAGTTGCTTTTTCCATGACAGGCAGGACAAGTATTGCAAGGGCTATTGTCCCTGAGATTAAAGAAAATCCCCCTGTAAAGTACTTCATCTGGATGGCAAGGAAAAGAAACCCGAAAAGCCCGAGCACAATGGAAGGAGTGCCTGAAAGAACCTCAAGCAAAAAGCTCAGTGAACTGGTAAAAAACCCTTCCTTTGCGTACCTTTTCAGGTAAATTGCAGTCCCTATTGCAAAAGGGATGGCAAGCAGGGGAGAAAGGGTTGATAGCAGGATAGTCCCTACAATGGCATTCCCTATGGCTCCTCCAAAGCCAAAGACTTGGGACTCGGAAGAAAATACAAACTCGGGAGTTAGCGAAGGAATTCCTTTGATTGCTATTATCCCGATTATGAATAAAAGGACCAAGACTACGGTTGCTGCTGAAAAGTAGGATATCCCCATGAAGATATTGCCCTTCAGAATTCTAAAATTCGTGCTGTTCAATACTTACACCTCCTCACAAGTAATTTTGCAAATCCTGCAAGGAGGATTTCAAGCGCAAAAAGGACCGCTGCAATCCCGAAAAGGGCACTCAGGACGTCTGGATTTCCTATATTCTCCCCTACACTTGTTACAATTTTGGTAGTCATGGGGAGGGTGTAGCCAAATATTGAGGACGGGATTCGGTTTATATTCCCAATTAGCATAACTACAGCCATCGTTTCTCCCATAGCTCTCATTATTCCGAGCACGACCGCAGAAAGTATGCCTCCGGAAGCTGCAGGCAGTACCACGTGCCTAATAGTCTCCCACTTCGTTGCCCCTAGGGCAAAGGAGGCTTCCCTATATACTCCAGGGACTGCCCGGATAGAGTCTTCCGAAATTGTAATGATAGTGGGCAATATCATTATGGAGAGTACGACAGAGGATAAAAAGACCCCATCGCCCTGCCCAGGGGTCGTATCTCTCATAAAAGGGATGAAATAAAAAATGCTGCTGATTATGGGGTCTACATGCTTCAGGATGTCTGCAAGGACATAAAGCCCGAATATCCCGTAGACCACTGAGGGAATCCCCACGAGCAGCTCTATAAGAGGACGAAAAACCGAAACTACTTTCGGAGATGCAAACTCTGAGAGGAATATGGCAGTAAAGATGCTGGGGGGCACAGCAAGGATGATGGTAACTGCAGTTATAATGAGAGTCCCCACAATAAAATTTCGAATCCCGAAATTTCCATTGTTCCAGGAGTCTCCGGTAATAAAATTGATTATCCCCTGGCTTTCAAAAACAGGAATTGCAGAGTAAAATATGAAACCAACAAAATACAGGATAAAGACCGCTGTCAGGAGGACGATTCCAAGAAAAAAAGCATGAGGCAGTTCATCAGGAATTTTGTTTCCAGTATATTTTATTTTTTTCTCAAATTTTACGGGAAAGCTATTTTCCGTATATTTTGTTTTTTTCTCAAATTTAACCATTAGAAACCTCAAACAAGTTTTCGGAAAAGAAAAAAAATGGTTTGTGTTCAGTAACACAAACCAGTGGTTTAACAAATTTACTGGTAATCGTATGCGCTGAATGTCCCTGCTTCGTGGAAGAAGTCAATCGCTCCAGGGCTCATGGCGAAGTTGATAAAGCTCTGCTCGGTTGAAGATGGGCTTCCAAGAGTACAGTAGTACAGGTTTCTGCAAAGACCGGTTGGGAAGTCTGCTGTACCTGTTCCGGTTGATTTTACTTTTAATGCAGCTTTGATATTCGTTGGGGTTATTTCAGCCTGTGTGCAGCCAAGACCAATTAAGTGAAGCTCTGTAGAGTCGTCGGAGTTATAAAATCCGTAGTCTACGAAACCGATTGTAGGTGTTGAAGCTGACTTAACCGCGCTATACACATCACCATTTGAAGCTTTGCCGAGTGCTTCTGTACCGTCTATGAATGTTTTGCTACCGTCACCAATGTATTCTGAGAAAGTTTCCTCAGTGCCGCTTGCAGAAGATCTCTGTAAGACTGTCAATGCGGCACCAGTTGAGGCTGTAAGGGTATCGTCATATTCAGCTACACCCTCAACAGCAGCGGTGTAAATTGCTTTCATATTTGCCTGCTGAGCAGCCGCGTCAGCGCCGGGTACTTCAATTGCGGTCACTTCGTTACTACCAATAAGCACCACTGCACTACCACCAATCTCAAAGACCTGTAAATCTGGGTGGTCTGCTTTTGCAATTGCGCTAGAGGAAGAACCAATATCCAGCACTCCTTTCTCTGCACCGGAAACTCCAGCACCGGAACCGCCGCCCTGAACATTGACTTTTATTCCCTTGTGTTCTTCCATGTAAGCATCTGCGAGAACCTCAGAGACTGGCTGGACAGTGGTAGAACCACCAATTAAAAGTTCTGTCGAAGAAGCACCGGAAGTTTCGCCTGCGCTTGCTTCATCCGAGACATCGCTGCTGAATGCACCGAGTAATGCACCGACTGCTGCTGCGCCGATGATTGCGACAACAACCAGTACGAGTGTTGCTACGACTGGAGATACTGCTTTATCGTTCTTAAATACCATAATTTATTACCTATGGGTCCTATTTTTTGATATAATTTTTAGGACTTATGCACTTGAGACCTAAACCAAGCACCTGTGAGTTTTCGAGATATGGTAAATTGATCTGGTTTGGTTTACGTAAATTGAGGGTTTAATGCATTGAGTTCTCAGTTCAACTGCATAGTCCTGAAGGTTCCGTAAGTGTCGAGTTAACAACTGGAGGTTGCTGACCCCCCACTTAGGGAGCTAAATTTTTTGCTCAGTCCTATAATTTTATTGGGTCTATATAACGTTTGCACAAAGGGTATACATAAACGCATTTTTGATATAGAACACACTGATTTCTATATAGGTGTGTATAGGAAGGAATTAGATATGTAAAACAAGAATCCAGAGGCAAAATCAACATCAAAAGAATAGATCATCTTTGGGAAAAAGGGTTTAAAGGCAGGAAAAAATTTGTGTGTTTCATATAGGAAATTCCTGGGGAAATACGGGAAACTCTGTTAAAATTCAGTGGAGAGGGGATGCGGGAAAAAGGCATGAAATAGCCCTTCAACCCACTCCACAAGTAAAAGAAGTTGAAAAATGAGAGAAACATCTTTTCAGATATTTTTCATGCGTTTTTTACCAGGCGGAAACCGAGGCAGCTAACCTTTGCATCTACAGAGTTGCTCCCGCGGAAACTGCTTGTACAGAGGTTGGGACCGTCAAGCCAGCTGCCTCCTCTCCCCACAAAAGCTGTTTGGTTTTTGTCTGACCAGGCGCTGCCGTCGGAGGGAGCACCTTCATAATTGCTGTGCCAGCTGTCCTGGGTCAGCTCCCAGAGGTTGCCGTGCATGTCGTAGAGTCCCCAGGGGTTCGGGAGCTTCTGCCCTACAGGGTGTGAGGTCCCGTTAGCATCATAGCCTGACCAGCCGTATTCGATGAGGTCTTCATTTTCGTCCCCGAAAGAGAAGCGTGTGGTAGTCCCTGCCCTGCAGGCGTATTCCCATTCGGCTTCAGTCGGGAGGCGGTATGTATTCGAGCCTTCTTTGAGGTTTAACTTGAGGATAAACTGCTGTGCTTCGGACCAGAGCACGCTGTCCACGGGCAGGTCTTCGCCCTTGAAATATGAGGGGTTGTAGCCCATGACCTCAGTCCATTCTTTCTGGGTGACCTCATACTTTGACATGTAAAACGGCTCCCGTATGGTCACGTTGTGGACAGGGGAATCGAAATCAAACATTTTTCCCTCATATGAAGGAGATCCCATCCGGAACTCTCCTGCCGGGATAAGTACAAATTCCATGCCGAGAGAATTGGTATAGTTTTTCGGAAGCTCCTGGGGTTCATTATCGATACAACCCGAAAAGCCCACAATACAAACGAAAAGAAGGAAAACCGGAATTAACCTCAATAACTTTCGTTTTGGGGATAAAGACATTGCTTCAACACCTTTTCTGTTGCTATTATTTTGCAGGACCCATATACAGGCACCTGTTAACGTCATGACTCCTTAACCGTCTCCAGAGGCGTAGAGAGCCCGAATAAGAGGTCTACGGAAGCTTCAGGGACATGGATCCAAAAACAAATCAGTTGAATACAAACTAATTAAATCCGAAACTCATCGAATCCAAAACTCATATGTATCTGGACTCTCTGCTATTTATAAAATTTAAAAGTATTTAAAAGTATCAGGTATTATATACTTTTTTATCAATTGTATAGAAAATTCTGACGCGGAAAGGTTTCATACATATAATTTTTCGGCATAAATTTCTTGAAAAAGGAAAAAATAAGGGAAGGAAGGTATGGGAAAGTATACCTTCTGCTCCAGTCCCAGGTTCCGCTCCCTGAGGGTTACTGGGTTTCCCCTTCAGCATCTGTCCCTGTGTCTTTCCCTCCACTAGGTAGAAGCCCTGTAACGAAATTCCTGATTTTAATGATGAGGGGTTCATGCTCGGAAATATCCTCGGTTTCCTCGATGAAGTCTGCAGATTCGGAATTTTCATCCCCGTCGGACAGAATCCCTGTAAGGAAGTCCTTGATTTTATCAAGAGTTGATTTGGGAGCTTCGGGAAGTTCTGCCGGGTAGTCTTCAAGCGTCCCGACAGGTTCGGGCTCTATCTCACTTGCCCAGCGCTTTGCTATGGGGTCCCAGTATTCTTCCCAGTTTTCGGCTGAAGCGTCCCAGTTTTCGGAGGTTACTTCCCAGCTGTTTTCGTAGTAGTTCCATTCCTGTGTGACCTCGGCTCCGGACTTGAAGAAAGAGGAGAAGACAGTCCCTTTGTAGTTATTGCGGTCCTTGAAGTCCACCTCTGCATACGGGAGGTCCATGTTGCTGAGGTTTTCGGGCCGGAGGGAGTATTTCAGGTCATAAGATTCCCCGGGCTGCAGGGGAAAAGTTGTCAGAACGGAGGTAGATTTGTTCTCATCATCGACTTCAAGTTTATACTCTTTCAGAGAAAGAGGAGAGTCCTGCAACGTCTCCTTACGCCATAAACTAACACTGTCCCGGACTAATCCGGCTTCCATGGGGACCCTGTCGGTCAGGCTGGCGGAGGCAACCCTGTCCCCGTCATTCTTAACCGTGACAGCGACATCCACTTTATCTTCCCCGTCCGTTTTCATAGATTTGGTAACAACGATACGGGGGCCGTGTACCGTAAGGGAGATTGCCTCCGATTTTTCAGAAAGGTTGTACCCATAACATTCGGCACTGACGGATAAACCCTCGATCTTATAGGTGCCGGGCCGGGTTGGGACTAGGATATAGTATACATTGTAAGACTCTTTGCCCGGGATGGAGTCGGGGAGGATATCTACGAGCGTAACGGAGTCTGTGTCTTCAGGGATATGGAAAGATACCCTGCCCATGGAGCTTGGTTTATCCCCTGAAATTCTGGCAGGTTTCCCGTTCCTGTAAGCCTCGGCAATTAGCAGGCCCTCCGGTACCGGAGGGAGTACGAAACTCAGGTTCTCCAGGGGATAGCCCTGGAGATTATAGAGTGCTTCTCTGAGCACGCAATAGCCCTTGAGCCCGCGAACCTCGGAGTCCTTTATATACCAGGAACTCATGAAAATTTCCTTATCTTCGGAGAAATGAACGGTTTTTTCGGTGGAATCAGATTTCGATTCCTCCTCGTTGACCTGGGCGACGTCCTCTAGAGTGAAAGAATATGTGTAGAGCTTCCGGACGACGTTAATGTCCGGATCTGGAGAACTGAAAGAATGGGTTTTATTTCCCTCATATTCATACCCGAGAATATCATCACCCGTAGCAATTGCAGTAATGTTACAGGGCTCCATTTCTAAGTGAGAATTAATCTCTTCCCAGGAAGGAGCTCTCACTGTAAAGTTGATTGAACGCTCCTCGCCTTTTGCCAGCCACCCAAGGTCTGCATAGAGGTGGTCACCTTTACTCTGGATGTCCCTTTCCGAAAGGTTCTTCCTGCTGTCCGCAAGGTCGAAGTTTGTAAGGTTCACATCAAGTTTAATGCGTTCAATCCAGGCATCTCCGCTGTTTTTGACCTTGACAACAATTTCCTTTTTTCTTTCCGGGAAATAATCCGCCTCCCCGACAGATACGCCGTCATAAGTCTCGGTGCTTGATTTGATCTCGATTTCCATCTCGGGGTTTCCCCGTTTATAGTATTTTAATTTGGCATAAGGAGTACTCTGGCTGTCTTCGGTTATGTCGGTCAGTTCGATCTTCAGCTCATGGTCAATCTGGCACCAGTTTTCATATTCACCTGTTCCGTCCAGAAAAAGGATCTTATGCACCGGTTTGGCTCCTTCCTCAGCCTGTGCTATGGAGATATCAGCCATTGTACGCCCGAAGTTAAAATCGTTGACCTTAAGGACATAAGGGACAGTCTCATATTCCCCTGACTCGTTAAGGACCTGAACCTCAAGCCTGGTTCCTGAGTACTGGACGAATTCGGTAGTCGTCTTCCAGGCAACTTCCCCGCTTCCGAATTCCACCCATTCTACGTCATCGGCCCCGGAATCTTTCACTGTGTCAGCCGGGGCGTGAGTTTCGTAGGCCGAGACCGATTGTGCCAGCAAAACAGCCACAAATATTAGAACAGGAAGGGCTGAAGCAACCTTTGGTATACAATAACTCATAAGACCAAACTCAACAAAAGTGTGAGTTAATGCAGAATTAATTCAGAGCACAACTATAATTAGCAACTATACTTAAGATACGGTTTCCATAGTCTCTTTTCTCTGAACTCTGTTGGAACGAGCCCTGTACAGCACGAAGACTAAAAGCATGTACATGAAAAGCCCCACAAACACCAGAAGCAGGACGTATGAATAACCTGAATAGGGTGCATACCAGCAGGTAGAGTAGAAAGAGCATAATGCAAGTATTGTTGCAGCTAGCAGACTTAGGATTTTGTTCATCACTTGAAACATATTCTCAGGAAGCTATAAACTTTGCACAAATGAATTTTATAGTGCATAATTGGTTAATTATGGCTATATAGACCTCTTTATTTTCACTCTGTCTCCCCCAAGCTTGATTTAGTTTTATGTAGCACTTTCTCCATTCCCAGGGCTTGATTTAATTTTTATGCAGCACTTTCTCCATTCAGTTCAATTCGCTTTTTTGAGGACTTCGTATCCGAAAGCCAGGAGAGTTGTCAGGACCGAGATCATGGAAAGGGAAATCACGCTGTTGGAATACCAGGGGTTCTGTACATACCAGGAGAGCCCGCCGAGGACGTGGGTTATGCTAATCAGCAGCACTACGGCAACTCCCACAAAGTAAATCTCGGAGTCTATCAGGAGCCTCAACACAAAATACCCGGCAGCATAGTAGAAAAGGACCATTGCTCCCATGTAAGGGACGACAATTCCGTGCTCGACAGCAAAACGCAGAGTCGGGCTGAATTCATACTTGAGGATTAACTCTGTACTTCCCGCAAAATGAAAAGTTAGTAAATAGTCCGTAAGCACGGCTATACAGAGACAGAGGGGGATCAGCTTATAATTGTGATAGATCGATTGTAAGTTTTGCGATATTTCTTGCATAGTCTTTTACCCTGCCAAAGCTGTCGGTAATAATTTCAAGCGCTGGATCGGTTGCAGGTCCGGTCAGTTCAAGCAACTCAGCTCTAAAATTTTCCTTTTCCTGTAATAAATTATTTGCAAGTTCAATATCCAGAAGGCGGAGAGAATTCACACTGTCCTGGACAAACAACCGGGTGAAAAGCCCGAACTCTAAAAGTTTTTCTTTTTCTTCCCCCGAAAAACTGGCTCGTTCAAGGTCGTGCACAATTTTTACTATAAGGTTCCCTATTCTTTCCAGCTCGCCTGCTGCAAGCCTGTAGTAGAAAGCTTCAATAAGCCTGAGGCGGTCTTTTTTCGATGTCTTCCTGAGGTTAAGCCTGGAAATGAAGAGTTTTGAGAGCAAAAAGAATATTTTGTCTACGTCTTCATCCCTTGCTATGATATCCCTGATATTTTCGGGGGTTCTGGTTCGCTGTATCTCCATGAGGTCATTGAACATCAGGAACACAAGGGAAGACATCCTCTTAAACCCGGCTTCAATTGTAAATTCGTCCGTATCAAGGATATCCTGAATCAGGACTCTGGAACCATCGATCTCAATAATCTCAAACCCTATAAGTACCTTGCAGAGCTCCTTGATTTCATTCTTGATTTCCTGTTGATCTCCAATTCCACTTATCTCAAGGAACTGGCAATTCCCCATAATGTAGGTACCTATTATGTTTCTTTTAAGTTCATCCCCACTTTCTTTCATCACCAATCTTCTGGAGGCTGTCGGTTTTCTTATTGTGAGAGGGGAAATCACGAGAGAGCCGTCCTCCTGGTACGAGAGGTTAACTGATGAACCGGCTCCGAGAGCTGATTTCGTTACCCATTTCTTCGGGAGTGTCAAAATATACGTAGACTTCCCTGTGACCTGAACTTTTCTTGTTTCCATGTCCTACCCCTATCCTCAAATTTTTTACATAGAAACTGTCATATTAATTGTATTAACTAATAAAAAATTAACATGTGGATTCCTCTTAATTTCATTTGATTTTCTCTTATCGGTATAAATTTACCTTCCAGATTCCTGAGTAAATTTTGCAAGAATATTCTTAATTCAGCTTTCTTATCACAAAATACTATATAGAACTGATGAAATACATATATAAAGAACATCTTTATATAAAACGATGTCGTATTATTAAATAGTTGGTAGTATCTGAACATAACAGGTATTATCGGCAATTACTGGTAATATCGGGCGGAAATTGTTATTATCAGTAATTTATATATACTTTATTTGTCTGGTAAGCTGAATTTACCCACAACACCAGACAAGTAATTTTTAATGCAAAAACCGATTAGGATGGTTTTTTAATTCAGAGTTCGCAGCAAATCTCTTCGTTTTCAAGGCATTCAATGTTGTAACATGTGATCGGGAACCATAAACCTTTCATCCAAACAGTTATTTATTGGGCTTATCCCATGAATCAAAATTTATTTCTTTCTGCTGGCTGTGGTTGTTACCTCTTTTTCAATAGCAATGCCTCAAAAAAAATCTGTAATTCACCTTTCTCAATCCTGAAAAAGTTTCTCTTTGATGTTTTGTAGTGAAGCAAAGCTTTACTCCATATACTCCCACTTCTGTTTCAATTCTTCTGAGTTTTGGTAGATGCACAACTAAGATTTTTTTTCGCTACATCCTAAAAATATCTCCTGCTATGTCTTGACTTCATAACCGGTTATTGAGTTAGTAGGAGGTACTAAGAAATACTTTAATCTATATACAATTTTTTAATAAAGGTATTTGAAAAAGATTTAAATAGAAAATACTTAAATTAATATTTTAAGCACAAGACTATTATTCTTTGCTATTTCCCCCAAGAATAGGTGAATTTTATGTAGCCCGGCAGGAAAGAGAGTAACAGATTTCAAGGAGGTTAATCTCAACTTTTCCCAGATGTTTTGTTTAAATGAGTTGTGCTGAACTCGGATTAAGTAAAAGTGGAATTCTGGAGTTTGAAAGTCCCCCAACCTCAGATAGAGATTATGGGAGATACACTGTGTATGGGAGACACACTGTAGATGAAAGTCCTGCGCTTGATTGAAGAGAACTTTACTTACGGAATGACTTATTTAAAATTTTGATGACAAAAAAGAAAGACCGCCCTGGCTTTGAAAGAAACAGGATTTTTACCTGTTTTTCGTTCAGAGACTTCCTGGAACAACCTTGTACCCACAAATGAATTTCATTACAGATACATAACCAAAAATCAGATCATTTTAACCCCGGTGAGAGCGATGCTGAAACGGAAACTAGGAACCCTATTCCTGGTAACATGCCTTATTATACTTGGCGTGCCGGCTGTTTTAGGCAGCCCGAGTGCGCCGGTTGTATATGTTTCTGGAGACGGAAGCGGAGACTTCAACTGCGATGGGAAGGACGACCATGTGCAGATAAACCAGGCTCTCAAATATGTCAAAGATAATTCTGCATATACAACTGTTTACCTTAAAGGGCCATTTACATACGTCATTGACAGCCCTCTTCTTATGTATAGCAATACTATCCTGGAAGGAGATTCCAATGCTGTTATCACAATCGAAGATGATAATTCATGGGGGAAGGATATCCCTCTAATAAAACAGGCTTCCCCTAGTAAAACCAACCCCGGTAAAATAATCATTCGAGGCTTTGAAATCGACGGTAACTATGAAGGAAACACTGACAAACCACGCGGGAGCAGTTATCACACTTTAATGTGGTTCTATTATGATGATGTTGAAGTTTACAATATGTATTTACATGATAGTCATAATGACGGACTCAAAATTAAAGAGAGTAACTCTGTCAAGTTCCATGATAACAGGATTTACAAGCTTGGGCATGACGGCTTTTATGCAATCGAATGTGAGAACATTGAGTATTACAACAATACGTGCAGGACTAAAACAAATTCCGCTTGTCGCCTTTACAATTCCAATCACGCAAAAATACATGACAATATAATTTATACTGAGTTTGAGTCGGACGCAGGAGGTCCTGGAATTCAGATACAGTATACTAGAAAAGATGTAGCTCAGCCGATGAATGATATAGAGGTATATAACAACATTATTTATGATACATACGGTCCAGGGATCTGGCTTATAGCTTATGGTAAGTCATACGCAAAAACTGAGGCAGCAAATGTCCACATACACCACAACATATTCTATGGCTGCGGTACAAATCAGAACTACAATTGGGTGTGTGGTATAGAAACAAGCGGGTTTTATGATACCCTTATAGAAAACAACGTTTTTGATGGGAATTACAATGCTGCTATCATGTACATGTATCCGTCTGCCCCCCAGTTCAGCGGGCTTGAGCCAAATGGTATGAGTGATGATTATACAACAATTGTTCGTAATAACATCATTGTAAATACTTTAAAACGTAAGTATAGCTCGGAGGGGACAGGTAAAGGAGTTGTAAACTATTATCCGGAAACTCATAAGTTCATATTACAAAATAACTGCATATATAACAATGCAGGTGGGGCCTACAAGAATGCTGACTCAGACAGCGACATCTATGTAGATCCTCTCTTTGTAGATCAGAAAAACCATGATTATCACCTGAAGTCAACTTCTCCGGCAGCTGGCATGGGCGTATATGCCGGGGCCTCGACCGTGACCGACATTAAGAACACAGTTAACGAAACTCCTGTTACAGAGACTGAGGAAAACGTATCGTTTACTGAGGAGAACGCAACAGGCATTATTGCGGACAACCGCCTCAGGGAAGCATCTCCTTATATTACCTACCAGGAAAAGGCGTATATTGATATAGGAGGCAGGCCCGGAGTAGGAAGATATAGAGACCTGATCCTTTTTGACCTGAGCAAATACGACGATGCAGAGAATATTACCAGTGCAACCCTTTCCCTATACTGGTATTATCCTGACGGACGGGCAAGACCGGAAGATGCGATTGTAGAGATATATAGGCCAGCTGCAGCCTGGGACCCGCAAAGTGTGACCTGGAACAGCAGGGGTGATTGTGTGCCCTGGACATATCCCGGAGGAGACTGGTTCGATAAAGACGGAATTCTTCAAGGAGACGATCCGTATGCCACTATAACCCTGAAAGGATGCAGCCTGCCGGATAACAGGTACTATGAGATAAACGTAACTGAGCTCGTAAAAGAGTACGCCAGCGGCAAGTACGAAAACACAGGGTTCCTGGTAAAAACCCGTACAGAAGATGCGGATTACATAGCATTCTACAGTAACGAGGGAGGGAACGAGTCCCAGAGACCCAGGCTCAACGTAACCAAAAAATTAGCTGAAAGCCCGGTTGAAAACCCAGCTTTAGAAGTAATTATTACCGCTGCAAAGGGCGGCAGCCTAAATGAATGCCACCCTAAAAACATCCAGAACAAGCAGTTTATCGGTGTGGGAGCTATGAGTACTGGAGGCAGGTACAGGGATATAATGTGGTTTAACATGAGTGAATATACAGGTCCGGCAGAGATCGATAATGCTACCCTTTCTCTTTACCTGTTCTATCCTGAAAGCTCAAGGCCCGAAGAAGATACTGTTATTGAGATTTACAGGCCTGCTTCCGCTTGGGACCCAAGCTATGTAAGCTGGAATGGAAAGGATAGATGCACTTCATGGAAAAACCCTGGGGGAGACTGGTATGATAAAAATGGTATACTACAGGGCAGCACTCCATACGCTACATTTACTCTGAGAGCTAGCGACTTATCAGATAACAGCTACTTCGAGCTCAACATAACTGACCTCGTGAAAGAATATGTCAGTGGGAAACACGAAAATACTGGTTTCCTCATCAAAACTCACAATGAAAGCAATGACTATGTAGCCTTTTACAATAACGATGGTGGAGATGGAAAACAGCAACTAACGTTAAGTATCTGTACAAATGGTACAGTTAATGGTACAGTTAATGGTACAGTTAATGGTACAGTTAAATGAGATGAAGGAACAATAAATGATTTCCGTGAACAGAAGGGTGAAAGAAATTTTCACTCTACGTTAAATTTTTGTGATGATGGTTTTAAATAATTTACAGGTAATCTGGAATGATTTTTTTCATTTGATAGTGTCAAACAATATTCTACTGAGTTCTATACATTCTATAAAGGGAAATAGGCATCAATAGACACATTTTTCACCTATTCGTACCCAAAATTTTATATTTACTTACTTATATCTTATACCCAGTCGGCCTGCGCTGCAGGCAGATTTGAGCACAGCCAGAAAGTTCTGGCATCTGAAAATAATCCCTGAGGGAGAAATGAGTATTTACGATACAATCAAAAATGTTTTTACATACACAAAAAAGGAATTAACACCCTCAAAAAAGGTTTTATTGTGTTGTTCTGCTGCCTTATTCCTTTTTCTAATGCTGGTGGCAGCAACAGCATATTACATTCTGCCTATGGAAGCCAGAGGCGGGGCAGATTTTAATTTACGAAGTATCCACCCTCTTACGAGCTATGTGCACAGTGGAGAAATGGTACCTTTAAAATTTAACGTTTTTACCCATTCTCCCGGTCTTTATGAGTTGAAGGTTTATTCCCCCGAGGGGGAATTAGTTTTCAGGAGTCTGAAACCTGTCAGGCAAAGTAATCTGGGAGTCTGGACTGTTACTTCTGAGGTTGAGGTAAGAGAGTTCGGACAGTACGATGTGGAATTGTTTGGACTTTTCAACAAGAATGAAAATAAGTCCTACAGGGCCGCTCTCTGGATAGAAGACCTGAGTAAGAGGCAAGAAAGACTTTCAGAATCTGCAGGTCCCGGACATAATCTTTCCATTTGTACCGTAAATAAATCTTCAGTTTCTGGAACCCTGACCAAAGAGATCGAACCTGCAAGTTTTGAACTTCCGGAAAATAACAGACTGGCACTACTGGGAAATGAATCAGTGTTACCAGCAAAAAATAATTCAACGCCAGCTAAGGGACTCAGCAGTCTTTATATCAACTCAATCCCTGTAGGGAGCACGATCTACCTGAACGAACACGATATAGGAAGAACCCCTCTTACCATCGACGACCTTCCGGTCGGAAACTATTCGCTGATACTTGAGCTGGACGGGTACGAAGCACTTGAGACAAAAGTAGACGTCTTTGCCGGACAAACCACGACGGTTTACCAGCCTTTAGTGAAAATTCAGCCTTCGGATGACAGGAAAAAACCTTTGATAACTGCTCTTCACATAAAAGCTTTCATTATTTTCATGATTGCAGGCTTTTTTGTGTATGTTATAATTGAAATATTGCTAAAAGATGCTAATAAAATCCGATGAAAAGAGACTTTAAGGCGGATTACTGCAAAAACCACGGTATTTGCCTCCTGAAACCTCCTGAAATTACTTTTATAAGAAAGACCTTTTATAAGAAAGACCTTTTGTGATACGGAATAGACGTTCTCTATATATTTTGAATTGACATAAGTGATAACATATTTCTTTATAGTGGGTTCTTTCAGGCATAAAATATATTTCACTATAGTGAGTTCTGAAACCCTAATTTCTTCATCATACCTATTCGTTGTTATTTGATTATCGGAAAGGAGGCTTATTTCTGGGAACAATCAGCGAGAAAATCTTTTCCCGGGCAGCGGGAACAGAGGCAAAAGCTAACGATTTTGTGCTGGCAGATGTGGACTATGCAATGGCGCATGACGGCACATCGGTACTTGCCGTGAATGCTTTTAAGGAAATGGAGATGGAAAAGGTCTGGGACCCTTCAAGGATCGTAGTCCCCTTTGACCACATCGCGCCTGCGAATAATGAGACCTCAGCCACCCTGCAGAGAGAGATCAGGGAATGGGTAAAGGAGCAGGGGATCCCTAACTTCTATGAGGTCGGGGAAGGGATCTGTCACCAGGTCCTTCCGGAAAACGGTTTTGCATTGCCCGGAAAGCTGGTTGTTGGGGCTGATTCGCATTCCTGCACGTACGGGGCTTTTGGAGCTTTTGCAACAGGGGTAGGGGCTACCGATATGGCTGAAATCTTTGCTACGGGAAAACTCTGGTTTAAGGTTCCGGAAAGCTTCAGGATGACGGTTGAAGGGAGCCTTCGGAAAGGGGTCTATGCAAAGGATCTGACTCTTTACCTGATCGGAAAGACCGGAATTGCCGGGGCGACCTATAAAGCAGTTGAGTTTTACGGGCAGGCAATCCGCGAACTTACGGTTGCTGGCAGGATGACGCTCTGCAATATGGCAATTGAGATGGGCGCAAAGACCGGGATCGTCCCTCCGGACGAAAAGACCTTCGAGTTCCTGAAAAACAGGGCAGCAGCTACTTATGAACCTGTCTATGCCGACCCGGATGCTGTTTATCTGGAAGAGTTCACTTATGATGCCGACGATATCGAACCCCAGGTTGCCTGCCCGCATCAGGTGGATAATGTAAAGCCCGTAGGAGAGGTTGAAGGCACTCATGTAGACCAGGTCTTTATCGGGACGTGCACGAACGGCAGGCTTGAAGACCTCGAGGTCGCAGCAGCAGTCCTGAAAGGAAAACAGGTTGCAGTCAGGACAATTGTGATCCCTGCCTCTCGCACCACCCTCCTTGCAGCAATCGAAAACGGGACAATGGAAACTCTGCTGAAAGCCGGGGTAACCCTTGCAACCCCGGGCTGCGGACCCTGCCTCGGTGCCCATCAGGGGGTGCTCGGAGAAGGCGAGGTCTGCGTTTCAACCGCAAACAGGAACTTCAAAGGCAGGATGGGAAAAGGCGGTTTTATTTATCTTGCATCTCCAGCAACTGCAGCAGCCTCGGCCCTGACAGGAGAAATCACCGATCCGAGGACAGTTTGAATATTCAGTCCTTTCCTCTTATATTTTTATTTCCCTTCTCTTCTTTTTTATTTTTTATTTTTTATTTTCTTTCTCTTTATTTTCCGTCTCCTTTTCCGTATCAACAATATGAAAATTCATCTTAAATCCAGCTAAAATTTATACCATGAATTCTATATTCTAAAGCAGGAGGGAATAACTATAACTGAAGAGCTTAGTCACGACAACCTTTCCCATCTAATTGAGCACTGGATCGAACATAACGAAAGTCACATACAGAGTTTTAAAGAATGGGCTCAGAAAGCCAAAAAAGACGGTTTTCTCGAAGCCTCCGAAGATATCCTTGAGGCTGCCAGCAAAGTTGAGGAAGCAAACGAGCTCCTTAGCAAAGCAAAAGAAGGGCTTTTCCATATCCACAGCCACGAATGACTGTAATGGCTAAATGTCCATAACTTTTTCTTAATTATTTATGTGCCGGGCATGTGCCCGCCACCTTTTCTCTTTTGCTTTTGTTTTTTGTTTGCCTCTTCCTGACCTGCTTTATCTCCGGAAGATTTTACCCTGCACGTTCCTCCCGGGTCAGCAGAGCCTTTACATTTTTTAAATCAATGATCAGCTCTTCTACTTCCGGTTCATCCAGATATCTCATAAAACTTTGTTCCCCTTCAGGGTTTAGGTCATCACTATTCAACAGCTCTTCAATCAGATCATTTTCAAGAAGACTCTCTGAGGTGTTATTTTTGCTTTCAGGCTTTTTTTTGTCCCTGGAAATAGGGCTGGAATCCCCGCTGGAAATTATATTTTCATTCAGTTTTGCCGCTGAGAAAGGATAAACATTTTTTCTTTTTTCTTTCTTCTCCGGAAAAGTCTTATCTTTACCTTGTTCTCCTGCTCTGTTTTTCGGGTCAGCTTCTCCTGTTTCGCTTATTATGGTAGTTTCTTTAGTATTGTCTGTTTTCTCTATTATATCTCCGGATTTTTTATCTTCAGAGTTTTTATATTCAGGTTTTTCGACTATTCCCTTGACTACTATCTCCAGTCCCCCGGCTTTTACCTCTGAAACTCCGGGCTCTGCCGCATGAAAAGAATCATTGTTGACTTCAAGAGGTCTGGACATTTTTACATATACTTTTCTGGGAAGCGGAGGGAAAATTTCTTCCCTCCAGGGGAATTCTGATATTTCTTCTATTTTTTCAGTTTCTAATTGCTGGGCCCTCTCAATACGGGCTTCGATCTCCTTTTTTTCTTTCAAAAGTCTTTTGATTTTTTTCTTAACTTCTTTTCTACTTTTTGTCAAATCCTCCATATCCTCGATATTTACGTCAGCTGTTTTCGGCTTGAGTATTAAATCCTTCAACTCGCTCGCTTTCAGGTTCTTTAATCCGCTATCCCTTAGTTCTTTTAACCCCTTAAATCCCAGTTCCTTCAAACTGTTCATCCAATTACCTCCCACAAAGTTTAATTGTTCCAACTTCAATTCTTTTTCAGAAACCTTTTCACAAATTTTTTTGGAAATTTTTCAGAAATTTTTCTTTCTGCCTCAAATGAAAACATTTCATATCTGGAATGTGAATACACTCGATACAACCGGAGGAATAAGGATCATACAGAGTCCTGAAATTCCGGACATCAGGCCCCCATAGAAAAAGAGTTTGTAATCCCCTCCGCCTTCCACGATCTTCACCACAAGCGTGTTTGAAACGGTGAGGATAATTATCACTGAGAAGGTTAACCTGTACAGCATGGGTATGCTTTCGGCTACGTCGAACATGCTCATCCCCATCGCAGAAATTCCTCCTGTTCCTCCTTCCATGGATATATATGATTCGTTCATCTTGGAGACAAGCCAGCTGAATTTGGAAATCATCTCCAATACAAAGACCAAGAGCCCTACCATAACAGCATGCAGGGCTATGGCAAGCCCCCTGAAGCCTGAACTGACCATCTGCCGTTTCATCCTTAGGAGGACGATTGCCAGGCTTGAATTCGAGACTATGTTCCCTATCTCCGCAGGGTCCCCTCCAAGTTCTACTGCATCGGTAAAGATCCTTGAGCACCTGTTGATCAGTTCGGAGCCTGTTTCTCCTATGAATTTTTCCCAACAGAGCTTTGACTTAAACCCCATGGAAAGGCCGGAATGCAGCTCTTCAACTCCTGGCTTAAGACAGCCTATGTTTTCCCTATCAAGTTTTTCCATTGCACTCCGGATAGTGATTCCGGTGGTTCCGGCAAGAGTTCCGAGGGTCTTTATAAAAGTCGGAAAACTACTGTCCCTTTCATTGATTTTTCGATCGTCTTCCATAGCAATAATGCCTATAGGAAGTGTAAAAACGGTCACTCCGAGCAGAATAAATTTCAGTTCAGTTCCGCGCAAAATGAGGGCAATGAGAACAATCGCTCCGATAGGGAGCAGAACCCGACTCAATAGCCTTATTTGCTCCTGTTCCTTTGATTTGAAGCGGAGCGCATGTACCTTTTTTTCGGCAGGAGCTGCCTTATATATTATGTAAAGGGCAAGCCCGCTTATGAAAAAAATTAGAACCTGTAGTAGAAAAGCAATTGCTTCTATATTCGTGACATTATAGATCATGACTGAAACCAGAATTATGGTAACAACGAGGGTTACGGATACCATCAGGGCATTATAGCCGTCGGTCCATTTTTTCAGAGATTCGACACTTCGTTCGTACTCATTGGAGTAGATCTCTTCCCTTATGATTTTCTCCTGCTTCAGGAAATTTTTTTCCTGCTCTCCGGAAGAAAGGATATTTGCCATTCTTACCAAAAATTTTGAAAGATAAACGTCCTTTAATTTCTGAGAAATGTACTGACAGGCTTTTGAATATTCGTACCCCCATTTCGAGGCGAGGATATGGATCTGCCTGAAATATTTCGAAGCTTCGTACTCTTTCTGGCGACCTGCATAATAGAAGATCCTGTCCCTTTCTATATCCGCAGTTGAAATCGCAGCCATGTATATCAGCAGGAAGAGCATATCGTCATTGACTCTTTCAACAACTCTGGTATTTTTCAGCTTTCTGGCAATGTTAAAGTAGCTTTCGGCTCCCTGTTTTGCTGCATTCAGGCTTAAGTTCGGAACTGTTTGCACAAAAGTCATGATATCAGTCCTGCCTCCTCAAGTCGGATCAGGGTATCGAAAATGTCATAAAAATTTGTAATGTTTGCCTGGTGGATCTTCCGGAGGATTTTTGCTCTTCTGTCAAGTTCGGAGTAAATTTTTCGGACCTGGTTTTCAGGAATCCCCATACGAGGAGCAATTTTATGCTCCAGCAGGTAAGAGTTGTTTTTCCCGGTAAACTTGAAGGTATCCGTAGCAGGGTCCCATTTGAAAATGTCCATGAAGTTAAAAGCCTGGCTCTCGGAATCGTAGCCTACGATTTCGTTTATGCTCAGGACTCTTCTTTCAAGCCCTTTTCCCGGGATGTTTACGGCACTCTGGATCAGAACCACATTCAGATTGTCCACATAACTTCTGGGGACATTTATGGAGTCTCCTGTCAACCTCTGGATGAGTTTCTCAACCGAGGCGGCATGGAAGGTGGACATTACAGAGTGTCCTGTTTGCATTGCCTGAAAAGCAATGTTTCCTTCAACCCCCCGGATCTCTCCGATCATAATCTCATTCGGGCGCTGGCGCAGGGCGGCCTTTAACAGATCAAACATGGAGACATCCGAGCCGCTGTCGTCCCTTGTAGTCCTTGTAACCTCCCGGGTCCAGTTCTTATGGGGCACCTGCAGTTCCGGGGTATCTTCAATGGAGACTATTTTGGATTCCGGAGGAAGAAAAGTAGTCGCTGCATTCATCATTGTGGTCTTTCCGGAAGCAGTTCCTCCTGAAATGAAGCAGTTCATTCCTGCCCTGAGCATCATCCACATGTATGCAGCCATTGTGTAGTCGATTGTTCCAAACTCAACAAGTTCGAGGATTGAAATAGGGACTCCCATAAATTTCCTTATGGTAAAATTACTCCCTCGCTTTGATACGTCTTCTCCGAATACGATATTAATCCTTGAGCCGTCCGGAAGCGCGGTATCAACTATCGGGTCCCTATAGGTGATCGGTTTTCCTACTTTTTCGGACATCTGTATGACAAAAGAATTGAGTTCCTCGATTTCCTCAAAAGAGATTGTTGTTTTAAGGGAGGAGAATACCTTATGTTCAACAAAGATCCTGCCAAGCCCACTGCAGCTGATATCCTCTATATTCGAGTCAAGCAGTAAAGGTTCGAGCACTCCCATTCCCACCTTGTCCCTTATCATCATGTATTTGATCGCATCGAATTCCTCAGACGTCACGGGAATTTTCTGCAGTTTTCTCGTTTTGAAGATTTTGCCGGCTTCCCTCAGGCTCCCGAAGATTCCGTTTTTTTCGCTGTAGGTCTCCTCTCCTGGGGAATTTTTTTCTTTCCCTGAAGCGTTTTTCTTTTCCTTTCGTTTTCCTTCCGAGGTCTCGGAATTTTTCTTTAGTTCTTTTCTCACTTCGCAGGTCTTTTCAAGAACTTTTTCGAGGAACCTCTTTTTTTCTTCAGGGTCTTTTGTGGGAATATCCTTGTCATATATCACGTCGATGAGTAACTTCTCTACTTCCTCAAATTTAATATCCAGTTTCTGGAAAAGACAGGGTTCTATGGGAATGTAATAGTTTCTTACGTCTTCCTTATCAGGATATATGTGGACTGCAAGCCCTTTCCCGGCAGGATAAATCAGGTTGGGGTGTTTGATGCTTTTAATGGTTCTCGAAATTCTCGGATAGAATTCCGGAAACCCGATCTCATCCGTCGGAAGCCTGCAGATATAATCAAGGATATGATGGTTTTCTTCCCTGCTGACAAACTCCTGCATTTCCGAAGAAAGGCTGGAGTAAATTTCTTCTCTGGAACGTCCTCCATCCTCCGGTGCAGGCAATGGGTCAAAAGGCAGAGCTTCCATCTCAACTCCTCATTCGGTTTTTTTCTCCAATTGCCATCTTTCCGGATTTTTTCTCAGGCTTTTACCTTTGAAACAGGAATGATCTTCAGTCCGAACTTACTGTCCACATCAAAACTCAGCAAATTTCCTCTAGTTTTCCTGGCACCTCTCAGTTTCTGAATTTCCATAGTCTTTATCCACTGGTCCCCCACCTGCTCTATCCGAAGTTCAAGGCAGACACTGCAAACTGACCTCAGCCTGTAAAGCACGGACTGGGAAAATGCATACCCGTGCACGCTGATAAGAATGGTCTTTCCATTATCGCACAGCTTTACGCATTCGGTAAAGAAGTTTAATACTGCGTTTTCCGAAGCATTCACTGCAAAGATCGTCAGGGAATCTATAAGAATCAATTCTTCTTTACATCTTTTAATGCATTCCAGCAACACCTGAAGCAGGCTCTCACTCAGCTGGGGATTTTCCTCGACATAGCCTGCATTAATTTCAAAGATTTTTGCCCTGCCTATTATGAAGTAGTCCGAAATCCCATGTTTCAGGCTCTCCATCTGGTTTAGAAGTTCTTTTGAGGTCTTTTCCGTTGCTAAAGCAAGGACTCTTTTATCCTGGTTCAAAGCTCCCCACATTATCTGCTGCAGAAAAATAGACTTCCCACTGTCGTTTCCACCTTCTAGCAGGCAGAGCGAACCTACGGGCACTCCCCCTTCCAGTTTCCTGTCTATTTCCAGATTTCCGGAAGATATGAACTCCAGTAATGCTTTTTCTTCCTCTTTCAGGTCGCTGAATACTTCTTCGTAGAACAACTCATTCTTAAACAGTGCTCCTTCGCCCGTCCTTCCTTCCATTTCTCTCTCCGCCCTTCTCCGGGAGTCCCCAGTAAATTCCCATAATTTTTTAGCAGCCGGCCCCCTCTGTTCCGTTTACCGGCCTCTCAGGCTTTTCTTTGATTCCTAATTATCCACCAAAGCAATTATCCACCGAAATACCGTGAAGCCTTTGCTCCGTTGGGAGCAGTTACCATAAGCCAGTTTACACTGGAGTTTCCAATCGGATCTGAGGAATCCAGCCTGACCTGTACCTCCATTTCCTCTCCCGGGTCAAAAACTCCCGGGTTTATAAGGTCCGGAAAAATATCCACTTTTGTCCACCTGTTCTTAGCAAGAATTTCGCTTTCCTGGTAAGGTACCCAGACTGTTTTTATGCTTCCCGATTCACTCTGGTAGGTAACGATTACATCCATGTAAGTGAATTCCCCTATTTTTGTTGAGCCTATGTTCTGCAGGGAGACCAGAATATCCACACTGTCAGTAGAGATGCCTGTGATCTCTATTTCCGTTTTTACCATCTCATTTTTGTTTTCCTGCATCTCAATGACTGAATCTGCAAGCACATCTGCCATGTAGAACCCTCCTTTCGAGCAGACATACGATGCCAGGAGGATGGTTGCGACCGAGATCATTGCTGCAATTATTGACCCGAAACCCATTATGACACCGTGAAATAGGTCTCTTCGGAAACCCCGTTGTACGTACTGAATTTGATAAAGTATTTCTCTCCGCTCACAGGCAGGTCTGCAGGTTTGATTTTTATAAGCAGGGTCTCTCCTTTATCCCAGTCCTCATCTCCGTTCTGTTCTATAAGGTAGCTCCAGCCAGGAACTGAATTTCCATTTTCGTCGTAGGGTATGCGTTCAAAGTTTCCTACCTCCCCGAAAAATAGGTCGGATTCAGGGATCATGCCTGAAGATATTTCCTTGCACCCCACATTTTTTATCCAGACATGAATCTCGGTACCTTCAGCTCCGGTTGTTTCATGCAGGATTTCCATATCTGTCAGGATCTGGTCTCCCATAGCGTCCGATCGGCTCATTATCGGGTCTCCTGCCGAGATTACCGAGGGGTACACCGCTGAAATAAATGCAAATGCACAGATGACGGATGCTGTTGTAAGGATCGCAGAGCTTATCGATTCCCCACTCAAATTTCGACCCCCTCTTTACTTCCAGGTTCTTTCAAACCGGATTAATCGCTGCTGATTTCTGATTAAATAGTTTATCAAATTGGTTAATGTACGATTTTTTATGATCTTATTATGATCTTAAGTTGAATCAAATGAAATAAGTCAGATGATACTCTGATAAAGATGATATTTCCTTATGTATACGATCTGTATTTATGAGGATGATAGTGATTTCTCTTGAATGCGCCAACTATTTTTTCCGCTTAACTCCAGATGACTGGAGGCGGCAAGTTTTGATTTTTCAGTTTTTCTCATTTTTCCCGCTTCAAACTCAGTTGAAGACAAGCCCTGCTTTCTTCTCTTTTTCTTTCCCTTTCCAACCTGAAGAGGCTTCGTAAAATGGCTGAATATTCTTTTTGAAGTCCTCTGGGTTCAGGATCGCACTCAACTGCGAAAGCACCATGATGTTGTCCTTCATACTGACCCCGTCTTCTCCTACGGGCTCTTCAATCGAAAGGTTTGCAATATTTTTTATAATAACTTTAATTTCTTCAGGAAGATGTCCGGTAAGAGTATAGAGGTTCAGCAGTTCTTCGAGGTTGTTGTGTCCTATTGTTCTGACAGCATAATCCACCCAGCGCATAAGTTCAACCAGCGTGAATGTGTCAATTTGTTGGGAATTTTCCGTCTCAGGCCTGTTCATTTCCTGTTTCTGGACATCCTGTACGGGATTTTCCTGACCGGAACTGGCCAATTTTGGAGAATTTTCACTGTTTTTTACATTTTGATCCCCTGCCTCCGAAATTCCTGCCGCAGGCTTCAGTCCGCTTTCTCCATTGCAGGTCACATCTGGCTGCTTATCTACGCATTCTTCTTTTTCCGGTACCTTAAGCTTCAATGCTTCAATGCTCTGGATGTTGCAAAAAGGATTCTCATTTTTATTCACCAGGTCCCTTATGTCCGTGAGTAACTCCTTAATCTCCCCTTTCATTATTTTCAGTTCGGTTTCGATTTCGTTTACTCTTTTGTCCAGCTCCATTCAACCACCTGAATCCGAATATTACTTTTTCCACTAAAAGAAGGAGGAAATATCCCCTTGGATTAGGGATTACTTCAGGTTCATTACAGCATCTATCTGCGGAGGAGTAACTCTGGTAATGGGCACTATTGCACCGACCTTCGGTTTTACCTCAATTCTGAATTCTGTGTTGACTACATCACTTACGGTTCCGCTCTGCAGCTTTGATCCCTCGGGGATCTCGATGGTGATTTGAACTTTTTCGTGCTGTTCCAGTACATCATCCTCATCATTATCTCCTACAAAAGTCTGAGTCCAGACTGTTTCCGGGCTATAGAGAGCGCTGTCGGAATAAGCAATGACCATCATTCCTGCAGTACTGTTAGCTCCTATATCTATCGGAGACTGACCTGCTGTTAATTGAAGGGTAATAGTTATATTATCTACACTAGGGGTATCTCCAGGAGTACCTTTTACAATCACATCCCCTGCAAGTCCAATCGAAGAAGTTGTCTGTTTGACACCTTCATCAATGGTTTTCTTGGCGGTATCAGAGGTAGTAAACCCAGCTCCAAGAACTACATAGGAGAAAACTGCTGCCACCACTACAAAAGCTGTCAGCACTATTGCGGATTCTAGCCCTGTAAAGGCTTTATCGTCTTTTCTAAAGATGCTAAAAATCCCTTTCATTCTGTTTTCACTCCATCTTTTACTTTCGAATGAAAGCATATAGAAAAGTCAAAAGGCTCCATTCCCCAGCGCCTGATTTTCTATGTTTCTGGGTTGTAGTTTGTTATAGGAGATATCTGTTCAGGAGCTGTTGCTTTTGGTTCCTAGTGTAATGACCCCCCTATATACATACAAACAATTTTACAACAGATACTACACTCTTCTAATTTATTAACTTTTACCAAAAAATTTTAAAGTCAATATATTAGTATTTATTTAAAATTTAGCCATAATTTAAACTGCAAAGGTCTCGGGCGGAAAACTTTGAGGAAAAATCAGAATCCATAACTTAGTTTATAAGCTAATAAAAAGATTCTCAGCCCGAATTTAAATATTAAACATGAAAAAATTTTGTACTTTTGTTGGATAAATAAAAAAGAGAGTACAAAACAAAAATTAAGTGAGGTTTAATAAAATTTCTCAATCTCGGACTTTACGTCTTCGATTGAAAACTTTTGCCTCACAAGAGGTTCTTCACGAATTGTCGGGAACATTTCCTCCAGGGTATCTTTATCTTTTTTGTAAAAGATGCCGTTTGGAATCTTTTCTCCCCATTCAAGAACCCTTTCGAAGGCTTTCATGCGGTCGTAAGGGTCGTATTCGGCTTCGAGTTTGTAAACTCTCTCCCGATACCACTTGAAAGTATTCACCTTGTTAAAAGTGACACAGGGCTGAAGAATGTCCAGAAGGGAAAAGCCCTTGTGCGTTATGGCAGCCTTCATCAGCTCTTTGAGATACTCCGGGTCTCCTGCAAATCCCCTGGCTACGAAACTGCAGTCCTGTGAAATTGCCAGAGCAAGGGGGTTCATAGGCTCGGCAGGGACACCTGAAGGCTGGACTTTTGTGCGGGTTCCTTTGGCTGTTGTAGGCGAAGCCTGTCCCTTGGTAAGCCCGTAGATCTGGTTGTCATGCACTATAAGGGTAATGTTCGGGTTTCGGCGGATAGCATGCAGGAAGTGGTTTCCCCCTTCCCCGTAACAGTCCCCGTCCCCGGCAACTGCAATTACGTGCAGGGAATGGTTGGCAAGTTTTGCAGCCGTGGCAACAGGAAGAGTCCTTCCATGCAGCCCGTTGAAGGTGTGGCACTTCATGTAGTGGGGTAGTTTTCCACTCTGTCCGATTCCCGAAACCGCGAGGACTTCCCAAGGCTCTATGCCAAGTTCGACAAGTGCCTGTTTGACGGCCGAGAGGATCTGGAAGTTTCCGCACCCAGGGCACCAGGCAGGGACCTGGCCTTTATAGTCTTCAGAGGTAGGCATCTACTTCCTCCTTCAGGTTTTCAATACTAAAAGGTCTTCCATCGTACTTTAAGATCTGATGGGTAAAATCAAAGCCTGTTTCGGCCCTTACGAGTTTTGAAAACTGTCCTGTGGCGTTATTTTCGATGGAGATGGTAAGCTTTGCCTTTTCAAGAAGCTCGATGTAATCCGATCTGTCCCGTTCGGGGAGCGGGTAGACCTGGCTGAAGTGCATCATGGCAATTTTCCTGTCTCTGGAGAGGATGTCCACCACCTCTTTTATCACCCCGTATGTCGAGCCGTGTCCCACAAGCACTATTTCCGGAGAGGGGTCTCCGTACAGAAGCGGGGCTTCGATTTCTTTTTTTATCAGTGGCAGTTTTTTCAGCAGCCTTTTCCGGACCATTTTAATGCGGGTTTCGTCGTCTTCTATGATGTGCCCTTCTTCATCATGTTCGTCACTGTCTGCCACTACCAGATGTTTCCCTGCTTCTCCGGGGACTGCAAGCAGGGAGATACCTGTATCCGAATATTTGTAGCGTTTGTACTCCTCTACCCCTTCCAGATCTTTTTTTCTCAACCGGTAATCATTATAGATCAGGTGCTCGAAATCGAAGTTTTCAAAAGTCCACTCCGAGTCTCCAAGATACTGGTCGGACTGGATAAATACCGGAATCTGGTACTTTTCAGCAAGTTCGAAAGCCCTGTTCGTGAGATAGAAAGCCTGTTTTGGAGTCCCCGGCTCAAAGATAACCTTTGGGAACTCGCCGTGCCCTGCGTACAGGATGAAAAGCAAATCTGCCTGCTCGGTGCGGGTGGGTAAACCCGTAGCAGGTCCCGGGCGCTGTATTTCGGCAATCACGAGAGGTGTTTCGGTCATCCCTGCCAGGGAGAGCCCTTCCACCATCAGGGCAAACCCCCCTCCCGAACTTCCGGTCATTGCCCTTACGCCTGTAAAAGAGGCTCCTATTGCCATGTTAACGGCTGAAATTTCGTCTTCAGCCTGTTCTACGACAAGGCCGTGTTCTTCAGCTTTTGAAGCAAGGTAATTCAGAATCCCTGTTGAAGGCGTCATGGGATAGGCAGAATAGAATTTGCAGCCGGACATGAGAGCTCCCAGCCCTATAGCCTGAACCCCATCTATGAGCATGAGTTTTTTTTCTTCCGGCTCCATGATTTCAACGCCCTCGCAGCGGGGGCAGTTTGAGAGTGAGTAATTGTAGCCTGCCTCGGCACAGGCTAGGTTTTTCCCAATTACTTCTTCTCCTTTTTTCTTGAAAGTGCTTTTCAGGATTTCATTCAGGTTCTCAAGCCCCAGGTCAAGCAGGCCAAGTACTGCCCCGGTTGCCACGGTATTTGCCATGATACTGCTTTTCCCGACATCCAGGGCTATTTTCTTGAAGGGAACATCTATAAACTCAGGCCTTTCAAACTTCTTCTTTATGGTCTCGGAGTCATACAGGATAAATCCGTCATTTCTTACACTTTCTTTGTGAATTTCGATCGTGTTCAGGTCCAGGGCGAGAAGAATGTCGACCATATCCCTGGAGGCCGATACCTTCCGATCGGAAAAGCGAATCTGGTAGAAATTATGTCCGCCGCGCACCCTGGACATGTAATCCTGGTGTGTAAATACATAGTATCCTTTTCGGGAAAAGATTTTTGCAAGGGCTCCTCCTATTGTCTGCAGCCCCTGTCCTGCCTCTCCCCCTATTCGAAGTGTATAGTCCAGAAACTTTACCTCCAAACTTCCTTTGTGTTTTAGAGTTCCAGTCAATTCCCATATTTCTAATGTAAGTTTAGGATTCTCTAAGAATCATGAGAGTGTACAAAAAACAGAGCTTGCAACCTCTCCGAAATAATTACGGTAAAACAGAAATTCCTTTGATTTTGTTTTCTTTCTTTTCCTATTCTCCCCTGCCTTTTTCAGGCTTTCACTCTCTTCAGCCCCTTAGAAGTATTAATATTAAACCTTAAATAATCTTGCTTCCTGGCCTGATCCTGAAATTCGGTGAAAAATCTGTACTAAAACGTGATATTAAAGTATTAGTAAAATAAGTTCACATATGAGTAAATGAACATAATGAGAGAATCAGGTTCCATGTCCGATGTCTCTCAAATCGATTTTCTGAGAATTTTCTGCTGATCTGAAATGAAGTCTTTAAGAATAAAGTGTTTTTGAAGAATATTTGCACAGGAGAAGGAGCTAAAGTGTTGTCAAATGATGCGATAAAAGACTTCTTTGCTAAAGGCCGGGGTGTTTTGCTGGGTTTTTCCCTCATACTTCTTGGAGCTCTACTGATTACGGTTAATAAAATAATTGCTTCATTCCTGGTTCTCATAGGAATCATTCTCCTCGCACTGAGTGACTATATTGGTGAAAGTGGGGAGACATCAGAATGGGATAGGATAACTGAGGATGAGAATGAATAGGATGGATCTGAAATCTTCGAATTTCAAAACAAATAAAAGATCTTCCCAACGAGAATACAGCCTATTAAAGCGATTCCCAGTATCAATATCTCCGCCTGGAGTAAAGCGTATAATATCAAAAAACAAATTATTGAAGTGACCGCACAGGCCAGAATGTCCACAGGATTGTTCATGCCTGCCTCCATTCTTATTTTAAAAATCCCCTTATGATAAGCATTTCTACTTTTGCTAAAAATTTAATAATAACCTGATGTATAATATTCTATGAATAACTCGTTATCAATAGGCAGTAAAAGTGCTGATTGCGGCTTAATTGCCAAATGATCATTGAAAATCGGAATCAGTATAAACGACGTAAGAAAAAGGCAAAGAAAAAAGAAAAAAGAAAAAAGAAAAATGTGTCCTCACCCTGCTGTTTTCATTAAAGGAGGGGATTTCTGGCTTCGGTGAGATTCAAGGTAGGTTTTTATTTTTCTGAATGGCATGGGTTGAATTTTTCCCTTTGTCTTTCATTCCGGAGCTTCAGAACTTTCCGCGTCCGAGTTGTGCATGTGCGCGTGCCAGGTGTCCGGCTGCCTGTGCCCCTATAAGGGAAATCTCCCCTGCAAGTACTGCAGAGGCCACGATTTCTGCAAACTTTAGCGAGTTTATGCCGGGCTCGTCTCCTGCTCCTGCCACCCCAAGGATATTGAGGCAATCCCTCTGGGTTCCAAGGCCGGTGCCTCCGCCCACCGTGCCGACAGGAAGAGCTGGCAGGGTGACCGAGCAGTGTATCTCCCCGTATTTTGTAAGTTCCATACTCGTAATTGCGGTGCTGCCTTCAACGACGTGGGCAGCGTCCTGCCCGCAGGCAAGGTAAAGAGCAGCGATGACGTTTGCAGCATGGGCATTAAATCCCATGGCTCCGGCTCTTGCCGAACCAAGCAGGTTTTTACTGTAATTCACTTCAAACATTGACTCAGGGGTACACTTGAGAGTCTCCTTGACTATCTCTTCAGGGATAGTTACTTCGGCAACCACGGTCTTTCCTCTCCCGAGAATGGTACTTATGGACGCAGGTTTTTTGTCTGTGCACATATTGCTCGAAAGGGTAATGGGATGCGCGCCAAATTCGTCTTCTATGAGGTGCATCACCGCATCAGTGGCTATGGTCACCATATTCATGCCCATCGCATCTTTTGTGTCATAGGAAAACCGGAGATAGACATACGTCCCGGTAACGAAAGGCTTTACCGAAACCAGCTTGCCAAACCTGGTCGTCTTTTCAGCAACCTCTTTCATCTGCTCGAAAATCTCGGGACGCTTTACCCATTCATAAAATTTCTTGGCTCTGTCAAGGCTTTCAAGCTTGAAGACCGGAGCTCTGGTCATTTCATCTTCAAACACTCTGACATTTGCCCCGCCTGACTTTGTGATGACCGAACATCCGCGGTTTACACTGGCAACAAGGGCTCCTTCCGTTGTAGCCAGAGGGATATAGTATTCGGCGTCTGCATATTCCCCGTTTACTTTCAGAAGGCCGGCAGTCCCCAGAGGGATCTGAACTGCTCCTATCATGTTTTCAATGTTTCTCTTTGTCACAATTTCTACATCTAAAGAGAAGTTCTGGATGTGTTCAAATTCGAGTTTTGCGTACTCCTGAATAGCAAGTCTCCGAATTTTTACGGCTGTTAGCGGCTCTGCAAACTCTTCGATCTTACGAAAGGCTATATCTCCATCAAGAACCTTCTGTAAAAGAAGCTTTTCTTCCTCACCAAGTTCATAATCATTTAAAAACATGAAATCACCGGTTGATCTTTTTATTCTCTTCCTCAAAATTAATGTCCCATATTACAGTAAGAAAGCTAATTCGAATATTTTAACGCTTGAATACGGCGCCTTTGTATTAAGATCCATTTTTATCCTAAATATCTCCATTTTAGCATATAATTCATTCCTCAAAAACAGTTTTCAGACTACCTCACATAGTCCATCAAGATATCCCGGAAAGCATAAAAATTGTTGCCTGTTTTGAAGCAGTAGTTTCCAAAAATAGTTTCTTAATCGTCAGCAGAAATACCCTTCCAATAGAATATAGCTTTAAGAATAATTCCAAATTATTTTTAAAAATATGGTTTTAAAGGAAGGTCTTTGAAAAATAGTCATTAAAAGCTATTTTAAATGATTATTTAAAAAAAATTTTGATAAAATTTGAATAAATTTTAAATGAAGTTTCTGAAATTTCCGGGTATTTTAAGGGAATTTAAGGATTTTATTGTATTTTAAGGGAATTTAAGGGAATTTTGAATGAATTTTATGGTATTTTAAGGAATTTGCCTCTCCCTTTAAGTTGATTTTTGGCTCAATTGGTTCAATTATCAGATTCAGAAGTTTATAATCAACTGGTTTTCCTCTCTGTACGTCAGAAAAAGTTCAGCCACATCTTTTGAGCAGATAAACTCAATCCCCGGGATTAATTCTTCCTTCTTAAGGCCGATCATATCTGAGGCAAGCTGACAGCATCGGAATTCTACTCCCATTTCTATGCATTCCTGGACTGAAGCATCGTACTTGGGTGACCCTCTCGTTTTATCTTTCTTTGCAAGCAACACTCCCATAGGTCCCCACAGAATAACCAGAACGTCGAGCCCTTTACTTCTATAATACTTCGCGAACTTGAGAGTTTCCTGCGGGCTGGTGCTTTCGTACACCATGTTTTTGAGCAGCAGTAATACCTTTTCGACTTTTGTCATAAGAACCCCAGGTCTGAACAATACTTTTCTGAAACAGATTACCTGGATGTATATAAAGTTTCACATTGATACTGCGGTTATATTCATTTTCCCCTGTATTTATATAAATTTGCCAACTCCCTCAGAAACTTGAAAAAATCCATACACTTATACATAATTTAGCTAATTTTATTGCAGTTTTAAAATATGCAGTTGCATTTTAATTCTCAAGGGGTCTGAAATAGGCCCACTCAAAAAATCTATAAAGTCAAATATAAAGTCAAAACACGATTATAGAATTCAAATTTTTAAAGTTCTATTTGGATGATTAGCAGGGCTTATACAGGCTGATTATCTGTTTTTGCATGGTTAATGTTTCATACCGGAGGAATCAGTCCTTGAATAGAAAAGTAAAAACAACAGAAAGGACTTTAAGTATGCATAAAACAGAACTTATGGCTATCTGATAAACACTGAATTATGGCTATCTGATAAACACTGAATTATGGCTATCTGATAAACACTGAATTATGGCTATTTGATAAACACTGAATTATGGCTATCTGATTAGCACTCTTTTTTGTTTCCGAAAATCTCTGCAGGTATCTTTTTTTCTAGCTTTATCTTGCCTTTCCCTGAACTTACTCCTGTGTATGATTTCTAAGTTTTTCAACCGGGCTTACAGGTCTTTTTCCATTCTTTTATGTATATATTTATTTATACAGTATGTGGGATTTTGGCTGGAAAAAAGTCGGCTTTTTTGACCTATAATCTTATATACTTCTTCTAATTATACATAGAGTTATTATATAAATAATTAGAGGGTTGATTGCAAATGTCTTCAATTGCAACTGATTTAGAAACTACAGGTCAAAGGAACTTATCCAAAAATTTAGTTAATGATAGGGGTCCTGAAGCAAAAGAGGTAAGCTCACTTATAGATAACCTTCCCATTACTGTTTTCAGGACATCTGTCGATTCATCCTGGGCGGTCAGGTACATAAGTAAAAATGTAGATGTGTTAACAGGACATACCAAGATGGATTTCATTTCACAAAAAATATCCTGGTCTGATATTGTTTATCCGGAAGATGCTCCACTGATAGAGGAAATCGTGCAGAAAGCTATGAAAAATAGGACTGCCTACCAGGTCGAATACCGAATCAAAAAAACAGATGGCAGTACAGTGTTCATTCAGGAACTGGCTCATCTTGTGAACGATGATGCCGGAAACCTGGCTTATATTGACGGGGTATTTCTGGATGTAACTCCACAGATCCTGCGGAGGGAAGAATCCCAGAGGGCCATTGTTAGCAGCATCCCCCAGCCGTCTCTTGCACTTTACGTAGATGCTTCCGGAAAAATAAAGTATATTAACGATTATTTTGTGAAAGTTTGCAAGTTTAAGAAAGCAGAAGATGCAATAGGGGTCTCTCCTACCGATCTGATGGAGAGCGGTGATAAAAAATCCCTTGCTGAAAAAGTGCTGGAATCCGGAGAAGCTGTATACAACCTTGAACGTCCTCTTAAACTCCGGGCTCTGGATAAACCTCTGCACACCGTGACCTCTTCAGTCCCGATAAAAGACGATTCCGGAGCCATTATCGGAAATCTCACGATCATAACTGATATGACCGAGATGAAAGAGAAAGAAAAGGAAATTGCGGAACTTTTGCATTATACTAACAGCTGTCTGAAGGACCTTGGTGAGGGAATTAGAAGGATTGGTGAGGGGGACCTTGAAGTTCATCTGGAGAAGATCAAGGACGATGATTTCGGCAAAACCTTTGAGGAGTTCAATCAACTGGTCGCCAATCTGAAATCGGTTATTGAAATCATCCTGGCAGACATGCTCACGACCCTTGAAGAAGCCCGGCAGTCCGAAGAGGCTGTCAGCCAGATGAACACGGGTATGCAGCAGATTTCAACTGCAGCCGAGCAGATTGCAACCGGTTCGGAGAACCTCTCCAGGCATGCCGGCACGGCAGCAACTGATGTAAAGGCTTCTCAGGATATTTTCAGAAAGCTCAGCGAATCCTCTACCAAATCTTCCAGCTATGCCTCCCAGGCAGGGAAGACCAGTGAAGAAGCCCAGGAGCTCAACAACATGGCTCTGGAAGGCGTGGAGCAGTTTGTTGCAGAGATCTTCAAACTCGGAAACATTGTCCATTCCCTTGATGATGCCGTTAACAACATCGGAGCCGTTACCGGAAAAATCAAATCTATTGCTGACCAGACTAACCTCCTTGCTCTGAATGCAGCCATTGAAGCAGCAAGAGCCGGGGAATACGGCAGGGGTTTTGCAGTTGTTGCCGATGAGGTTCGGAAACTTGCTGCCGATTCGAGGAAGAGCACTGACGAGATAAATGAAATCGTCACAAACGTCCAGAAAGAGACCAAGAAAGTGACTGAAGCTATAAATGCTGCCGACATCCAGGCTAAAACCGGAAGTAAGAACATTAAACAGGCTTTGAATAAGAGCCATGAGATTGCCGCTGCAGTTGCCACTATAAACTCCATGCTTCTTGAACTGGATAAGCTTGCAGATGACGGTCTGAACAAGATTGATAACATTGAGAAGAGCATCAGTGAAGCGGCATCCACTGCTGAGGAAAATGCAGCGAGCAGTGAAGAAACCTCTGCAGCTATCGAGGAACAGACCGCTGCCATGCAACAGGTAAGCACTTCGGTACAGAACGTGAGCGAGCTTGCCCAGAAAACCGTCGATGCTCTCATTGAAAACTTCAAGGTGTCGGGGGAGCAGACAAACAATCAACCTTCTTTTGGAAAGCCACAGCATTTTGACAGGAAGAAGAGTACGAGAATGTACTGAGTGTTGAATCCGGAGTTGTTTGAATTCGGGGATAACGGGTGCAGCAGTCTGTACTCTGCAATTCCTTAACCCCTTTCAGGTGATGAAAATGAGCTATCATAGTCAGATTGTAAATGTGGATAATACTATTCAGGTGATTGTTTTCAATCTTGGTGAAGAAAGATATGGAGTTGAAATTTCCCAGGTAAAGGAAATTATCCTGCCAACTCAAATTACCAGAATTCCGAACATGCCTGACTTTGTAGAAGGAGTCCTGAACCTCAGGGGGCAAATCGCAGCCATTATCAATCTCAGGAACAGACTTGGTAAGGAACCGAAGAAAAACGATGAAAATACCCGGATTATTGTTGTTGAATACAATAATGCAACCATTGGGATGATGGTTGACAGCGTTAGCGAAGTCAGATATCTCTCTTCCCAGAATATCGAAGAAATCCCCAGGTTTTTGGCTTTGAGAGCCGATTCCAGGTTTTTAAAAGGTGTGGGAAAACTTGAAGACGGGCTTCTCACCCTGATGGATCTTAAGGAGTTGTTCAGCGAAGACGAGCTGAAGGAGATCAGGGGATGACCGAAAAAGTCCACCTTCGAGCTTCTATCAAAACTTATGATGGTGGATGGGTGGATGTAGAACTGGTGGTTACCGATAACAACCTTGTTATAGGCAAAAGGAACATCCCCCTCAAGGAGATAGAGGACCTTGAAGAAGTTGAAGTGGAGGGCATTAGTTGCGTTCAAATTAAAAAAGAGGACAAAGTAATCCTTAGATTTCCTCCTAATCTTCATCAACAGGTTTTCAAATTCATTGCATTCAACCTCAAAGCAGATAAGTTTGCAGTGTTTTTTTTGGAATCTGCTACTGTAGGTGGTGTTGTTTCCTCGAGTGCCAGGTGGGAAAAAGGGTATTTCAGTGTAACCGATGAAGGATTCTGGTTTTTGTCTTCCAAAAACCAGAAGAGGATTCCGATTGAAAATCTCGGGTCCGTTAAAACCGATCTCAGAAATGTCGGCGGGAAACAGAGAAAAGTTCTTGTCCTGTCTCATGTTGAAAAAAGTAGTGTAGTGACAAGCCTTGTCTTCTGCCCGGAAAGTACGCTGGAAATGCTTGAAGGTTATCTGCAAAGACTTTTTGAAAAACATAAACCTGCAATTACCCTGTCTGAAGATGAAATGCAGATTCTCACTCTGATCTATTCCGGATTGGACTTCGCATCAATTGAAAACATTGTCGGGATGTCAACGGATGAGCTGAATACTTATTATGACCGCCTTGTTGATTCCGGCCTGGCTAAGGTTGTGAAAATCAGAAAAGAAATCGAATTGACCCCTTATGGGGTAAGTATGGTTGATAAAATATCCAAGAGATAATTTTTCTGGGGGATACATATGGCAAAAGTCTTGATTGTTGATGATACAGCTTTTATGAGAAAACTTCTTAAAAATATTCTTTTCGGCGCCGGATTTGATATTGCAGGGGAAGCTGAAAACGGAAAGCAAGCAGTGGAAATGTACAAAGGGCTCAAGCCGGATGTCGTGACGATGGACGTCGTCATGCCTGAAATGACAGGAATTGATGCCTTGAAGCAAATAAAGGCCCTTGACAAAGACGCTAAAATTGTAATGTGCACTGCAATCGGGCAGGAGAATATAGTAAAAACAGCTATAAAACTGGGGGCAAGAGGATACATTATAAAACCTTTCCAGGCTCCCAAAGTCATTGAAGAGATAAAGAAAGTAATCGGTGCATAAATTTTGGGGATAGAGCATGATTCGCACTCTTATTGTTGACGATTCTGCCTTCATGCGGATGGCAATAAGAAGCATGCTTGCAAGCAGCCCGGACATAAAGATAGTCGGAGATGCGTGTAATGGAAAAGAAGCTGTAGAAAAGGCAAAATCCTTACACCCTGACGTAGTTATAATGGACGTTAACATGCCGGTCATGGACGGGCTGACGGCTGTTAAAACCATTATGAATACGTCCCCCGTTCCCATCATCATGTTCAGCACCCTGACAACAGAGGGTTCAAAAGAGGCTCTGGAGGCTTTACATCTCGGAGCCATAGATTTTACTGCAAAATCCGAGTCTCACCATGATGTGAATAAGGCCGAAAAAGAGCTTGTTGATAAAATAAGAAATATTCACAGTTCAAATCCTAACCTCTTAAGATTAATAAATATGAGGAAATTCAAAGGGGAGGTAGTCAGGGGGAAATGGAGATGTGCCGGTGACTTTGGAATTCTCATAGGGTCTTCTACGGGCGGCCCTTCATCGCTTGAACAGGTGATTCCAAGGCTCCCCGGCGATTTGCCTGCTCCGGTTTTCGTTGTCCAGCATATGCCTGAAGGGGGTTTTTGCAGGCAGATGGCAGAAAGGCTGAATTTTCTGTCAGAGCTGGAAGTAAAGGAAGCCCGGAATAATGAAAAAGTAACGGCAGGTATTGTTTATGTAGCACCAGGGGGCTACCACATGACCGTTAGAAAGGCTCTGGATGTCACCAGGATCAAACTCATAAAAAGCCAGCCGGTCCATGCCGTAATGCCTGCGGTTGATGTAACTGCCGAAAGTATGCTTGCAGTATATGGAAAGAACATAGTTGCCTCTATTCTTACGGGTATGGGGTTTGACGGGGCTTCAGGGTTTAAAACGATACGGGATGCAGGCGGTTCCACTATTGCGTGCAGCGAAGATACCTGTGTTATTTTCGGGATGCCAAAGGCTGCAATAGAGGCCGGAGCTATTGATGTTGTTAAACCCATTTTTGAGATCCCCGAAGAAATTGTGAAGAGACTGGAGGCGAAGTGCAATGGAAAGTGACATGGCAGCTTATAAAAGCGATTTCCTTCAGGAAGTTTACGAATGTCTCGATGTATTCAATCAATCTTTTGTGGATCTGGAAAATGGAGAAACTGGCGCAATTGATGAAATCTTCAGGATAACCCATACGATAAAAGGAATGGCCGGTTTTCTCGGGTATTCGTTCCTTGAACATCTGTGCCACAGTATGGAAGAGGTCCTTTGTGGCATAAAAAACGGAGACATAAAGATAGACGGGGAACTGGTTGACATCCTGCTTTCGACAGTTGACCGAATCATAGAGATCGTCAAACAAATAGAAAGCTCAGATAACGATTCTGTCAAAATAGACGATCTCCTGAAAGCTTTCGAAAACTACGAAAAAATGAAGGATGATGAGTGGGAGCCACTTTGTCCTCTCTCCTTTGAAAAGAAAAACACGGTTACGATAACTACATCCGTGCTGCAGGCAGAGGAAATTATCGCTCCATATTCCGAATACACTGATAACGGGGAAAGTGGAATTGCCTTCAATCAGGATGCCTGCAATCAGGATGCCTGCAATCAGGATGCCTGCAATCTCGTTCTGGACCTGACCCTCACTAAAGACTGTGTTATGAAGGATTTGAGGGCAGCACTGGTTATGGAATCCCTCAGGGATGTTTGCAACATAGTCCGCACGGACCCCGATGAAAGTGAGATGGATAAGACTTTTGACGGTCACTTAACAGTATATCTTTCAGGAGACAGCTATACAGTTGAAGGGTTGATGGACAGAATTTCGGAGATTGAACAGTTTGATATTTCCGAAATTAAGCCGCCCGGTATTGTCTGTGATGAAGAAATTAAAGTTCATGGTCCTGCATCTAATCGTCCTGTAGCGGAAGAAAAGCTCTCCGATACCCCTTCAACTTTATTCCCTGTGAATGAAGAGCCGGCTGTCCCAACCACAGAAAAATCAAATTCGCTTCACTCCTGTATTTACAGTCTGGCAGCAAGACTGCGCTGCATTCCGGACAGAATAAGCAGATCAATAAATTGTTTCAAAATAACCGAATCCGCAGGGATACTTACAAAGAAAAAACGTAAAGAATCTTCCCCTGAGGTTCCGAAGTCCTGGGAATTCCGGGTTCCGGAAAATGATCCGGAAGCGAGTTATGCGGTTCATGGTCAGGAGTTGCAGCCTGAAGAAGCCAGGATTTCCGAGCAAATTTCCAAACCGGCCTTTGACGGGCCTGTTCCTTATCAGGCTTTTGATGAGCCTGTTCCTGATATGGAAATTTCTGACAAAAGTATTTCTGACGCGGGTCTTTCTGAGAGGGGAATTTTAGATCAGGAGCTGCTGCTTGACAAAGCCCGGCCCTCTGTAGAGAAATCTGAAGCTACCCATATCCCTGGGTCGGAGCTACAGGAGTCTCGGGAAAGCAAAGAGCCGGAAGCCGGATCAAGTCATCACTTCTCCGAATCGGCAGCATCCGCAAAAACCCCACTGGAAACACAGAGGCAGGAAACTATCCGGGTCAGGACCTCCAATCTTGATAATATAATGAACCTTGTCGGGGAGCTTGTTATAAACAAGGGGCGTTTGCTTCAGATCTCCCAGGAGTATAACCTGCCCGAACTGGAGGAAGCGACCGGGGCTCTGGATAAGTCCATCTCAAGCTTGCAGGACGAAGTGATGTTGATACGGATGGTGAAAATTGAGAGAGTATTCAGCAAGTTTCCGCGTATGGTAAGGGACCTGAGCAGAAAATTCGACAAAAATATCGAGTTTGAAATTGAAGGTCAGGATACGGAACTGGACAGGACGATCCTGGACGAAATTAGCGATCCTCTGGTCCACCTTGTCAGAAATGCCGTTGATCACGGTATAGAATATCCCGAAGCACGGGAAAAAGCCGGGAAGAACGAAGTCGGAAACATAAAACTCTCTGCCAGAAGAGAGAAAAACAACGTAATAATTGAGATCGAGGATGACGGAAAAGGTATAGATGTTGAAGTCTTGAAAAAGAAAGCCGTTGAAAAAGGCATATTCTCGGCATTTGATGTGGAAAATCTCAGTGAAGAAGAAATTCGGATGATAATTTTCTCCCTGGGCTTTTCGACAAAGGAATCCCCTACAGAGATCTCCGGAAGAGGTGTGGGTATGGATGCGGTGAAAACTGCTGTTGAAAAACTGGGAGGAAAGGTCAGGGTTTATTCAAAGAAGGGAGAGTTTACCCGAATCAGAATTGATCTGCCTCCTACTGTTGCCATTATCAAATCCCTCCTGGTGGAGGTCGGGCCGGAGACATATGCTATCCCGATTTCCAACGTTGTGAAAGCTCTGAGTGTTGACAGCAGTGATTATAAGCTTGTTAAAGAAACCCCTGTGCTTTACATAAGGGATAAGCTGATACCAACTGCCGAACTAAAAGAAATTTTCCATGTTGAATGTGAAAAATCGAATAAAGAAATTGCCATAATTGTTGAAAAAGAAAATGAAGAAGTTGGCCTTATAGTCGATTCGATTATAGACCAGCAGGAAATCGTTATTAAACCGCTTGGAAACATTTTCTCAAATTCAAAAGGATTTATCGGAGCCACAATACTGGGGGACGGGCGTGTAATTCCGATTATAGATGTTTCAATGCTTATAATGGGTGATACTGATGACTGATTTAGGTAATCTCAGTGAGGTGGAACTGGATGTTTTGAAGGAACTCGGAAATATAGGGGCAGGGCATGCTGCCACGTCTCTATCTAAACTACTGAATAAAGATGTCTACCTCTCAGTTCCGGAGGTCAAGGTGGGAGAAATAAAAAATATTTCAAGCGAATTCATTGGTGAGATTGTTGCAGGCGTGATAATAGCCCTGCAGGACCTCGAAGAAAAAAAATCCGGGTATCTGTACATTATGTTTCCTGAAAAGTCGGCAAGAAAAATTGCAGGCGATTTATTCGATATGGAAGAGCTGGATGAGGAAATGTATGCTTCCACAATTATGGAGGTCGGAAACATCCTGTCCTCGTCTTTTTGTGATGCAACGGCTGATTTTATGGACATAATATTACTCCCGTCTCCTCCAAGTTTCGCAGAAGATGTACCTGCGGCAGTTATCGATTCTGTCGTTTCGCAGATGGCTAAGAATAGCAATCATATTATCTTATTTGAGACCTCTCTCAGCTCTGAGTCGGATATTGAGATTTATTTAGCCCTGCTTCCGGAAGCCTGTCTGCTTGATGATATGATGAAAATTATGGGACAATTATGAGTGACGACATTTTATTCGTCTCGAATGGAAATGGGAAAGCTATTTTCTTAACCAGCAGGGCTGTGCTGGTTAAGTCTTTTTGTTCGCTTTCGAAAACCTGCTCATTTAAGGATTCTTGCCAGTCATGTGAGATCGTTGATGCTGCAAAAAGCTACCTGATGGGCAAGAAATCAGATTTGAACGTCAAAAGTCTGGACGGAGAACTCTCTGCCGGGATAGGTGAATACAAAATCGGGAAAAACGTCCTCTTGAAAGTGATGGGCCTGGGCTCCTGTATTGGTGTTATTCTTTCTGACGTTTCGACAGGTATATGCGGGATTGCCCATGTGCTGCTCCCGGGAGCTTCGAATAGCGGGGAAGCCAAGTATGCCGAGACAGCCATAGAAAATATGTTTGAAGATATGATCAGGATGGGAGCAAGAAAAAACCGAATTACTGCAAAGTTTGCAGGTGGAGCCCAGGTCTTTAAGCACATGAGCCTGGATATCCTCAAAATCGGGGACCGAAACGCCATATCCGTTGAGGAAACTCTGGTTAAAAGAAATATCCCGATTCTGGCAAAGGATGTGGGTGGGGAAGTCGGCAGAAATGTTATCTTCAATCCTGTGGACGGGAGCATGATTGTCAAATATACCAAAGGGGAAGTACTGTGGTTGTAAATTTTGATGAAGACTTTAAATTTCTTATACGAAAAATTTCGAAATCGTCGGGGATTGTTCTTACCGGGTACAGGGATAGTTATCTCAGGAGAAGAATCGACCTGAGGATGAAAGCCGTAGGTGCGGATAACTATGCAACGTACAAGGGGCTTCTGGAAAGAAATCAAAACGAAATGAAGGAAGTTATAAATGCCCTTACGGTAAACGTTACCGAGTTTATGCGGGACAAAACCCCTTTCCTGTTTTTCCGGAAAGAAATCCTTCCCGAAATAATGGAGCGAAAAAATAAGTCCAGAAGCAACATAGTCAGGTTCTGGAGTGCAGCCTGTTCCTATGGGGAGGAACCGTATTCAATCGGCATCTGCTCCAGAGAAGTTCTGCCGGAAGACTGGAGCGTCTCCATCTATGCAACCGACATTGACGAAAAATGCCTGAAGGATGCTTCTCAGGGAATATACCGTAAAGAGCAATTGAAAAACCTTGAACCTTCCATTGTGCGTAAGTATTTTGAACCTTTCGGAGAGAGCTTCAAAGTAAGAAGCATTCCGAAACTCTCGATCCGCTTCCAGAAACATGACCTGACCAGCGAAGCTCCGATTTCAAAGTATTTTGATACAGTATTCTGCAGAAATGTAATGATCTATTTTAATGAGAATCAGAAAATAAAAATGTTAACTGATTTCTATAATTCCCTTTCAGACGGAGGATATCTGGTTATCGGAAAGTCCGAAACTTTACCAGCTGAAATAAGGGAACTGTTTACTCCTGTAAGCGTAAAAGAAAAGGTTTTCAAAAAAATATAATTATCTGTTGATCAAGCCGGTTCCTTACCTTCAGGGCTCTGGATATCCTTAATTTCACAGGATTCCTCATATCTCTTTTTTCTCTGATTTAAGGAGATTTTGAAGTTTTCTCCGGTGTCGTGTCCATCCTGTTCTTTTAATTTTTCCTTAAATCATGGTATTTTGATGGTCTCGTATTAATCAGTTGATCTTATTCAGCTATCCGAAACTGGGACCTTTTGTTTTTTGCTTCTGCTCCTTGCAGGGCTGAACTTTTCTCTTCTTTTACGCAAAAAAGGAACAAGCGAATTTATGTCTTGACCTGGGTGACCTCACTAAAATTCATAGGTAAATATAAGCGCCTCCGCCAGCTTGTCTGGCGGCCTTTCACAAAAAGCAAAAGACGCAGCAAGTTATCATTTTTTCCTGTCACTTTTACATGTTAGTTCCTTGAAGATATTAAAGGTCTATTTTACTTGCAGGCTTATGCGGCTTCTTTTATCTCATCTGGCATGAAAATACTTTCAATTACTTTCGTTATTTCTGCCTGTTATTCGAAGAATATCATGTGTGTTTTTGGAAAGGCCGTTCTCCTGTATCTATTTACTTTATAATTGATTTTGAGTTAGTCCTCTTGAGCGAAGCTCGCTACTGCAATCAGTTGTCCCCTTGAGCGAATTTCACTTCTTGGCCACAAGTTAGTCCTCTTGAGCGAAACAAAGTGGAACGAAAAGGACGGCGGGCTGTTGCAATTACGTCTCAACTCCCACGAAATCTTCGATTTCATGTGATCACGAATCGCAATTTGGGTGGTGCGACTCTGCCGGACAGGAACGACACGGTATAGTGAATAAGGCTGTACTGGGCAGAATTCAGGAGGTTGAGTCAGACTTGTTTTTCTTCAAAAATATCAACCATGTAAAGGTGGATGACCAGTATTTTGGACGATATGTTGCGACATTAATATAAAAATGAATTAGATCCCTCTTTGTGGGTTAAAAATATATGCCTTTCTGATGAATTTGATGCTTCTCTGAATGACCGAACTAGGGGAAGTTTATATACATCAGTTGATTTTTTGCAGTAAACTTTTGTATTTTTTTAATTTATCACTTACTAAATAATATATTAATATTTTTCGGATTTTTCCGTTCATGCTAATACTAACTAACGATATATTTTTTTCTTCATTCATATCATTATTATTCTTAAAAAAGTATCAATAGCACTAAAAACCCTCGGATTTTTCTCAATAATATTTTCCATAAGTTGTCTTCTTTTATACTCAAATCCTTCCAAACTCTCCTCTAAATGTATAAAATTTAATACAAAGTAAACTCTTTAACTGCCGAAAGATTTATAATAATTCCTGATATTATATTTGCTGTTATAATAATCACACAATATTGAGGTGATTCATTATGTGGAACCGATTAATCAAAAATGAAAGAGGGTTTACAGGGCTTGAAGCTGCAATTGTGCTGATAGCCTTTGTCGTCGTAGCAGCAGTTTTTAGCTACGTCATGTTGGGAGCGGGGTTCTATACAACCCAGAAAAGCCAGGAAGTCGTGCACACGGGTGTGACCCAGGCAAGCAGTAGCATTGCACCTTCCGGTGATGTAATTGTTAGAGGAGACGCTTATGGAGGCAATGCAAGTCAGATTACATTTTATGTAACGAATACTGCAGGCGGAACATCTGTAGATCTGGATAAGACAATTGTTTCCTACACGGATGACGATGATTTTGTAACACAGGAATATGCTGTTGACACAACTGCAACTCCTGTTACTAAAGGGCCGGCTGCCATTCCTGATGATGGTGCCTGGGGTGACACATACGGATGGGTGTATAACGGTACAATTGTCACCAATGATGACAACCTACTTGAAAAAGGTGAAAAGTATAAAGTCGTAATTGATTTAGATACATTTCTTGGGACTGGTACTTTACCTACTGTGAATGAAAAATTCAAAATTGAGGTAAAACCCCCAGAGGGTGCAGTTCTTACAATTTCAAGGACATTGCCTGCTGCACTTGTCACGGACAACTATTATCCGGTTTACTGAGGTGATCTGTAATGTGGAACACATTTTCAAAAGATGAAAAAGGATTCACTGGACTTGAAGCAGCAATTGTTCTTGTAGCTTTTGTAGTCGTGGCTGCGGTTTTCAGCTACGTTATGCTCGGGGCGGGCTTTTATACTACCCAGAAAAGTCAGGAAGTCGTGCACACGGGTGTACAGCAGGCAAGCAGCAGTGTCGAATTAAGTGGAGATGTAATTGCCAGAGGTAACACTACTGCAGCTAACCCTGCAGATTATTCAATTGATAGTATTACTCTATGCTTGCAGCTGACTTCAGGCGGTTCATCAGTTGATATGGACAAAACTCTCATAGTTTATTCAGATCCAGATACAGCACCAACTGAATTGACACTTGACGATGGATTCACGATATCCACCAAGTATAACGCTAACACAGACAATCTTATAGACAGAGCTGAGAAATTTGATGTAAGCATTGATACGAGTAGTTACGGGATAGGACCTTACAACGAGTTCCAGCTTGAAATCAAACCACCTCAGGGGGCTTCCTACACCATTCACAGGACTGCACCCGGATCAATCAGTGCAATAATGACTCTCGTCTAAAACTAAAATTCAAGCAATAATGACACTCCTTTGAGTGCCATTATTTCATTTTTTAACGCTACAGTTGGGTGATATGATGAATAGTGGGGAATCCTTTGACCAGTCCATGATTGATAGTATTGTAGCTTCAGCTGAGAGCGACACTATAGAGTCCAGGGTTGCAAGCCTTGAAGAAGAGGTGACCGAGATCAAAGGCTCCATAAAGACTCTTCTCATGGACATAAGGGAAACGATGGGGGTGCTTGAAAATCCTTTCCAGAATATTCAGGGTATTGCTAACATTTCCGGTGCCATAGTAAATCCCAAATCAATAGAAGATCATCCCCCGCCTCATAAATATGAAGAAATTGAAGGAGAGGAGGAGACTGATGAAGTTGGCCTGGAAATGGAGCAGGTTCCAAAAAATCTCTTTGAGGATCTGAGAAAGGCTGCTAAAAAACAGTCTAAAAAGGGTGATTCCAAATTTATCGATCCTATTTCCTTCTACAGGACTATCGTCTGGAGCAAGGACATGGTCGAGAAATATGACCATGAAGCTATAACGGAATTAATTGATGTCTTCTCCCTTCTGGGCTATATTCCCGGGGAGATTAAAGAAATCATTATCAAAATCATTGAGATCCTGAACAAAAACAACAACCTTGATGATGCAGTGATAGATCTGTACAGGCTTTATCATATTCTTTACCCGGAAGACCAGTCTCTTGACTCCAAGGTACTGGGGCATCTCCTCGATGGCAAATAAGGTGGTTGGAGGGGCAGAAGGTCTGTCGCCTGATTCTTTAATACTGCGTTACTTTCTCAACGAAAACGATCTGGTGAAAAACAAATGTCAAAGGAAGTGATAACTTCAGCAATACTCGTAATTGTGAGTGTTATAGCTGCAGTGGCTTTTGTAAATGCCGTCCTTCCTTCCGTATATGGTCTGTCCGAATCTTATAGCTCCGTTGCCCGTAGCATGGAAGACCAGTTTAAAACCGATATCGATATCATCTTCATTTATCCCGATGGGAATGACGTTTATGTCTGGATAAAAAACGTAGGGTCTTCAGATATACCCCTTTCACAGCTGCAGTACTGTGACGTCTTTATTGTATCTTCCTCAGGCTACTGGAACCCCGGACTTGAAGCTGCTTCAGCTCCGTCCTGGGATTACACTCTCGAAAACGGAGACGGAGACACCTGGAATCGCGGAGAAACTATCAAAGTAACAATAGCGCTTGATGCCCTTCCAAGTGACATTTATAAACTTACCTTTTTCCTGTACAATGGGGTATCAACATCAGATACCTTCTCAACGTGATATCATGGGCCTCGATACAATAATCGTAGCGTTCTTTGTAGTCGGAACGATTCTGGTTGTTGCAGGTACTCTGACAATGGGGACCAATACTCTTGTTGAGTCTTCCTATCACGGATACGTTTCAGCTCATCAGACAATGATGGACAGGCTTCAGACCCGTATCGAAGTCCAGAATATAGTCTTCAACGTTTCAACAAATCATACCAGTTTCACTGTTGCAAATACCGGTGAGACCAAATTAAGCAACTTCGATCTCTGGGATGTTCTCCTGGTCAAAGACGGTAAAGTGTCGTATTTGAACGAATCTCAGTACAGTATAACACCTGATACAGATCTCCTGAATCCGGGGATTCTGGACCCGCATGAAAGTATTAACATCGAACTATTAATCGACATCGACTCCAATGACAGTTTCATTGTAAAAATTATCACTGAAAACGGTATCGTCTCTTCCGCAGAGCACGAGGCAGGTGTATAAAATGGGAGCAAGTGAAGATAAAAATAAGATTATTTCAAGCGGCAATGACGAAATTGATAAAAAACTGGGTGAGGGAATCCCTCTCGGTTCTCTTGTGCTCATCGAAGGCGAAAACGATACCGGAAAGAGTGTACTCTGCCAACAAATGGTGTATGGAGGCCTGAACCAGCTTCACAGAATTGCCTACTATTCAACCGAGAATACTATTAAAAGTATGCTGGCTCAGATGGACAGCCTGAGCCTCGATATCTCGGACTTTTACAGCTGGGGTTATTTCAGGATTTTTCCTGTCCATCTCGAAGGTGTGGAATGGACTTCCGAGCAAATGAAAGGCACTCTGCATCTCGTTACAACTCACATTAAAAATATCAGAGAAACAGTTATCATTATTGACTCTCTCACGATGTTTACTACTTATTCCGATGAGGACAACATCCTTGAATTCCTTACAAATTTGAAAAATTTATGTGATAAAGGGTATACAATCTTTATCACTCTGCACCAGCATGCTTTCAGGGAAGACACTCTAGTCAGAATACGGTCAGCATGCGATTGTCACCTGTTTTTAAGAAAGGAACAGCTCACCGACCGCTATATCAGCGTTATGGAAGTCTCGAAAATAAGAGGCGCAAAGAAAAGCACGGGCAATATAGTGAGTTTTGAAGTTCAGCCCGGTTTCGGTTTAAAGATTATTCCAATCTCACAGGCAAAGGTATAAAGAAAACTGTAGCCGGTCACGCATGGGGTATACATGGATAGTATTGAGGAAAAGCTGAGTACTGAGCACGGTTGTGCACTTAACGCAGGAATATATACTAATTTTCCGTTTAAACCGAAAAAGTATGACGGGCATGACCACTCAAACCTGAAAACGTGCAACCTTTACAAGCTCCTCCCTCCGGAAATGAAAGCGGAGGTTGAAAAAAACCTGCATCTCCTGGAGTATCTCCATATCCTGCCCATAGATACGATGGGTATACCCAGATATGTCTCCGGGATTGAGTCAAAACATGGTGAAATAGAGAATCCAAATCTCATATACAAGGTCAATGACCAGATATATGTGCACATTTACCCGAACAAAAACGATGTGAGGAACTTCTATATCCCGATTGAGCCCATACTGCTTACCGGAGTCGGGAGTCTCATCAAAGAGCTGGAAGCCAGACTTGTAGACCACCTTACAGGAATAGAGTTCGACCCTGAAAATCTGGAAGAAAAAGAAAGGATACTTAAAGAAGCTCTCGATGACATTTGCGTAATAGGAAATAAAAAACAGGTTGATATTTCTGCTGCAGGGGTTGATTCCGGGATCAAAAAACTGGGGGCAAAATTTTTTCCATCAAAGGAAGATCCCGGGAAGAATCACATTTATGTAAAAAAAGAACAGTACGAAGCGCTGAAGTACTCGATTATAAGGGATAAAATCGGTGTGGGTTTCCTTGACCCTTACATAAATGACAACAAAATTGAAGATATTACCTGCAATGGTCTCGGGCCCATCTTCATTGAACATAAGGTGTTCAAGGGTCTCAGGAGCGTAATAGAATTCAACGATAATGACGCTCTCAATCAGTACATCGTCAGGCTCGCAGAAAGGATCGGAAAGCCCATCACTTTCAAAAACCCCATAGTGGACTCCACACTTCCGGACGGGTCAAGAATTAACATTGTTTTCGGGGATGATATCAGTAAAAACGGGAGTAATTTTACCATAAGAAAGTTTGCTGACATTCCGTTCAGTATTCTTCAGGTCATAAAAGGCGGAACCTTGGATTACAGGATGGCAGCTTACCTGTGGATCCTGATCGGGGAAGGAATGAGCGGTTTCATATGCGGAGAAACCGCAAGTGGTAAGACGACCACATTGAACGGGATTACAGCGTTTGTAAATCCCGAGTCAAAACTGGTTTCAATCGAAGATACGCCTGAACTGCAGATCCCGCACAAAAACTGGACCCGGGAAACAACAAGAGGCAGTACAAGGGGCGGGGGGATAGGAGAAGGCAGCGGATCGGACGTTACGATGTTCGACCTTCTCAAAGCGGCATTGAGGCAGAGGCCAAACTATATCCTTGTAGGAGAAATCCGAGGAGTTGAAGGTAATGTCGCATTCCAGGCTATGCAGACCGGACACCCCGTCATGTCAACGTTCCATGCTGCAACCGTTGAGAAACTGATCCAGAGGCTTACTGCCGATCCTATAAACATTCCTAAAACGTATGTGGACAACCTCAACTTTGTCATCATCCAATCTGCAGTACGGAGACCGGACGGCAAGCTTGTGAGAAGAGTCCTCAGTATAAACGAGGTTCTCGGATACAACCCGGATAAAGGCGGAATTTCCTTTATTGAAGCCTTTTCCTGGGATCCTGTTACTGATACGCATGTTTTCAGTGCTATGGGAAGTTCGTACATCCTTGAAAACAAAATCGCCACGAGGCTCGGAATCCCTGGCAAGAAAAAGAAGGTAATTTACGATGAAATTGAAAAAAGGGCAAGAATTCTGGAGAGATTGGACAGTGAAGGAATTGTAAATTACTGGGACTTTTTTAACACGGTCGCAAAGATTACAAAGGCCGGGATGCTGAGGATTCAGTTCTGAGGTTGGTTTGGATGGAAAGCTCTGCGATAAAAAACCTTTTCAACAAAAAGTCCGGATCACAGCCCCTTTTAGACCAGCTTGCTCTTAGATTCAAACATTACCAGAAAGAACTCTATATGAGTAACGATATGCTGTTTTCTCTTACTTATATGGCGTCAATCTCAACTGCTAATCTGACAAGGGACAAAATATTCACGAGCATCTCGGACAAGAAGGAATACTGCCCGAGTAAATATTTCAATATGATTAAAGAGCTGGCCCAGCACTGGCACTATGATTACGCTAATGCCTGCGAGCTCATATCCACAAAAGTAACGCATGAGAGAATGCGGGAACTTCTTAACAGGTTATCAAACGCCATAGCGGCAGGAGAACCTGATAGCGAATTCCTCACGAAGGAATGGAAATTATTTAAGACAAAAAGAAAAGACGAGTTCGAAAGAGACCTCGAAACCACCAAAGAATGGTCAAACGCTTACACAGCTCTGCTTGTCTCCACATCTCTCGTAGCTATTATTATCTTACTTTCAGTAATTTTATATAATATGGGGGATCCGGCAGATACGCTTTATTCCACTATGTTCATCATATTTTTCATGGCATTTTTTGGGGTAGGTCTACTTTTTAAAGCTTCTCCGAAAGATTCAAAAGTCCACAGCTTAAGCATAAAATCACAGGAGCAGGTCTACATCTACAAGTGGGCTCCTCTTTCCATTGCCCTGTCTGCCCTGGCTGTTATATTGCTCACTGTTATACCGGCTTTTATCGGTTCAGTCGATTTTTTCATTGACATTAAAGGAGTCGGAATGGTTCTGGCAGGAGTTATTCTGATGCCTGTCGGAATGGCGGCAAATAAAGATATCGATAAAATTAACAAAAGGGATGAATGCTTTACAACCTTTATCCGGAGCCTCGGGTCCATTGTAAGCGGGTCCGGGCTAACGGTACCAAAAGCCCTCCTGAAGATCGATCCCAAAAACCTTGGGGAGCTTAGAGATATGAGCCAGGAGCTTTACAAGAAACTGGCATCCGGGCTGGACCCTGCGCTGTGCTGGGGAAGGTTTGTAGGAGAGACGGGCAGCTACTTGATCTACAAATTGACAAGTGTGTTTGTAGATGCAGTAAATTTAGGGGGCAATGCGGAAGTAGTAGGCGAGCTTGTGAGCTCGTCCAATCTTGAACTGGTTCTTTTGAGAATGAAAAGGGAGCGCATAGCCAAAGGATTTTCCAGCCTCGTCATCCCCCTGCATGTGGCGATGGTTGCCCTTCTTCTATTCATAGGCCAGATCCTGACGATCTTTTCTACTATCATAACTTCCCTTTTTACCCAGTTTGACATCACCGGGTCCGAACTTGAAGGTATACCCGGAGGCATGGGGGGCATGAATCTGGGGATATTTGGCGGGGTCCCGATCGAATTGCTGGGCCAATTCGTTGTGATTGTGACCATTATCCTGACCCTTGCAAATATATTTGCAATTGTTGCGGTGAAGGGGGGGCCGATGTATCTGGCAATCTATTATGGCATGTTTATGTTTACCCTTTCAGGGATACTGATGATTATAATTCCTCCACTGGTGAAAATGGCCTTCTCCTTTGATGGAGTACTTGATAGTCTCGCAGGAGGTGTATGAATCTGGACTTGGTAACCATATATGAAACGAATTTCACTATCTTTGTAGGTATTTTCGTAACTCTGGTCATAATGGGAACAGCAACTCTATATGACAGATATAAAAGTAAAGACGGAACTTCAGTAAATCCCGATGAGTCTAAACTCTTTCCTAACCTGAGCCCGAAAAGAAAAACTTTCAGCTTCGGGGGCCTGAAGCTTTTCCCCTACTCTGTCAAAAAAATTATAAGTTTAATCCCGAAGAGCTCCGGTTCAGGCCGGAAAAAGTCAGGTTCGGGAAGGAAAAAGTCAGGTTCGGTCAAAAAAGCTTCCGGAAAAAATCCTTTTCCCAAAGTGGGAACAGTATTCCTGAAAGCAAAAGGTGCTCTCCAGAGGCTTTTTGCGAGCTTGAACAGTAAAATTTCTCTGCTTTTCTCCGCCCTGCTTCACAGGAATAAAAAAGATGAAGAAAAGCCCGCTTCCTTATCTGATTCTGAAGATGCAGATGAAAAGTTAAGCGAAGCTGAAAAAGTTAACCTGCTTGATAAAGTGGTAGAATCCAAAAGAGAGGAGTTAAATTTTGATGACGACCTCCTAACTAAAATGTCCAATACTGGCACTTTAATGAGCAATAATCCTGTAAGCAATGGTCTTGAAGCAGATACGACAGAGCAATTCTTCGGGGAGATGTCTTCTGAACTCGATTCATCTTTCGATAATGATTTTAATTTCGACGGGAGTGAATTTGCGATTAAAGTCGAAGGATCGGACGGTGAACTTGCCGAAAATGCCTTTACTTTTAACGACAACCCTGCCGAGATAAAGTTCGAGGACGAAAGTGACAGCTTCTTAAATTCACTCAAGAACGATATCATAGTTTCGAATGAGAAAAAGATCAATTTCATGGATGGTATGCAGGGCGAAAATCTGGATTTGAAGTTGATGAAATCCGACCTTGAGGGGGTGCTCAAAGATCTGAAAAAATACAGGCAATTTACGGGTCATAACTTATAAACGGTTTATAAAAACCGTTCATGAGGTGAACCGGAGCTGAATTTACAGTACTCTAATTAATTAATCGGACTGATTTGATTGATCCGATTGATATCTAACCTGAAACAGAAACCAAACCTAAAAAACAAACATAAATTGTGCAACAACATGCAAAGTGAGTGATGAAAAAAATGGTAGACGCAAAATATGTCGGACTTATAGTTTTAGCAGTGTTTTCAGGATCAATGCTGGTATACACCTGGTTGTCTTTGTATGACAGATTTGATCCAAGTGTAATGTTCTATGCAGCGCTTCTTATCCTCTCTTTTTCCCTTATGCTGGTAAAGAGATAAAAACTCGCAAACAAATTCAAAATATATCCCGAGGGTTTCAAAAGACCTGTAAATCCGGAATCCGTTTGTAAATTCCGCCCTCCGTGTAAATTCCAACCGGAATCTGGTGGAACTTAAGGTTACTTGAAATCCTTTCCCACAGTTGGTTCCTGATTAATTGTTGATCTTTCCCGGGGTCCAGGGAAGAATCTTTCAGTTTTTTTCTTTCCGCGCCACACCGGAATGAATCCGGCCAGCCAGCCAGATAAATAAAATTCTTAACGTCGGCACCTGCTTTTTAAATTCCAGCAGATATAACCCAACCTTTCCGCAGTTTTTCCGAGACGTATTAAAAAGGTGGTTCCGTATTAATCAGTTGATATATCCAGATATCCGAAACCGGGCTCTTTTGTTTTTTGATTTCTACTCCTTACAGAGCTGAATTTTTCTCTTCTACAACGCAAAAAAGGAACTAGAGAATTCATATCTTGCCCTGGGAGCCCTCATTAAAATTAACAGATACAGATCAGCGCCTCCGCCAGCTTGTCTGGGGGCCCTTCACAAAATGCAGAAAAAGCAGAAAAAGCAGAGATTAAAGAAAAATAAGACCAAAATTTCTACCTTTTGATCTACTGTTTTCTTTTTCTTATTTTTTGTCATCTTGAGAAAGACCGCTCTCCTGCGTCGAGCGGGATAAGACAGACTCAATATAGCGAGTATGGTTGTAAGGCTCGGACAGACCCATTATTTAGTCCGCTTGGGCGGTACTAACTATAAAAACTCACCAAGTAGTCCGCTTGGGCGAAACTCCAGTGATTTTTACCTATAAAGTAGTCTGCTTGAGCGGAGCGAAACAGACCGCGTACTCCCGAGGCGCAATTCGGGCTGCAGAGCCACAACTCTGCCGAAACAACTCTGCCGAAACAACTCTGCCGAAACGGACGACGGGATGTTGCGATGTAATCGCAACTCCCGGGAAATCTCCGATTTTTGCTTACCTGACAATTACGACGACTGCGCCTTTTACATCAAGAACGTCTACCTCACGGCCTCCGGAGATTACCTCTTTTCGGATTTCGACTGCCTCGGGTTCGAGTTTTACTGCTTCGCCGTTTACGGTAATGGTTATTTTTCCTGAAGCCGCCTGGGCTTCAATTGCAGCAGGGTCTTCTGCCTGGAGGGCTTTTACAACGGCTCCGGCCTCTTTCCTGAAGCGCGGGCCAAGGAAGCCCATGTTGGGCTTTACTTCCACGGGCACATACTCAAATGAGGGAGCCCCTGCCATTAGCTCAACTTCAGAGTTTGTGGCTCCTGCAATATCCCCTGTATCGATCTCTGCATTGTAGATCTCTATTTTCTTCAGCGGAGCATTGAGAGCCATTCCCAGGTCGGACTTGTATCTGCGGACTTCACCTGTGATCTCTTTGATCATTTCACCTGCGGCTTCCGCTTCTTCGCTGATCAGTTTTTCATTGACTGCAGGCCAGGTCTGAGTGTGCACACTTTCCTCGCTGAACCTGGAATACATCTCTTCTGCAAAGAAGGGTATGAATGGAGCAAGCAGGAGGGAGAGGGTCCGGGTTGTGGTGTAAAGCACATACTGGGCGGCTTTCCTGCCTTCAGGGTCTTCTCCGTAAAGCCTGCCTTTCACAAGCTCCAGGTAGTTATCTGCAAGGACTTCCCAGGCAAAGCCCCTGATGGCTTTGAACGTGGAATCAAACTGGTATCCGTCAAGCTCCTTTGTGGCAGTGTCCACAAGTTTGTTAAGTTTGCTCAGGAGCCACCTGTCAATTGTAAGGAGAGCGTCCGGAGGGAAGTTTTCCGCATCTGCAGGCTCGAAGTCCTTTAAATGGGACATTGAGAATCGATAGATACTCCACATTTTCTGCAGGAAGCGAGAGGCTGAGACCACATCTTTCCAGCGGAACATTACGTCCGAGCCTGTGGAACCTCCGACAGCACCCCACTGCCTGAAAGCATCGGCACTATACTGGGTTGTTACCTCTTCGGGGGAGATTACATTTCCGAGGGACTTGCTCATCTTATGCCCGTCAGGTCCGAGCACCATCCCGTTGATCACTATGGAGTCCCAGGGTCTCTTGCCTTCAAGGGCCAGACTCCTAAGGATTGTATAGAAAGCCCAGGTCCTGATGATGTCATGTCCCTGGGGACGGATCTGTGTAGGAAGGCGCATCTCATGCTCGCTTTCCCATCCTGAAACGTGGAGGGCAGTAATCGAGGAGTCCATCCAGGTATCCAGCACATCGGTTTCGGGTTCAAATTCGGTTGAGCCACAGGCACAGGCTTTCTTTGGCGTATTTTCGTTAGGGTCAATCGGGAGCCAGCTCTCTTCGGCAATCATGACTTCCCCGCACTTTTTACAGTACCAGATCGGGATCGGGGTTGCAAAGATCCTCTGCCTCGAGATGCACCAGTCCCATTCCATCGTGCCTGTCCAGTTCTGGAGCCTGACCTTCATGTATTCGGGGTACCATTTAATCTCATCTGCAGCTTTCAGAATGCCTTCGTGATTGATTTTCACGAACCACTGGGGTTCGGACAGGATTTCTATGGGGGTGTCGCAGCGCCAGCAGAGCCCTACATTCTGTTCAAGGGACTTCTGGTCATAGAGGAAACCTGCAGCTTTCAGGTCGGCAATTACAGCTTCTCTGCATTCGGCAAGGGTCATTCCTTCGTATTTGCCTGCGGCTTTTGTCATCCTGCCCTGTTTGTCAAGGGCTTTTACCAGAGGCAGTCCGTATTTTACCCACCAGCGCACGTCCTGCTTGTCCCCGAAGGTACAGATCATCACAGCGCCTGTCCCGAATTCGGGCTCAACAGCTTCGTCAGCAATCAGGGTCACTTTCTGTCCGAAAATGGGCACTGTGATTTCTTTGCCAATGTGCTGGCTGTAGCGCTCGTCTTTGGGGTTAACCGCAACTGCAACACATGCAGCCATCAATTCAGGCCTGGTAGTCGCAATGTCTACTTTATCAAAGTGGACAAAGTTAAGTTTGGTCTGCCTGGACTCATACTCGACTTCTGCAAAAGCGATGGCAGTTTCACAGCGGGGACACCAGTTGACCGGATGGTCTTCGTGATAGATGTGCCCGTCGTTGTACATCCTGACAAAGGATTTCTGTGTCTTTACGAAGTATGAAGGCTCCATGGTAACGAATTCGTTGCTCCAGTCCACGGAAAAGCCCAGACGCAGCATTGTTTTGCGCATCTTTTCGATGTTTCCTGCAGTAAGCTCCCTGCACATCTTGCGGAACTCGGCTCTGGGAACCTGGTTTTTCGTAATTCCGTGGATTTCTTCAACCTTGACTTCCGTTGGCAGGCCGTGGCAGTCCCAGCCCTGGGGGAACATCACATTATATCCGCGCATGCGTTTGTATCTGGCTATATAGTCGATGTAACACCAGTTGAGCGCGTTTCCGATGTGGAAATTGCCTGTAGGATAGGGAGGTGGGGTATCAATAATATACTGAGGGCGGGGGTCTTCTCCCCAGTTGAAGTGGTACATGGAGAGGTTCCACTTCTCCATCCACTTTTCCTCAACCTCGTTAGCATTATATTCTTTTGGAATTTCCGATTCTGTCATAAAGACACTCCATGATTGAGAAATAAGTGTAAGAATTTCTTGGGTTTTAGAGTGCTTGCGATTATTTAAATATATCTGGTTTTGGATGATGGAAATCTCTTCTGCCGGGCAGCTCTCAGGATTATATATTCGAGCTACATCCGATCACTTTTGATCTATATCCTATCTGCATCCGATCTGCACCGAGGAATCTTTTGTCCTGAAAGCAAATAGCCGGCGATCCCCGGAATATCCCTTAACATTGTTCGGCGCAAGGTCTGTATTTATCTGCTTTTTTGTCCTGCTCCTGTCCCGGCCTGGTCCCCTCATTTCGAACGGATAGAAGCAAATATTTCAGCCGTACAGGATAAGGTAATTTTCGAAAATGAAGCCTATCCCGTTTGATTCAGGAGAGCGGCCTTCAACTCATAAAGAAGAGAATTTGATGTAGTGGAGAAGAATTGAAGAGTAAAATTGTAAAAGAGTTGTTGAAGATCTTAAAAATAGTCCAGGCCTGAAAGGATAATATAAAAAGTAAAGTAGGGTTAAGATAAATTAAGTTCGGTTTGAAAAAACTTCTTTCGTCTTTTTCTATGATCTTTTTTTATGCATATCTCCAGGCATCCCGGATATGCATGGCATTCATTCCGAGGCTTTGAGGTGGATATATATCGTTTTCCGGGGTGTCTCCGATAGAGAGCACTTCCCAGGGTTCAAGCCCGAGGCCGTCGAGAGCCATCCTGAAAAGCCGGGTGTCAGGTTTCTTGATGCGGTGGTCCGAAGACATGATTACAAAATTAAAGCGGTCGTACAGGCCCAGGAAGCGAAGCTCCTGTTCCGTAAAAACCCTCTGGGCATTGGAAACAATACATTTGGGTATGTTTCTGTATTTCTCAAGCAGTCGCAGGCTCTGAGGATAAGCTTCCAGTTTCTTTAAAGACGCCGTTCTGAAAACCTTGGCCGTTTCAATTCCAAGCCAGAAGGGATCGATTTCCCTGAAGGCATTTTCGGCACAGATCTCGGCAAAAATCTCTTCTATGCGGATATCAGGGTGCTGCTGACCTGAGTTTCCAAGCCTGCCTATAACTTTCCATCTGTATTCTTCCCGGAGCCGGTCGGGTTCTATCCTCACCCCCTGATAGAGCAACCATTTGCTTACCCTTTCGTTTGTTTCCCGGCCTCCTTCATCTGTTTTGATATCGACGAGAGTTTTATAACAGTCAAAGATTAAACCCTTAATTTTTCCGTTCTGGAGCATAGGGATTCTCCGTGTATTTTTTTGGTATTTTCAATTTTTCTATCTCTTTCTTCTCACAATCTAAATACTATTCTTCAAATATATATTCATTTCGCAAATACTCCTATTAGATTCAATTTTTTGAAGGTATTTCTCTATATCTATATATTTTGCTTCAGGTCTATACTCAGGGCTAAATTCTTGAAAATGATAGGTTTCACAATTCCGAAGGTACTCTGGCTTTCTGGCGAAAAAAGTAATAGAAAAATTGCTCGTAAAGTGTATTCCTTCCAGTTAAAGCTCGATAGTATCAGACCTGGGATCGGCGATTGACCTCAGTTCGGAACCTATGAGATTTGTTGCAAGGACGAAGAGCATGATCATCCCGCCTGCAGATAAGGCCATCATTGGGGCGGTCTGAAGATACACCACTCCGTCTTTCAGGATTGCTCCCAGTTCCGGTGTGGGGGGCTGAATCCCAAGTCCCAGGAATCCAAGCCCGGAGATTGCAACAATCCTGGATCCCAGTCCGAGTGTTGCTATCTCAATGATGGGTCCGCAACTGTTGGGGAGGATATGGCGGAAGAGAATGTATTTATCAGATGCCCCAAGTGCTCTGGCCGCCTCGACGAATCCGCTATTTTTTAGCGAGAGGGTAGAACCCCGGATCATTCGCGCGTACTTTGCCCAGCCTGAAATGGAAAAGGAAAGGATAATACCTGCAGGACTGGGGCCCACAACCCCAACAATAGCAATTGCAAGGACTATATTGGGAAAAGCGAGCAGAATGTCGGTTACTCGCATCAGGAATGCATCGTATCTGCTGAAATAACCTGCATACATACCTACGATAATCCCTATGGTAGCAACGATCAGAGTTGAAATAATTGCGATTGAGAGCGAGGTCTGGGCCCCGTATAATATGCGGCTGAAGATGCATCTGCCAAACTGGTCGGTTCCGAGGGGAAAAGATGCCGAAGGGGAAGATAATCGCTCTTCAAAATGCATTTCTGCAGGGTCATTTGGTGAAATAGTCGAAGCCGTTACAGCCAGCATGGTGATGAGAGTAAAAAGCAGAATCCCGGTTGTAAGCGTTGCGTTCTTTCGCAGAAGCACCAATGTCCGGCTCATGCCGGAAACTGCCCATTTTTTGTCCACGTACGAATACTCCATGTTATTCCCCCTGATCCCTGATTGACGGATCAAGATACAGCTGGGCGAGGTCAACACCGAGATTGATCAGGACGATAATTGCAGCGAAGGTGAGTATACAGCCCTGGACCACCATGATATCCATCGAGGAAACGGATTCCACGAGAAGCCTTCCCAGTCCTGGCAGCGCAAACATACTTTCGATAATAACAGCCCCACCAAAGAGCCATCCAAACTGGGTACCCATATATATTAGAACCGGGATCAACGCGTTCTTGAGCGCATGCCGTTGAATCACGATTCTGCGGCTAAGCCCTTTTGCACGCGCTGTCCTGATATAATCCTGCTCTAGCGTTTCAATCATACTCGTCCGCATGATACGCATTGTTACGGCGGAAAGGCCGATTGAGAGGGTAAGGGCGGGGAGGATAAAGTATTCTATTCCTCCCGTTCCTGCAACCGGAAAAATCCCCAGATAAATGCCCCCCACGAGCATAAAGACTATCGCAACGAAATATTCGGGACTGGAGAGGCTGATGATTGAACTAAGCCTGCAGAGGTGGTCCAGAGGTCCGTTTTGTCTCAGTGCTGCAAGGATTCCGAGTGGAATTGCTGTGGCAGCTGAGAAGATTATTGACAGAAAGGCAAGCTCGAAGGTTGTTGGTAAGGCGTATGCGATTTCTTCTATGGTGCTCCTTTTTGTCTGGTAGGAATACCCCAGGTTGCCATGCAGGACCCTTGAAGCCCATTTCATATAACTTATATACCAGGGGTCGTCAAGGCCCATCTCCTCATGAAGTCGGGCTATCGCCTCTTTCGGAGGACTTTCGGTACCAAGGGTTGCTCTGAGCGTTATCTCGGCCGGGTCTCCGGGAGAAAGGGAGATTACTGCAAAGGTGATGAGGGAGATTCCAATCATCACCGGGACCATTTGAAGCAGCCGGTTCAATATGATTGTATGCATCATCTTGCTCAAACTCTGTATATGGGAGAGGGCATGGAATACCCCCTCAGACAATCGATACATTCTCAAGATAAAGCGAGTACTCTGTCGGATGGAGCCGGTATCCTTCTATATCCGAGGTTGTGACGTCGATATTGACGTAATAGTTGAGATATGCAACCGGAGCTTCTTCGACAATAATTGCCTGGGCTTCGTCATAGAGTTCTTTTCTGACAGCCATGTCGGAAGTCGTTCTGGCTTCTTCGAGCAGTCCATCCACACTTTCGTTGTACCAGCGGTACGCTCCCCAGCCGTCTGTTGATGTACCGCTCGAGTGGTAATCGGTCATCATGATTTCGTCAGGATCCGGTACAAAGAGCAGTCCCCTCCCAACGAGGAAGATATCAAAGTCTCCCTGATTTCGGAGAGAGTTCGCAGCGTCGACATTGAGGACCTGAAGTTCGGTATCAATCCCCACGTTCTTTAGCTGTTGCTGGATTACTTCGGCGATCGAAGGCAGTTCTGCACGCTCAGGGTATGTGATAAGTGTAATTTTCAGGGGATTTCCGTTTTTATCAAGGGTTCCGTCTCCGTTCGTATCGGTCCACCCGGCTTCTTCAAGAAGCGACTTCGCCTTCTCCGTATCATACGTGTATGGAGCAATTTCCTTGTTAGCCCAGTAAAAGCCCGTTGGGAAGAGTCCTGCTGCGGTGGTTCCGTATCCGTGAAGGACATATGTCACTATAGCTTCTCGATCTATTGCGTAATTAACAGCCTGCCGCACTCTCTTATCGTCAAAAGGCTCCCTTTCCGTGTTGAACCCAAGCATTCTTACCCGGGCAATCGGCTGCTGCAGGACGGTATATCCATCCTTTTCCGTATATTCTTCAGCAATCTCAGGTGAAAGGATCATTGCTATCTTAATTTCCTTACTGTCAAGGAGCATTTTTCTCGTAAGTGCCTCAGGCATTATCCGATATATCACCTTATCAACTGAAGCAGTCTGCCCCCAGTAATCGGGGTTTTTGACGACAACGACTTCTTCTTCCGGTTTCCAGGATTCAAAGCTGAAAGGTCCGGTCCCTATGGGCTTTAGCACATTTCCATCTTCATCATAAGATCCGGGGGCAAGGGCAACACTTTCTGCTTTGGAGAAATAGGCCGGCAGTGCGGGGAAGGGGGATTCGAGGCGGATTACCAGAGTCCGGTCGTCCGGAGCCTCAATGGCTGATATGGGAATTTTTTCAAAGATTGACTCTGACCGGACAAGGGACCTTTCGAGAGAGTTTTTCATGATCCCGGCTGTAAAGGGTGTTCCGTCATGGAAGAGGACGTCTTCTCTCAAAATGAAGGTCCAGTTTTTCCCGTCATCAGAGACCTCCCATGATTTGGCAAGGTTTGGGGCGATCTTTCCCTCATAATTGACTCCTACAAGGGTTTCGGCATATCCGAGTCTCTGGGCGATGTAACCTGACTGGTGAGGGTCGATTGTATTTGGACTCCATTGGCCCGAAATCGAAAGTGTCTGAAGTTCTTCTTGTTGTTCCTGTTCCGTACAGCCTGCTCCCATGACCACGAAAGCCAGCAGAATAAAGAGAAATCCCTCTTTTTTTTTCATTTAATTCATCACATCCAATAATTATGTATCAGCTTCAAGTGCCGCAAAAATTCACTTGTCTATAATCTTTGTGCAAATGCATGTAGTAACCGAATGAGGAAATGCATATGGTAATTCCGTGATTTTCCTGTAATTTCTGTCTCATGTCTCCAACCTTCCTCCCCGTAGATCTGGCAGACCTGCATGCCCGTTAAACGTATGAAATGTTATGACATCGCACTTTCCGATCATCATATTTCTTCAGTTCAGGGCTGTGAAGGCAGTTTTTTGTCTTTTCCGGGCAGAACCGGTAGTATACGCATGATCCCGGAATCCTGTTCCCCTGCAGTTCCGGACATTGCAGGGAAGCCGAATCAGGGATTGATGTGAGCTTCCGGGTGAATGGGTGAAGCGGTCTGTCCAGAACATCCTGTCCTTCTTCAACGATCTGTCCGCCAAACATTACAGCGGTCCGGTCTCCTATCGCATGAGCGAGCCCCTGGTCGTGGGTGATAAAGAGGAGAGCGCATCCCAGCCTGTGCTGAAGGGCCTGAAGGAGGCGGACAATAGCCGCCTGTGTGGACACGTCCAGCATTGATGTAGGTTCATCACATATGATAAGGGCCGGTTCCAGCGCGATAGCCCGGGCAATAACGGCTCGCTGCAATTCTCCGCCGCTGAGTTGGTGGGGGTATCGGGCGGCCTGCTCAGGCTCAAGCCCGACAAGCTCGAGAAGTTTTTCAAGCTCTTCTTCCGGCAGCTTCCCGGGAGGTAATACATCGGGATGGATGCGGAAGGGTTCGCAGATGGAGTCAGCTATCTTCCAGCGGGGGTTCAGTGCGCTTTCCGGTTGTTGTGGCACAATCTGGATTTTTCTCCGGATCAGGCGGAGTTCTTTTTGTTTCAACCCTGTCAGGGCCTGTCCCTCAAAGAAAACCTCGCCCTGGGTAGGAGGAATAAGCAGGAGGAGCAGTCTGGAGAGGGTGGATTTACCGCACCCGCTTTCTCCTACAAGAGCAAGTGTTTCTCCGGAATTGATCCGTATGTCCACCCCGTCAACAGCCGTAATCCTGTTCTGTCCTCTCGGGGTGAATATTTTCGTCAGTCCTCTTCCTTCAATCATACAACCAGCACCTGACAGCCGCCCCGTCCGGAAGAGGGATGAGAGGCGGTTCGACCCTACATTTTTCTCCTGCATATGTGCAGCGGAATCGGAATCTACAGCCTCCGTCATATTTGTCCGTCTCTCTTGTCCTGCCTGCTATAGGGTGGAGGCCGTTTTCCGGGAGTGAGCGGAGCATTCCTCTGGCATAGGGGTGAAGAGCCCCTTTAAAAAAGCTCTTTTTTTCCCTGATCTCCATGATCCGTCCGGAATACATGACCGCAATCCTGTCAGCAAGATTTCGGGCAAATGAGAGGTCGTGAGTGATAACAAGCAGGGTGATTCCTTTTTCGCGTACTATCCGAAGAAGAGAAGAGACTGCCTGCCTGTTCATTATGTCTATCCCTTTGGTCGGTTCGTCAGCGATGAGCAGTTCCGGGAGGCCTGCAATTCCCATAGCAACAAGGGACCGCTGGAGCATTCCACCGCTGAAAGAATAAGGGTATGAGTCGATCCGCTCTTCGGGAGGTGTTATTCGGATGAATTGAAGGAGTTCAAGAACCTTTTTTCTGACTATAGACCTGTTCTTTTCCACATGAAGAGAAATAGGCTCTCCGATCTGGGCTCCTATGGTCATTGAAGGATTCATTGCTCCTGCGGGGTTCTGCGGAACCCAGGCGATCTTGCTGCCTCGGATCATTTCAAGTTCGCTTTCAGAGAGTCTCAGGAGGTCTGCACCGCGATATCTTACAGTTCCGGTAGCGGTGCAGTTTGCAGGTAGCAGTCCGAGAAGGGCAAGTCCCAATACTGATTTTCCACTCCCGCTTTCTCCGATGATGGCAAGTGTCTCGGACTGTGTGATGCTGATATCCACCCCATCCACAGCTCGGACGACTTTACCTGATGTTGGGAAGTGTACATGAAGCTGTTTGACCTCAAGAATGGTGTGCATGACTATTTTTTCCATACTTTTGCTTAACTTGTATTACGAAAATCACGGAGTGTATGATATTACTATTTATATTTGTTTTCATATATTCTAAGACAATTGAAAAATAAATTGCTACATATTAACACAAATATATGGCTATATGTGAAACCGGATGAGGTATTATGACTTTACGGATCGACTGGGAGACAGTCTGGGCTGAAGGCATCGGTGAGATGAATCGGCTTTCCAATACGAGTTACTGGAACCGGCGGGCGGAGGATTATTCAGATATGGTTCTGGCAAGTGATTGTAATCACGGCCGGAATATCCTCGGCCTGTTTGAACGGGAAGGGTTGCTGAAAAAAGATTGGCATGTTCTTGATATTGCATCCGGGCCGGGTGCAATAACGATCCCTTTTGCAGAGAGGGTGAGCAGGGTGACTGCGGTCGAACCTGCAGAGAGGATGGCAGCAGCACTTATGTCATCTGCACAGGAAAGGGGACTTTCTAACATCGATGTAATCCCGCAGACTTGGCAGGAGGTGGATGCGGCAGCATATGCGAAGAATTACGATCTGGTCGTCTGCTGTCACGCCCTCTGGCAGTTTCCGGACATTCTCCCCCAGATCCGGCATATGGAGGCAGTTTCCAGGGGTTACTGCTGTCTTGCCCACGGCTTCGAAGCTCCGGCCGAGACGAGCAAACTGCTGGACATTCTGGGGATTGATGAAGGCGACTTTGACCAGTTCATCACGATATTAAACCTTCTCAATGATGCCGGGGTACATCCGAATGTCAACGTGGTCGATTATACTCTTAGCCGGTCGGTTGCCTCCGCAGTTAGTTCTACCAGCAAGCTTGTAGAGAAGCACCGGCCCCTGGATGCCAGTGACAGCGCGTTTATTCGGGACTATGTACAGAGTCGGGCTAAGAACGGCTTATATCAGGTTAGCGGCAGGATGGGGGTTTTATGGTGGAAAGTAGCATGATGGACTGCTCTCTTATATCCGGTATCGATTGGGTCAGGCTTTGGGAAGATAGCTATGATTCCAGGTCGAAAATAATGCGCAGGGACTACGAGATCAATGACTGGACCGAACGGGCGGAGGATTACTCGGAATCCAGGCGGACAAACCAGTACGAGTTTGGAGAGTCAGTCTATGCCGCACTTGATCTCCATGGTGTCATTCCTCCACATGCCAGGGTCCTTGAGGTTGGCTCGGGCCCCGGAACATTTGTCATTCCGTTCGCACGGAGAGTTGACCATGTGACCGCTGTTGAACCTGCTGAGGGAATGATCCGTATGATCCGTCAGAATGCTACGGAAGCAGGAGTAAATAATTATTCCATTATCCCGAAGATCTGGCAGGATGTGACCAGCTCGGAGCTGCAGGACCGGTATGATCTTACCATCACTTCAACCGTTATCTGGATGTTCCGTGATATTATGGCCCAGATCCGCAGGATGGAAGAGGTGACGCGGGGGCACTGTTGCGTGGTCGGGAGCATAGGAACCCGGCAGAGGTTCGAAGCCGAACTCTGGAAGAAGATCATGGGAGATGTCCCTTCTCCGCAGTATTCCGAATTCCCGGTGATATATAACCTTCTATACGAGCATGGAAGGGTGCCTCAGGTACGAGTTATCGATTACACAAGTATGAGGACATTTGAGAATATGTTCAGGATGTACAGGGTTTTCTACTCGATCTATACGGAGATCACGCCTGAGGTTGAAGAGGCAATTCGAGAGGCCCTGTACAGAGATTCCGGTGACGGCCCATGTGTCAGAAAATATCGGTCTGCTGTGGTCTGGTGGGATCCGGCTGTTCGAAGGAAAGAGTTGAAAGGCATCGCCTGAGAATTCGGGCAGGAGTTTTACGGAAGGAAGAGATGTATTGGAGGGTAGGAACGGAAAAAAAGTGCCCGGAAATAGCTGGTCTTAAAAGGCTGAGGAGAGGCTTGTTGATAAGGGAGAGCCCTCAAATGTCCTCATCTTCATTTTTTAAAAACCAACCTGTTATTAAATATCGGCCTTTAATAATCAGTCAGTTATCCCATAATGTTTCCAGGCTTCTTCAATGGTCATTGCTCGCATCCCGAGCTTTCTTGCCGGAAGGATCTCGTTTTCGTAAGAGTCCCCGAGGGACATAACACACCTGGGTTCTAGTTCGAGTTCCATTCTTTTGAGTGCGGTCATAAAAAGCCTGAGGTCAGGTTTCTTGTACCCCACATCGGAAGAGAAAATAACAAAATCAAAGTAGTCGTAGATCCCGAGGAACCGGAGTTCCAGTTCGGAAAAGACCCGCTGGCCGTTTGAGATTATGCACTTGGGGATGTTAATGCAGTGTTCGATTAACTTTATGCTCTGAGGAAAGGGGCGGAGTTTCCGTATCGAAGCCGCCCGAAAGACCCTTGAGGTCTCAATTCCCATGATTTTTTCATCGATTTTCCAGATCGAGTTTTCCCGGCAGATCTCGGCAAAGATCTCTTCAACTCTGACTTCCGGGTATATCTCCTGGGATTCGTCCATCCTTTCCTCTACCTTAAACATGTACGTATCCCACAGCTTTTCCGGCTTTATTTTTACCCCGTGGTAGGCAAGCCATGCGCTTACAGTCTCATAAGTCTCGACCCTGTGTTCTTCGGTGTGGATATCGATAAGTGTTTGGTAGCAGTCAAAAATAACGCCCTTTACCTTGCAGCTCTCAAATGTCTCTTCCCCTGCTATGATAGGATCGGCGGGAACGATTATAGTGCCCTCTTCGGTTTCAGGTTCATTGTTCTTTGAAATGTTCTTGCCTCCCATGTCCCCTTAATAATTGTTTTCAATCCCCTTAATGTTACCCTCAGGCCCTTATTTCCTTTTGGAGTTCTTTTTTCAGAGTCCTTCTTTTCAGAATTCTTCTTTTAGGGTTCTCTCTATTATTCCCTTAATTTCCTCTATTAATCGCACTTAAACATTCACGGGCTTCCCTTATCAGGTAGTTCCTGTACTCGCCCTGGTGAAGCCTTGCCGAACGGAGCAGCCCTACACTCATGAAGAAAGGCAAAATTCTGGTAACGTGGTAAAAGTCCTTTTCTCCGCGGCTGTACTCCCAGAGGAAGTTTCCTATATACGGTTCGGCTTTCCAGCCTCCTCCTTTATGCAATTCGAACTCGTTTTTCAGTTCCGCAGTAAGGATTCCGAGATCCCTTACAGGATTTGCTTCATACCATGAGCTCTCAAAATCAAGTGCATAGGGTTTTCCTTTGCAGAAAATATAATTGGCAGGGGTAACATCCCTGTGGACCATACAGCCCCATTCCCGGTCAATCAAGGAACTGTACCACCATTCTCCAAGGAGTTTGTTGAAAGTATCCCGTGTACCGTAATCCAGTTTCAGGTGATCCAGCACGTCGTGATAGTTCCTGAACTCATTTTCTTTATTATAAGCGTATGACTGTGTATTGTCATGCAGCTGCCGGAGCATATGTGCCACCGCAGCAAGCTTTTCATAAAGGTTCTCTTCGCGTTTAAGGTACCATCTCAGGGATTTTCCGGGTACGTGTTCGGTTACAAGGACACAATTAAAATCCTTATTTATTGCAAGTGGCTTTGCAACGTTTATTACCGAAGCTGCTTTTTTCAGATTCCGGTATTCATTCATCATGCCTCTGTAAGCGTTGTAAGCCTTCAGCTTGCCTGTGGGTTCGGCAAAAAATTTTGCCATTACACTGAAGTGTTCCCCTTTGAACTGATACCTGCAGACAGTGTGAGAGGAATTGTGCTTGAAAACATTCACAAGGCACTTTTTATCGCGAATCCGGTGCCCTACAACTTCTTCAACAAGCCAGTCCCTGAATGGATCCCCAGGATACAAAGTATTAACATGGCGATCTGCCACTTCAAATTACCCCCATTTTTCCAGCCTCAATCTTAACAACTATACTCTTTGCCTCTCAGTTTCTCTTCCTTTTAACAGTAATGCGCTGAAATACAGGCCAGCAAGCGTAGCACTCATGAAGTGTAGCTCTCATGAATCATATAACTCATAACTCACGAAATATAGTGGAACAAAAGGCAGAAATAACCAAACCCTGTAATAACCAAACGTAGCCAGTGGTAGGATTTGATTCTTCGGTCTTGAATCTTCAATACTGGCAGAAGTATACTATAGCCCGGGTATCTTATATTATTATTGGTGTTTCGATATGGACTTTTATCCCTCTCCTTTCTTACTTTGACTTAACGGCGGATGCCTTTCCGGAAGAACGAAGTCCTGAGGCTGGGATGACATTCGGGTTCAGTAGAAAAGGATTTAAATATCGGATGAAATCGATGAGAAGTTGCGATATTATGAATTAATAAAATATTTTTGTTAAGTACAACTGTATAAAGTCATTCGAGAAATTTATATCCTCTTCATCCAAATTTAGTTAATCTTCATCCGAATCTTCGGTGGGTCCATAGCTGGATATTCTATTTTCCAGGAGTGTTCGCGTGATTAAAATCTATAATGAAATACCTGACTCTTGTAATTGGCAAATAGTTGAGGAAATTAATCGAGGATGGTCAAATGATAAGAAATATTATGTCCAAACTACGGACGGCAGAGTATTTTTACTCCGAATATCAGACATATCGCAATATGAGAGAAAGAAGCGAGATTTTCAAGCAATGAAACAGCTTGATAAAATTGACATTTTAATCTCACGCCCGGTTGATTTTGGAATTTGTAATAGCGGTCAGTCCGTATATTTTTTAACAACCTGGATTAAAGGGGAGGCTGCAGAAACTGCTCTTCCGGAGCTAAGCAGCAAAGAACAATACCGGCTTTGTGTCAGAGCTGGAGAAGTATTGAAAATCATGCATCAAATTTCTGCGGCAAAAAACCAGCTGTCATGGTCGGAGCATTTCAATCGCAAAATAGACAGAAATATTACTAATTACAAAGCTTGTGGAATTCATATAAAGGGAGCAGATAAAATAATCGAGTATCTCGAACAAAACCGATATCTGTTAGAAAGTCGTCCCCGGTGCTTTCAACATGGTGACTATCACGCCGGAAATATGATTATTACAAAATCTGGGGAGCTGGGGGTCATTGATTTTGATAGGCTTGATTATGGTGATCCCTGGGAGGAATTCAACCGCATTACCTGGTGCGCAGATATAAGTGCCGCATTTGCTTCGGGACGTATAAACGGATATTTTGATCATGATGTACCTGCTTCATTTTTTAGATTAATGGCTTTATATATTGCAAGCAACCAGCTTTCATCAATTCCCTGGTCAATTTCATATGGACAGGAAGAAGTCCGTACAATGCTCAGACAAGCCGAAGATGTTTTGAAATGGTATGATGGATTTGAAACATACATACCAGAATGGTATATTTCAGGCCCGCCTGAGTGAACATGATGAATACCTTGAGCTCCTCCAAAAACACTTTCCCCAACATTTTCCCCTTTTCCTTTTTAAGATATGTCTGCTGATACAAAGTCTGCTGATACAAATCCTGTGAATCTTTTTCTGTCGGAATTTCTTCCTGGATGGAGTTTCGCGGACTTGGCAGATTCATCAAAGACGGGTTATCTGCGGGTTCTATTTTCATCTTTCAAAGGCAGGTCCCCCAACATCGGCTATGTTATTGTATCCGAATTCTTCCCAGTACCCTCTGTAGGGTGAGTCACTGAGCTCAATTTTTACTATCCACTTCGCCCATTTGTACCCGTATTTGTCTTCAGCTACAAGCTGCAGGGGAAACCCTCTTTCGGGCGGCAGGGTCACATCATTTAATTTATACGCGAGTATGATGTCGCTTTCCAGCAGATAGTCCTTATCAAGGGAAGTGGAATACCCGTCTGCGCTGTAAAAAATAACCGTTGTTGCATTTTCCATAGCCCCTACTTCCTCAAAGATCTCAGCTATCTTTACTCCGGTCCATTTTGCAGTAAAGCTCCAGCCTTCCACACAGTTAAGGTCAACAACTTTAGAAGTTTGAGGCAATTCGGTTATTTCTTCGTAGGTAAAATTCCGGGGGTTTTCCACAAGCCCGTCAACCTGCAGCCTGTAACTCTCTCTGTCGATATACTGGGTACCCTTAATGGCGTTGTTGCGCTGCTGTGCAATAGGGGTTAACGGCTGTCCCTGATAAGAAAGCGTTTCTGTCTGGTTGTCATAGACTCCCGTGCCTCCTCTGTCGGATACGCAGCCTGAAAAGGCTGTAAATACAACTAAAAAAATCAGGAGTAAATAGATCGGTTTCATGTATTTTTCCTGTCTCCCTCAATTCTCCCTCTCTCTTTTCCTTACTACTCCCTTTTTTCCTTACTACTCCCTCTTTTTTTTACGATTCCTTCCTCAAATATGCTAAATATCAATCTCACCTGAATAAATGAATATCTGAAAAAGAAATTCATGGAGTTCTAACCATAAAAAGCAGGAGCAACAATGTGTGTAACTAACAGAAAAGATAAATCAATCAGGACTTATGCAGTTGAACTGAGAAATCAATAGCATTTAGCACCCAACGGCCTAAAATGTAAATTTAATTCACAGTGTTTGCCAATCCTGGTTTTGTATCTCATGCGCGCAAATCCTGTCATAAATCCTGCCATTATTCTTTTTGCTTTGTTTGCACATGCTTATGCATGTTCAGGCAATGAGGTGCGGTTTAGTTGATTACTTGTTCGGCCACCTCTACCTTCAGCAGTGCCCGGACATTTTCAATCTGGTTAGCAATAGTTACTGTACTGGAACCTGCAAACAGCAGCCCAACAGCCACATTATCCAGCGTCGTTATCAGTGAACCCGAATCACCGCCTTCACTCATTGAGGTGGTTATGATCTGGTCTTTAAACCTTGCAACCTTGCCTTGACTATAATTGATATCTACAGTTGCATTGACTGCTGTGATCCTGCCTGTGGTAAAGGCTGTGGTGCGCCCGGTTTTTTTCACAAGATCCCCTACCTTTACGAAATTTTTCTGCTTCCATCCCCGCACTTCTCCGATCCAGTAAATTTCCCGGTCGATATTACAGAACTCCACGAGCGCAAGTGCACAGTCCACAGTGTTGTTCTGAGATTCTCTGGGCTCCGAAAAATCGATGGGTACAAATCTGAACAGCGTACCGATTCTGTCCTCCGGATCTTTCCCTCCATCAAAAGCTCCAGGTTGCAGCACCGCATCTCCGATCTGTCCTGCATTGGAAGCTGCAAGTACGTGGTTATTACTGAGAATGTAGTATTTGGGCGGCATGCCAATCCCTTGTACAGGCGGGCTGACCTTGCCTCCAGGCAGGATATCGTAAACACCTGTAGCGATGGTACCTGCTGTGATATCTTTATGTCCCACGCTGTATCCTCCTTTAGCCGGACGGACGCGGTTATTCAATGCCAGTGGTGAGAAAGCTTCCGATTTTGGTTCACCTCCTGCCATGGGTATGCCTATCGCCATCACATCTGTTTTATGCCCTCCCAGTTCTTCAGGTATTATAGCTCCCGCAGGCAGCATTGATTTTTCAAGTTTTTGTGTGACCAGCACTATCAGAGCAGATTCGCCTGTAGGTTTTCCATCCGTCACCTTGGCACCTACTGCCAGACCTACCACGTTGGGAAGTATTTTATCTGGATGCAGGAATTTGTCAACTTCAGCCCTATGCGCCATCGACGCAGCTTCCGCATCCTTCTCTTTTATCATCCATATATTTGCCGATTCTACTTTCTTTGCCATAATTTATCCCCACTCCTACATAATTTCAATTTTATTTTATCTGTTTTTAATTTTATTCCAAATTCATTTGTTGTTTCCTGCACACCTGATCTTGTATGACTGTTATTGAAACATGGCTGCATTTTCAACAAATAATAAAAATCGATTTGATGTTGGCCGATTCGCTATCTTTATTGATCAACTATTATGAACTGCTACTCAATGCTGTTCCAGTTCCTGACATCCACTACCTGGTGTACCCCATCCCCCACTACCTGGTGTACTCCATCCCCCACTACCTGGTGTACCCCATCCCCCACTACCTGGTGTACCCCATCCCCCACTACCTGGTGTACCCCATCCCCCACTACCTGGTGTACCCCATCCCCCACTACCTGGCGTACACCGTCCTCAATACTTTATGACGCTATCCTTATTACTTGGTGTACGCCGTCAGGTCACCAATCTCTTCGACCTCTACTTCATATCCTTCAAGTGTTTTTGGTATTTTTTCTTCGGGACGGAGTGAGGAATCCAAAACCTTATGTGTAACTCCCACGAAAATCACATCCTTTTCATTTTTTTTACCAGTCCAAACACCCTTGACATTAGGCAGATCCATCAATTTGACCTCGTACTTTTCCCTCACATCCACAATGTCCATTTATATCTCCTACGATAATTTTTTATGTGGTATCCGATCCATCAACCTGTTTAGATTAAGCACTGTAGCGCGGTACTGTAATAATAGCATAGTGTTATTATTTATTGGTCCCGTCCATATCCAGATTAACAGGTTCGCCAGATCTCCTTTGAAACCTTTCATCACATCCTTCAGGTAACCTGTATAAAAACAGCTAAAGAAGAATACACTTTCCCTTCAGGATCTATGGATCCTTGATTTCCAGTACAAACTCAGGCATAACATCAATTTCCCAAATACTCCCCCTGGAGATTTTTGGCACACAATGGTATTTATTACAATACCTCCTGGTGATCAAACAGCGGTACTGAAATACTATTATTAATTTAATATATAATTTTCATTTTCTATATTTCTTCTTAGATATATCCTTCTGAATCTTATTTATAAATCAAATTGTTAGTGATCACATACTCTAAAACGAGTTGTCTGACAATTTAATTATAGAGTAAAAAGATGACAAAAAGAGAGTATTATAATACATTTTTAAAAAAGAAGATTTGTTTATTACTGATAGGAATTGTCGGACAGCCTCTAGGGGTATTCTTTTCCCTTCTTATACAAAAAAGGTAAAGGGCGCCTGAATTATTTTTCAGGCTTCATCGTATCCGATTTCTTCTTTTGTGAGGTAGCAGGCGGGGTCGTCTGCCCAGACGTTTCCGTACACGGCTTCGGCTCGAACCCGGAAGTTTCCGTTGCAGACATCGAACCATTTGCATTTTGCACAACGGTCGGCATTAGCCTGGATAAGGGGTTTCCTGTGCTTGAGCCCGGCCATGAGTTCGTCACTCTGGTCGGTCCAGATCTCACTGAAGGGGCGTTCCCTGACGTTTCCGAAGGAGTAGTGTCTCCAGAACTGGTCGGCGTGCACCGAGCCGTCCCAGGACACGCAGCCGATACCTATTCCGGAAGAGTTGCCCTGGTTCATGGACAGGAGTTCGAACACTTCGGCCGCCCTTTTCGGGTTTTCTTTCAGGAGCTTGAGGTAGATGTAGGGACCGTCGCAGTGGTTGTCCACGGTCAGGACTTCTGCGGGGAAGCCTTTCTTGTGCAAGGCTTTTGTCCGTTCCATTATGAGATCAACGGCTTTCCTGGACTCTTCGGGGGAGAGGTCTTCGTCCACCATTGTCGAACCTCTGCCGGCATAGACCAGGTGGTAGAAGCAGACCCTGGGGATGTTTTCTTCCTCGAGCAGGTCGAAGATGGCAGGGATGTCCCGGACGTTCTGCTTGTTGATGGTGAAGCGGAGTCCGACCTTTATGCCTTCTTCCTGGCAGTTGTGCAGGCCCCTGAGGGCGGCATCAAAGGCTCCTTTCATGCCCCTGAATTTGTCATTTGTCTCCCGGACCCCGTCCAGGGAAACACCAACATAGGAGAGGCCCACGGCTTTGAGCTTTTTTGCCAGGTCTTTATCTATGAGAGTCCCGTTTGTGGAAATTACCGCTCTCATGCCTTTTTCCCGGGCGTAGGCAGCAAGTTCGGGGAGGTCCTTTCGCATTGTAGGCTCACCCCCGGAAAAAAGCATTACAGGGGAGCCAAAAGCGGCCAGGTCATCGATAAGGGCTTTTCCTTCTTCGGTGGAAAGCTCGTTTTTGAATTCCATGTCTTTTGCCTGGGCATAACAGTGGACGCATTTCAGGTTGCATCGGCGGGTCATGTTCCAGACTACTACCGGTTTTTTGTCTTTTGAAAACTGCAGCAGGTGAGAGGGAAGCCGATTAGACTCCCTTCCATAGCGAAGGGCGTCAGAAGGTTCCACGGTTCCGCAGTAAAGTTTTGAAACGCCTATCATATCGATCCGTCAAAATTGAGATTGTTTTACAGAAATTAGTAAATAATTTTAAATTGTTGTTTACTTTACCTTAACTTTCTGATTGTTTTATATTTGCAGAGACAGGGGTGATTATATGGGCATTCACAATTATAAAACTAAGGTCAGAATGCCTAGGCTCGAGGATATGACCAGAAATGCCGAATATCCCTAAGTCAACCGAGAAAAATATTCCCGATTACATATTTTCGATTCGTAAAAGTATCTATTTGCCGATGGCATAAAACCTCTTCGAATTTGATATCTCTTATCGTTCTTTCGACCCTGCATGTATCATACCCTGCTCTATACCCGGCTCTCCGTCTATTTCAAAGTTGTCAATCCATCCGAGAGGCCTGCATTGTTGGGTTATAAGGCGTGTTTTCCATCCTGCTTTCTATTATCCATGATTTCGATTGCTATCGTTTCAGCTAGTTGTCTTCCGGGATCCCGGAGATAATCCTGATAAGGATAAACGGTGAGTGCGGATAGGTAGTATAGAGTTCCACCAACGGCATCTTCAAGTTCAGGCAGGCCGTTAGCCGGGGCATTGAAGGTGATCGCAGGGTACGATATAAGTTCCGGGTTCGACCTGATCTTCGTTATGGTGATGGTGGAGTCTCAGATCGTGACTGATGCAGGAATGGCTTTGAAAATCTTTCTTCCGGGTATTAGCAATGATTCCGGATAAGTAGAGTTTTCTCCTCGGAATGGTCAAAAGCGTGTGTACTCCGCAGGAAAGTTTGAGAATGGAGCATATGTTTGAAAGAGAAGCATAATAAACGAAAGTTGAGGTTTTTAAAAAGACGAAGAGCTTACAAGAAACTTATTTTGAAGTGTTAAAAAGCCTCCTGTCCCGGGACAGTTTTACTTTTCAGGCATCTGAATTCCGTTTCGTCTGGAGAAACGTATTCCATTATCCTCAGGCAAAATCCGTAGGATCTACTGTACATTTCGCATTCTCCACATTTTTCTGGCATCTGGTCCGTTGCTTTTCCCCCATCATATTACATTTCAATTATATTTTTTTCTAAAGTATATAACTTTCCAAAGTTATATACTTTATCCATAATTTTATATTTGTTCGAATTCGTATATTACTATTTTTCATCCCTTTCATGGCGAATTTCAGAATTCCTTAAAGGAAAAGTGCGAGGCCGAATGCAACTTTAACTACACGGATTGAGAGCATTATTCTGAATTCATTCATTTAGACTGTCTCTTAACTGTCTCTTAAATGTAAAAAGTATATGATTTTCACCTTCGGTGTGCTTAATGATGAAAAACGCAGAGACATACTCGTCACCTGACCTGCAAAAAAGTGACTCTTGGATTATAAGGAGCAATCAATAATCATTATACATTTAATAAGTGACGGCACTGCAGCGCTCGCCTGGAAAAGCCCATCATGGTTATGGAAGCAAATTCGGAGCTCACAGGATCAACAAGGATGGTTTATAAGATGTTGAGTTTAAAAGGAGCATTGAAGAACCTGGAATCGAACCCCTATTTTCAAGAGTAAGACATCCCCGGACAAATGGAAAAATTGAGAAATGGTTCTAAACACATCTGTTCTAAGCACATCTATTCTACGCATCTCAAAGGTTTAGAGGAGAGTTTAAATTATTCCAGAAATTTGTATAGTTGTACGTCAAAAGCCCTCATGGGTTTTTAAGTGTTGTTCTTTCGAACCGGTTTTATGAGAAGAGCCATGTTTTATGAGATCGTTCCCATATAGCGCGGCTCTCAACAGATTTCAGTTATATTTTTAGAACAGTTCTTCAGTTACTTTTGAGCTGGTTTTTCATAGTTTTTTTCATAGCCTTTACCAGGGCTTCGAAAGTAAACTCCTCAGGGATTACGTCCGCATTGACTCCATATTTTTCCAGGGTATTTCCCGTAGGAGTTCCGATTGCGCCTACAACGGCTCTGCTGAGGGTCTCTTTTATCGTATCTTTTGCTCCCAGCTTCTCCGCATGCTTCATGAAGCCTCTGACCATCATTGAACTTGTAAAGGCAAAGGCATCAACCTCTCCTGCGAGGGTACGTTCTATAAGCTCTTTTTGGGCTGCCCCTTCAGGGATGCTGAGAGTGTACACATGGGTCTCATAGACGGTTGCTCCGCACTGTTCAAGGCCTTCTATTAAAACCTTGGCCCCAAAAGCGCTCCTCGCAAGATCTATTGTTTTTCCTTTTACCTCCGGGCAGAGAGCTTCTACAATTCCTTCGGAACTATAATCCCCGGGCAGGAAAGGCTTTTCAATTCCGATCTTCACAAGCTCTTTTTCCGTGTTCGGGCCGATTGCTATTACCCTGGTTTTTTTCAGGGCTGCGATGAATTTTTCCTTTTCAGGTTTCGTGAGCTTGTCCAGTGTGAAAGTTATCCCGTTTGCGCTTGTAAATACAACATAATCCGAAGTCCCTTTTACGACTCTCTGCACGAAAGGCTCGAATACTTCATCTTTTAAGCCTTCAAGCTGGATCATGGGGACATAGACGGGCTCAAAGCCGTAGTCCCTGGCAATTGCCTCGGACTTTTCCCTGTAGCTTTCAGGCCTCATGATTGCAAGCAAGGGAATTTTTTCTGCGGTTAATTCTTCTGTCATGCCCTTATTCGTCATACCTTCACCTCTTTGAACCCTCAGAAATCCTTTCCTGCTATCTGCTCGCCAAGAATAGCGTGGAGGTTGACAACGTCGCCTATAACCGTGATGGCAGGAGCCTTTACTTTTCTTTCTTCTGCCAGGTCAGCGATGTTTTCTAGGGAGCCCACGGTTACTCGCTGGTCAGGCCGGGTACCTCTCTCTATGACTGCAACAGGGGTTTTCGGGTCCTTGCCATACTTCATAAGCTCTTCGGTATTCCGCCTGAGCATCTTTACGCCCATAAAGATTACAATGGTCCCGTCGAACTTAGCCAGGGTCTCCCAGTCCAGGCCGCTTTCTTCTTTTGTGGGGTCCTCGTGCCCTGTTATAAAGGTGACCATCGATGTGCTTTCCCTGTGGGTTACAGGAATTCCTGCATAAGCAGGTACTGCGATTGCGGAGGTGATCCCGGGCACGATTTCAAATTCGATGCCTTCTGCTACAAGCACCTCGGCTTCTTCTCCTCCCCTCCCGAATACGTAGGGGTCCCCTCCTTTCAGCCGGACCACCATCTTTCCTTCCTTTGCTTTCCAGACAAGCACTTCATTGATTTCGGACTGGGTCATCGTGTGGTTTCCGGCGTATTTCCCAACATCGATTTTTTCCGCACTTTTCGGCATGGAGCCCAGGATAGATTTTCCCGGAAGCTGGTCGTAGACGATTACTTCTGCATTGTCTATGAGCCGGCGGGCTTTCAGAGTGAGAAGTTCGGGGTCTCCGGGACCCGAACCCACAAGGTAAACTTTTCCGTAATTTTCTGACATATGAAGACGGTTCCTTTATGATTTTTTGATAGAAATGTGTAATCTGGAGAAGGTTAACGAGTTTTTAGAATATATAATATCCTGAAAATCGCGTCAAAAATAATGCATTTGTGTTTCACCTGTTTGTATTATTGTACCTGTTTGTCTTTGTGTTCTAGCTCTATAAATCCTGAATCTCTCTATCATTTTCTTTTTACAACCTGAATATTTCCAGCCTTTTTGTTATCATTAGCTGGAATATGAAGTTTGAGTAAATCATAAGGAGCATTTTTCCTAAATCTTGTTTCGCAAATTATATGGATTCTTATTACTCATTATATGTCTGTATTTTTATTATTATCTCTCTATTATTTATGTGTACAGTTACTCCAGTATATATATCGTGATGCATATATTCTCTAATGTGCATTTCAATTCCTAAATCTAAGCCATAATTTCAATAATAGTTAAGGAGTGGAAAACTTGTCCAATAATCCTAAACTTCTACCTCTCCATAAGCTTGGGGCTCGGGAAGACAAACAGACTTTCGGGAGAATAAGTTTCGGGCTTTTTTTGCCGGGTGTGTCGGAAGAGGGAGAAAATGAACTCTTTGTGAGGGTTATTCATGAAAAGGACCAGTTCCTTCAGGATATACCTCCAGTGAACTTCGGAATGGAACATTCGACGGACCCGGACTATGGGGATTACTGGTCTGCAGCGATAAATATCAAAGCTGAAGATAAGCTCAAACCTTATTCTTCATGGGGAACCCCTGGAAAATATGTTTATAGGTATTGCCTTAAAACCCCAAAAAAGCCGGATCTTATTGACTGGATTATCGATCCCTTCGCCAGAGAATTCGGGGTAGGGAAATTATCCGCTTTCACCCTCGGGTACGAACCCTATGAGTGGGACAAACATGAGCTGGCATGGAAAACCCCTTTCATAAATGATATTGTCCTCTATGAACTCATGATCAGCGAGTTTGCGGATGATATAGAAGGGACGATTGCTCATCTGGATTACCTCGCAGACATGGGAATTAATTGTATAGAACTGATGCCCCTTTCCAACGTTGAGAAAAGGGTGGACTGGGGATTTGCACCGATAGGGTATTTCGGGGTGGACGAACGTTTCGGAAATAGAAAAGGCATGCAAAAGTTGATCGATGCGGCTCACCAGAAAGAAATTGCAGTCATAGTGGATTCGGTTTATGCGCATACAAGCGATCTTTTTCCTTATTGCTATGTGTACAACGAACTCGAATATCCTCCGGAAGAAAACCCTTTCATGGGTTCTTTCGCTGAAAATGCTTTTGGAGTAAGTACGGACTTCAATCACAAATTTACCCGGGATTTCTTTTTGACGGTCAACAACCACTGGCTTGAAAGTTATCATGTAGATGGTTTTAGATACGACTACGTGCCCGGGTACTGGCTGGAGGATTCGGATAACGGTTATACGAAACTTGTACGAGACACTTACCAGCTGGTTAAAGCAAAAAAAGGTTCTTCCGATCATTGGCAACGGTTTTTTGAAGGAGAGTCCATCAACCTCATTCAGTGTGCCGAGCAGCTTCAAAAACCTGTAGAAATCCTGAATAAAACTTACAGTAACTGTACCTGGCAAAACAGGACGCTGTCTGCAGCCCGGGAAATAGCCGGTAATCCTGGAAAGTTGACCGACCTTGGCTTTCTTTTTGGCCTCATTGATTATCCGGCAGAAGTTCAGAACAACGGGGATAAACTCACAAAAACCGCTTTACAGTACCTGGAAAATCATGATCATTCCCGTTTTATATGTACTTTTGGAACAGTTCCCAATGATAATGAACTTTTAAGAGAAGGGGATCGTGTCCTCTGGTACAGGATACAGCCTTACCTTATAAGCCTGCTTACGGCAAAAGGCATTCCCATGTTATGGCAGGGCCAGGAGTTCGGTGAAAATTACTTCCTTCCTCAGGAGGGGTGGGGAAGAGTACTTTTGTACAGACCTGTGCGCTGGGAATATTTTTATACTTCCGAAGGCAGGTCGCTGGTCAATCTTGTCAGGAAACTTGTTAAGCTTCGCAGGAATAACCCTCAGTTTTCCAGAGGAGAGCATTACTTCTACAATGATTATGCCCTCTATCAGTCCCGAAATATCATGCTGTTTTCCCGGACTTATCACGGGGTTTTCAGCTTGGTAGCATTGAACTTCGGAGCCCGGGCGCAGGCAGTGCCTTTCAAGTTTCCATTTGATGGCAATTACCGGGAAGAACTTCACGGGCAGGACAATTTAACGGGAGTTTCTGCGGGAGAGGCCTTCCAGCTTAACATTCCCGGAAACTACGGAAGGATCTGGACATTGGAAACCTGAACATGCCGAAAAAAATGTTTCTGAAGGCGGAGGTTCGACTTAATCGTGTTCGACTTAATCGGTTTGAATACATTATGAATTTCCTGATATTTTTCAGGTGGTAATCAATAAATACCTCTAAAGTGTTACTGAGTTCAGTATGCTTCGCATAACTTTTCTTGGTACTGGAGGTTCTCTTCCAACCCGCAACAGAAATCCGTCAGCAGTAATGATCAACAGAGAAGGGGAGCTTATGCTCTTTGACTGTGGCGAAGGCACCCAGCAGCAGATGATGCGGGCAAAAACAGGGATGATGAGCCTGTCCTCTATTTTTGTCAGTCATTTCCATGCCGATCATTTTCTGGGAATTCCGGGCCTGATCCAGACCATGTCTTTCATGGGCAGAAAAGATCCTCTTATGATTTACGGGCCAGCGGGGACCCGGGAATTTACCGAGCTCTTCAAGGCTCTTGGCTATTTCAACCTTAAATACGAAATTCATGGTATGGAACTGAAACCCGGCGACGTTGTCGAAGGGGAGGGGTATGTGGTCCGGGCGTTAGAGACCGAACACAGCACCCCGAGTCTTGGCTATGCCCTTATTGAAAATCCCAGGCCCGGACGTTTTAACAGGGAAAAAGCGGTCGCACTTGGAGTCCCTCCTGGCCCTCTTTTCTCAAAACTGCAAAAGGGAAATCCAGTGGAAGCGGGCGGAAAGGTAGTAAGACCCGAAGAAGTCATGGGGACCCCGAGACCCGGAAGGACAATCGTGTACAGCGGGGATACCAGGCCCTGTGAAGCCGTACTTGAGGCAAGCAGAGACGCCGACCTCCTGATCCATGACGGCAGTTTCGCCGATGAGATGGCAGAGTGGGCGGAAGAGTCCATGCATTCAACTGCAGGCGAGGTTGCAGCCCTCGCAAAAGAAGCCGGTGTCAGGAAACTGGTCCTAACCCATATAAGTTCACGTTATACCGATGATGTGGAGCCTATCCTGAAAGATTCGAAAAAAGTGTTTGAGAATGTTATTGTAGCCGAAGACCTGATGGAACTCGAGATCCCGTACAGGCCTGAGTAAACAGATCCCGAATATACAAACTCAATAGACCTGTGTAAGCAGATCCAGAAAGCTGAGTAAGCAGACCCCGGATGAATGGATCTGAATTAACGAGCCTGAATGAATCCAATAAAAATACCTTATTGAGTCTTCGACACAGGGCTTTTTGCGGAAAATCTGAAGTTTCCTTCAAAAGCAGGGTTCAAAAATTGGATTAAATTTCTCTACAGAAATCAATCTGTAGAAACAATCTTTATGCAATAAGAACCGGACTCTTCAGACAAGGATCCAGTCAAGTTTTTTGTCTTCAGCGTCGTAGAGGGTAACCCTCATGGTCTTGTCTTCTATTTCGTAGAGAGGTCTGACTCCAAGATAGAATGTGTCTCCAGGGTTGATTTCGATTTCACCGCTGACTCTTCCGAAGTACACCCTTCCTTTTGTATCTTTTTCTTCGACTGTCACACCTTTCCAGGCCAGGTTCTGGATTACGCTTATAACCCTGCATTCAAAGCGATCGACTTCACGTATTTCACTCATGAGAATCCCTTTTAAATCTTGTTTCATATATGGTTGAGACCGTACTCAAATATGGCTTCTGACTCAAATATGGCTTCTGATAGAGAATAAAGATTTCTATACATAAAACTATCCCAGAGGTTTCAATAAGAACGTTTTCTTCAAATTTTCTTACGAATTTTAAGAGTCTGAAAAAAAAGCTTCTTCAGGCTGGAAAATTAGTCTGGAATGTATTCTGCGCGGAAAAAATTATAAAACCTATAGTCGGCAGGTCGACATTAGATTTTAAGTATTTTTAATGATGGCGTTTTTCAAACATTATGTAATATATGTTGGGTTCAAAACTGGTTAACATATGACCCAAATCTCACGGCATATATAAACAATGAGTCGTTTTTGCAATAATGTCTAGTATCAGGAATAATGTGTTTTCTAGCAAAAACGCTATCAGTAAAAATATTGCGAAAAAAACAAGTTACCTGCCGAAAGCAGGATAAAAAATTCAAGTAAACTGATACAGGTCTGTAAAGTGAAGCAATTCAAGTAAAATGACACAAGCCGCGTAAAACAACGCATAACAAAATTATATATAAGAGAGGTGCCCGAAAAACAACTCCTCAAGGGATAAAAAGGCACTTTCTCCGTGTTTTACATATATTTTTCAGGTTTATACATAAAGATGGGTCGGATCCGGAGTGAAATCTTTTCTGCCCAATTTTGCAAAGGCCTTTTCAAAGTCTTTGCCAGTGACGCTTTCCCTGTCATCGATTATTGCCTGATGCAGGGCGGTTTTAAGTATCTTTTCGACAATGTCCCTGCCTGAAAGCCCTTTTGCTTTCTTTCCAAGCGCCTGGAAATCATATTTCTCTACCTGCAGGGGGAAGGTCTTCACATTTGATTCCAGGATATGGATGATTTCTTCTTCTCCGGGAAGGACAAATTCGATCTCTTCTTCGAACCTGCTTCTTACAGCAGAGTCCAGGGCATTGACCCGGTTCGTCGAACAGATGGTACAGACTCCGTCGCGCTCGACTATCCCGTCCATCTCTGTAAGAAGGGCATTTACGATCTCGCTGACGTCTCCTCTGAGCTCCTGAAAGCGCCTGTCGAGAGCTATGGCATCAAGTTCGTCAATGAAAATTATACAGGGGGACATTTCTTCTGCCCGGTCATAGAGCTGGTGGATCTGGCGGGCTCCGTCTCCTACATATTCCCCTATTAGCTGGGTAGCCTTGACCGGAATGATGGGCACATCGGTCTTGTTTGCAAGGGCTTTTGCAAGCATGGTTTTTCCGGTGCCTGATGGTCCGAAGAACAGGATGTTTCTCGGTGCCCATTTCCCGAAACGTTCGGGCTCTTCCAGAAAGCGTTCGATCAGCCTGCACTTCTGTTTTGCAAGTTCCTGCCCTATCACATCTTCAAATATGACATCACTTTTTATCTCCGCAGAGGAAGAGATTCCGTTTTCCTCTTCGGTTACGATAATAGCTGTCGAGTTTCCGATTATTGATTCTGCAGGTTCCACATCTATAATGCGGTATGCAAAGTCAGGAAACATTCTCCTGTCAAAAAGATAATCTCCTTTGCGGGCAACATATCCGTTCCACTGTTCTCGGGCATAGAATTCAAAGACGTCCCTGTTTTCAATGACAGGGTATTCTTCCATCATGCCGCTCAGGGGGTATCCTTCAGGTTTCAGGATCAGAAGTTCGGACGTGGATTTCCCGAACTCGGTACTGTTTTCGTGAGTCTTTTTCGCGTTCACTCTTTGTGAGACCGGTCGCACTTTGTTATCAACTCGAATACTTTTCTAATTCGAATATTTTTCTCTACCTTATAGTTACCTGAAGAGCTAATAAAATTAACCCTATGAGCCGTATGGGGATTCGATTGCGAAAGACTTCTCCTGGTTCAGCAGAAAAAATACCATTTACTGAAAAAGCATTCTTGCTGGGCATTATTTTCCCTGGATTTTATCTGCAAATTTCTGTGGGCACATCTATGGACTTCAGGTACTATTATATATTCAGAGTTTAATGTACGAATGTATAATATATTCAGGTCTTTATCTATAGAAATTTATGTCCTGAAGGACATCTCTCTGATGTAAAATATTTATAGGAGTAAGAATAAAGGTTTATTGTTTAATATTTGCTTGAACAACCGTTTATGCAGGCTTCAACGAATTCTTTGTTTAAATAACGGGGCTTCTGTGGCGGATTCTCTGGCAGATCCCTCTGATCTATTCATTTGAAGTAAGAATGGAGTTGGATTAAAGGGAAAACTAATATATTAGAGGCTTTAATATAGAAAGCTAATATATTAGATATATAATATATATATTTTAATTATAAATTGAAATTATTCTCAAAATAGTTAAAAGCCGGTAATTAATTACCAGCGTACCACATACTAAATATTTTTATACAGTAATGCTGTATAAGTAATATCGAAATATAAATAACGCAAAAGATGTTAAGCATCTAACTAAGTTAGTTCCAGAGTATGATTTATATGTTTACTATGGAGAACACGGAAGGTTTTGACCAGAAAACTCTTGACAAGATGAACGCTGAAGTCAAAAAGACTATGAGCAAACACGACCCAAAGTCAAAAGATTACAAGAAAATATGCGAACAGGTTGAAGACCAGATCTTCGATAAGTACTGTTCTGAGGTGTTCAGACCCTCTCTCAAACTTTAATCTTGCCGCCGGATAAAACTTATCCCGGCAAGTTTTTTATTTTTATTTTTCGATTTTAACTTGATTTTGATATGCTTCCCGAGTTTCGCTTCGCTCAAGCGGACTAAATTAAAAACGACGGTAAAATAAAGAAACATAGGAGAGCGGGCTTTATCGAATAGACGGAAAAAGACAAAGGAGAAAAAGGAGCCTGAAAGCTTTTGGCCATTTGTGAGTTCGAGAGAGAATCCAAAGGTTAAAAGGCAGATATTTCGTTTTGTTTTTCCTCTCAAATCCGCACTTCTTTCTTTTTTTTGATGAATTGCCAGACCAGCTGGCGGTGGTGCTGATAATTATTTGAATTGAAAATAGATTTAGGGGTTAAGGGTCGTATTCTCTCAACCAGAAGGATATTTCTTAAGCACATTTTACTTCTTAATTGCGATATCGCCTTGGTGGTATCTTGTTTCTGGTTGGCAGGGAGGGTCCAGCCCTTTGCGGCGCAGGGAAAGATAACTGAAAAGATTCAAGTACTGAGTCCCGGAATAGATCGAATTGATCAAGGAGCGCCAATAAACTGAAAATTTTAGATTTATTTTTTATATAGATATGTCATTCTTAAGATCATATAATTCCTTTAATTGATTATAATATCGGGGTTTACAACCAGAATCTCGACCTTGCTCCCGGTTTTTTGAAGAGTCTCGTGGGGACGAATAGATCCTTTTTGTCATAGGCCTTGAGAACGGGGAGAGATATACGCCTGGGGCTCCACGGAAGGTGCGGATTTTGTCAAGTTTGAACGACTTGCGGCATTATCCGATGCGGACTCACTCATTAACCGTGAGGAACGATGAGTCTACAGTTCGTTCAATTATTGAATCTAGTTCTAGGTTCAGGAATTCGATGGAGCTCTGAAGTTCGGGAAGGTAACAGTTGAAGATGCGGGCTTGCTTCAAAAGCTCATGCTCTGGGCAATGAAAACAGGGTTCGTTGTCCTGTTTATGTAAGTGTGTGGCTATTCTGTCCCCGGAAGGTTCAATTTTTTCCATTTTTCTCTCTTTTTGCCGGGTTTTTGTTTCTATTGAGAACTTTTTTATATCCTTGCTTCTTATCTTCAATCATGGTTTATTTGAAAAATAGGGCTATGGTTTCTCTTCTGGTTGTTTTTTTGCTTGTTTGTTCCGCAGGTGCGGCTTCAGGTGCGGGTAACATTACAGCAGCTGAAACCTTTTCAACTCCTATTAATTCCAGTACGGAGAACGATCTTTTTTCGGAATTAAGTGCACAATCGGAGCTTTATAACGAGAACTTCGATAACGTGCCTTCACTTGTTAAAAGACTGGTGGCAAGTGAAGAAATTGCAGGAAAAATTGAACTTGAGAATGGTGAGATGCTTTACGTAACCGCACTTATGAGGGGTGGGAAAGTAGGCGAGTTTTACAAATATGATACTCCCAATGATCCCAATTCACAGTTCGGCCCCACCATAGTTGTGGAATCCGACGAAGAAACTGTAAGAGGGATACTTGATTCGGATGATCCTTTAAGGAAAGCTGTAGAACAGATGAATGAAGACTCTCTAGATGTGGAAGTAGAAGGTTTCTTCCGAAAAACAGTGCTCTGGAGCATAAAACAGCTGTATTCCTGAACCCTTTAAAAAAGTTCTTTTTAAAAAATAAAGATTCGTATAAAAAATCTCGGGCTTCCCTTCCTTTCCCCCGGATTAAGGAAGGGCTCCTGCTTCTTTTTCTGACTGTGCTGCCAAGTTCAGTGCTTGACCACTTCTCCGGGAAGTGTGGCTCTTCCTTTGTGCATTACCACGCCAATATTTATGCTGGTATTGATGCCTGTGTGCACATCATCTCCCATGATCACGCCGAGTTTTCTTCTACCGGAGTCCAGGATCCTGCCTCTCAACATTACCTTTATGTTCTTTCCGTCATGGCGGAGGTTTGCAACCTTCGTCCCGGCCCCAAAATTGCAATGGTGGCCTATTACGCTGTCTCCCACGTAACTCAAGTGCCCTACGTGAGTGTCTTCCAAAATAATTGTGTTTTTCACTTCCACAGCATTTCCTATCCTTATATGGTTGTCTATTGCAGTTGAAGGGCGGATAAAGCAGTTAGGCCCTATGTCACAGTTCTCACCTATCACCACAGGCCCCTCGATATAGGACCCGCTTCGGATGAGAGAGCCTTTTCCGATTGAAACTTCTCCTTTTATGATTGCATATGGTTCAACGGTACCTTCGCAGCTGCCTTTGAGGTCTTTTAAAAGGTGTTCGTTTGCTTTAAGAAGGTCCCACGGATATCCTATGTCAATCCACCTACCTTCGAGGGAGCTGTAGCCCACAGGTGCCCCGCTGTTGATAAGCATCTGGATGGAATCTGTTATCTCAAGTTCCCTTCTCACGGAGGGTTGGGTTTTGTCAATGAAGTCAAAAATGGATTCCCTGAAAAGGTAAATGCCGGCATTTGCAAGGTTGGTCGGAGGGTTTTTCGGCTTTTCAATTATCCTGACCACTTTATCATTCTCGGTCTCAAGCACCCCGAAATCAGAGGGGTTTTCTACCTCTTTTACGCAGATAACAGCCTCTTCTTCCCTTGAAACCAGAGCCTTTAAGTCCTCCTGTTCTATTAGCATGTCCCCGTTAAGTACAAGGAAAGCTCCTTCAACATGTCCCCTCGCATAGCCTATCGCATTTGCAGTCCCAAGCTGCTCTTTTTGCTGTACGTACTCAATGCTCACTTCCCATTTGCTTCCGTCCCCGAAGTGGGCTTTTATTTGTTCTTCAAGGTATCCCGTAATGAAGATAAAACCCTCGATACCGGCTTCTATGGCTGAGTTCAGGATATGTTCAAGTATCGGTTTGTTTGCAACCTTAAGCATCACTTTCGGGCAGTCGGAGGTAAGAGGTTCCATCCTTGTGCCTTTGCCTGCTACGAGGACAACTGCTTTCATTTAAGCGCCTCCTTTACGATTTTCTCTGCCATCTCATAGATTTCGTCTACTTTTTCCCGGGCTTCTGCCGTAATCCTTACCTTCGCTTCCGTGCCCGAGGGGCGGACAAGTACCCAGCCATTTTCGAGTTCCACGCGGATGCCGTCAATATCAAGGACTTTTCCAAGGGGTTCAAGTTTCGTTTTTACCTTTTCCATTAACTCGGCTTTCTTTTCATTTGCACACGGAAAGGCTCCCCTTTTTGTGGCATAGACAGGAAGTTCTGCCCTGAGTTCACTTAATTTCTTTTCCCTGACAATCTCAACAAGCTTCGCAGCAGCATATATCCCGTCAGGGCAGTAGGAAATCTTCGGGAAAATCCAGCTTCCTGATGGTTCTCCGCCGTAGATGGCTCCGTACTGCTTTATGCCTTCTGCAACGTAAACATCCCCAACTCTTGTCCTTATGATTTCCGAACCTTCAAGATAATCGTCAACCATCATGGAGGTGTCCACAGGCACGACTACAGTTCCTTTTTCGTCTCCGCACTCAAAACGCCCGAAGATTGCCAGCAGTTCATCTCCGGAGACGAAGTTGCCTTTTTCGTCGACTGCCATCATCCTGTCTGCGTCCCCGTCATGGGCTATTCCGAAGTCGGCTTCGAAAGCCACAACGGCTTTTTTAAGCAGAGAGAGGTTCTGGTCATTGGGCTCAGGATTCCTTGCTGGAAAGTGTCCGTCAGGCTGGGAGTTCAGGGTTATTACCTGGCAGCCGAGTTCCTGCAGGAGATATGGAGTGATTGTACTTCCGGCTCCGCATCCGCAGTCAAGAACGACGCGCAGTTTTGAATCCCTTACTAACCCCTCGATCAGATCCATGTGGTCCCGAATGGCGTTCCCGTTTTCAGCAACTTTTCCTATGAGGTCCCAGGTAACTCGCAAAAAGTTTTCGTTTTCGATAGCATCTTCAATTTCTTCCTGTTGAGCCGAATCAAAAGCCATGCCATCAGGGTTCCACAACTTTATCCCTACATACTCTGAGGGGTTGTGTGAAGCCGTAACCATTACTCCACACTCATATTCTCTGGCTGCGTATGCCAGGGTAGGGGTGGTTACCATGCCCACCTTTGTAACATCACAGCCTGCTGCAGTCAGCCCGGCAACCAGGGCGTGCTCTATCATAGGCGCCGAAACTCTGGGGTCCCTCCCGATAACCGCGGTCTTTTTTCGGCTTCCCAGAACAAGCCCTACCTGTAGTGCAAGTTCGGGTGTAACTTCTTTATTGACTATGCCTCTAATTCCTGAAGATCCGAAGAGTTTCATAAATCCCATTCCATATTTAATGAAGTTCCGTTCTGAAATTCCTATTCTGTTGTTAGATTTATAATTCTGAAAATCCAGTCATAATCCTGAAATTCTCAGTCCGTACAATCATTCGACAGTAACACTCTTTGCAAGGTTGCGGGGTTTGTCAATAGAGCAGTTCCTGGCAAGAGCCGTGTAATAAGCAAGCAGCTGAAGTACGACAATACTCAGCAGGGGAGCCAGCAGTTCGTCGCTCTGGGGTACTCTGAGGACAACATCTACATACTTTGTGATTTCCGTGTCCTTGTTGTCGGCAACTGCTATTACAAAAGCGTCCCTGGCTTTTACTTCCTTTATGTTACTGAGCATCTTTTCATAAGTCTGCCCTCTGGTGGCAATCGCAACTACCGGGGTTCCCTCATCAAGCAGGGCAATAGGACCGTGTTTCAGTTCCCCTGCAGCAAAGCCTTCGGCATGCACGTAGGAGATTTCTTTGAGTTTCAGGGCTCCTTCGAGAGCTATGGGGTAGTTAAGGTGCCTGCCAAGGAAGAAATAGCTCTTTGAGCGGGCAAAGCCCTCAGCACATTCCTTTATTGCTTCCTTCTGGTTTAGGATCTGCTGGATCTGTCCGGGGACTTTTCGGAGGTCCGTAATGAAACTTTTTACGTAATCCGGACTAAGCCTGTCCCTTACAAGAGCGAATTTTACGGCGAGAAGATATAGAAGGGTAAGCTGGGTGGTGAAGGTCTTTGTGGCAGCAACTCCTATTTCGGGCCCTGCACGCGTATAGAGCACACTGTTTGCTTCCCTTGTAATCGTGCTTCCCACAACATTTGTAATTGCAAGTGTAGGGCAGTTGTAAGACATAATCTCCCTCACGGCTGCAAGGGTATCGGCAGTTTCCCCTGATTGAGTAATTGCAATGGCAAGGGTCCCTTCATTCATAACAGGATTTCTGTACCTGTATTCCGAACAGATGTCAATGTCACAGTGAATTCCTGCAAGCTGTTCAAACAGGTATTTCCCGAGCAGGCCTGCGTGCCAGGAGGTTCCGCAGGCGAGAATCTGAACCCTTGCAAGTTTCCTTATTTCGTCTTCACTGAGGTTCAGTTCTTTTAAGTAAATATCTCCTTCAAGTTCAGAGACTTTGCCTGCCAGAGTGTTGTGAATTGCAGTAACCTGTTCGTGAATCTCTTTCAGCATGAAATGTTCGTAGCCTGCTTTTTCCGCAGCCTCAAAGTCCCATTCTATCTTTTCGATCTTCTTTTCCCTGGGTTTCCCTTCCCTGTCAAAGATCTCCACGCTTGTAGGGCTCAGGACTGCCGTCTCAAAGTCGTTTACGAAGACAACATCCCTGGTGTGGTTCAGAAAAGCAGTTACATCGGATGCGGCAAAGTTTTCCCCTTTTCCGAGCCCTATGACAAGAGGGCTGTCTTTGCGGGCAAGCACGAGTTTTCCGGGTTCGTCAGCAGAGAGGATTGCAAGGGCATAGGATCCTTCAATCTCTTTTAAGGCTTCTCTGAGCCCGACAAGAAGTTCGCACTTAGCTTCTTTTCCGTCCGGTTTCCCATAGATGTGTTTGTGCACGAGGTGTGCGATCACTTCGGTATCGGTTTCGGAGTTGAAGACATAGCCTTCTCCGGTGAGCTGCTCTTTCAGTGCCATATAATTTTCTATAATCCCGTTATGTACCAGTGAAATTTTTCCAGGGTTTCCTCCCGAGTTATGAGGGTGGGCATTTTTCGTGCTTGGGCGGCCGTGAGTTGCCCAGCGTGTGTGTCCTATCCCTACGGTTCCTCCGAGGTTCTTCGGGATTTCGACTTCGAGATTTACGATTTTCCCTACTGCTTTGTAAGTTTCAATTCCTTTACTAAGAACGGTAATCCCTGCGGAGTCGTATCCCCTATATTCAAGTTTTTTCAGGGATTCTATAATGACCGGTGCAGCAGCATTTCGCCCTGCATATCCGACAATTCCACACATTTTTAATCTCCTTTTTAAGAGCTCAGAGGACCACCGAATCACGGGGGAGGTCTCTGTAAATGGTGTTTCCGGACTCTACCTGGCAGTTAACAGCAATCATTACTCCGGCTTTCACAAGCACCCTGCCTCCTATCCGGTTATCGTCTCCAAATATGGTACCGAGCTTCGGAGCACTGTGAATCTTGCAGTTTATGTTTATCTCAAGGTTTTCTTTTTCCTCTGCAGTAAAGCCCGGACCAAGGGTATTGTTGCTCCCGATTATGCAATTAGAAATCTGTCCGTGGGAAGAAATCCTGCAGTCATTCATTATGATGCTGTTCTGGATTTCGGTAAAGGACCTTATGGATACATTGTCTCCTATTGTAGTAGAGGGCAGAATTACTACATTAGGTCCTATATCACAGTTTTCGCCGATTACCACCGGGCCTACGATGTAGGTTCCGGCACGGATTCTCGAGTTTTTGCCGATTGCAACCTTCCCGCGAATTATTACCCCTTCTTCAAGTTCTCCTTCTTGTTTGAGGTTTCTGGAAGAGTTTAATACAGTTGAGTTTGCTTTCAGGAGGTCCCAGGCATGAACTGCATCCAGCCATTTGGATTCGGTTGGGATTGAAGTGACGATTTTTCCTTCGTCAATCATAAGCTGGAGAGTATCGGTTATTGCGTATTCTCCGTTTTCGGATATCGGAGTTTTTTCAATTGTTTCAAAAACCTGCGGCGTAAAAATATAAATTCCCGTGTTTACGATATGGCTCAGGTCTCCAGGTCTTTTTTCCAGAATCCTGGTAACTCTCTTATTTTCTTTCAATACCACTCCATACCCCGCCGTGTCCTCCATTCTCACGGTTAAAAGGCTTGCATCTCCCTTATAGTTGTTAAGAAGATCCGCAATGGTTTTTGATTCTACCAGGTTGTCTCCGTTAAGGACGAGGAATTCGGAATCTTCGGGACTTATCAGTTTTTTTGCCTGTTCAATTGCGTGTGCTGTCCCAAGCTGGGCTTTTTGCTCTACATATGTTATATTGACTCCGAAATTCAGCCCGTCTTCGAAATAGTTCATTATGCGTTCTTTTTCATATCCAACTATAAGGATGATCTCTTTTATTCCGTTTTTCTCAAGCGAAGATATGACGTGTTCCAGAATGGGTCTGTTGGCCACAGGAAGCATTACTTTGGAACGAGTAAGCGTAAGAGGCCTGCAGCGCAGTCCTTCCCCTGCTGCGAGGATAATAGCTTTCATAGAGTTAAAGAACCTTTTTTTAGAATTTATACATTGCCTTCAAATGCCATACAATTTAAATATAATACTAAAATTCTTTAAGAAGAACGCTCAAAAACATTAAATGAAATATTAAAATGAGTCACTGGTCTATTTAAAGGGGAAAATATATATAAGAAGTCACTCTTCAAGACTTTGAAGAGTAAAGGACATTCTAATTTTCTCAAAATTGAAATGCAGGATTTATCCATAGAGGATAAAAAGCCCTGCCACATAAAACAGATAAGCTCCGAGAATTACGCCTCCTTCCCATCTTTCCAGTTTTTTTCCCGTGATCCCAAAGACTATAAGGGCGAGAGATATAAAGAACATGAAGGGGAAATCGTATTCTGCAAGCTGTTCCGAAACAGGGAGTACGCGAATCTGGGAGGATACCCCGAGGATCATGGCCACGTCCATTGTGTTTGCCCCGAGGATGTTTCCTATTGAGAGGTCCTGGTGCCCTTTCCTGAGGGAGGCAATTGCAGTTACAAGTTCGGGGAGGGATGTCCCTATTGCAACCGCCGTCAGGGCTATTATTACTTCGGGTATGCCTATCCATTCGGCTATCTTTATCCCGGAATCTACCAGGATCCTGCTTCCTATAACTACGGAAAGGGAGCCAAGAACGAAGAAAGCTATATCTTTGCGGATATCTTTGATTTTCATTTTTCCTCTGCCAGGTTCGTCATCTCCGAATAACACACGTTGGGTCTTTGAAGCATGGAAGAGGAAGGCAAAAAACACAAGCAGAAGTATAATCCCGTCGAGCCGGTTCACATTTCCGTCGCGGCTGACTATGATGAGGATAATTCCTGAAAGGAGCATGAGTCCGCTTTTAATGGGAAAGGTATCGTCCTTCATAGGGATTGCTTTTACGGCGATAATCGAACCCAGTACAAGCCCGGTGTTGCATATGACCGAGCCAACCGCATTTCCTATTGTTACGTCCGTATGTCCGAGATAAGCTGCTGTTGCAGAAACTGCAAACTCCGGAGCTGTTGTTGCAAAACTCACGATCGTGGCCCCTATAAGCATTTTCGGGATTCCGCTTTTGTTTGATATTGCAACCGCAGCTTCAATAAACCAGTCCGAACCTTTGCTTATCATGGCAAGGCTGAGCAGAAAAAGAAAGATCAAAAGCAACTCCATGGAGTCCTTTAAAGAGGACAAAGAATATAACTCAAACGCTCTTGTTTTTTTCAGTTTTCAGAGCTTTCGGATGTTGCAAAAAACTGTTCTTTCGCTTTCAGGGGGTTAACAACAGAGTCAGGGGGTTAACAACAGAGTCAGGGGGTTAACAACAGAGTCAGGGGGTTAACAACAGAGTCAAGTTTATATAAAACAATTGTATGATAATGTATACATCATCAAGTATTATGTGCTTTTTTGGCAATACAACCTTAGATATCTTTCCGTTCAATCTATCTCGGATATTCACCAAATATTTTTGGTAAGTTAACGCATCATTACAGGGAAACTCATGCTTGATCCAATACTCCTACTCGGGCTCGTGGTTGCCGTGCTTGCCATGTCCCTTGTCGCACAGGCACTTAGCTCCTATTTCCGGATTCCTTTCATCATTTTCCTGTTGATCGAAGGAATCATCGCAGGGCCCGAGGTCCTTAACCTGCTGAACCCGGCCCTATATGTCGACGGGCTAAGTACTATCGTGGCAATATCGGTATCCGTGATTGTTTTTGATGGCGGGCTTCATATCGACCTGAAGCATATAAGGATGGTTCAGGAAAGCGTCCTAAAACTGACAACAATAGGGGTCTTTGTGACTTTCCTGGGTACCACGGTTCTGACCAGCCTTCTGATAGAGATCCCTCTCGAACTCGCCGCCCTCTTCGGAGCCCTTGTCACGGCAACAGGCCCGACAGTGATAACTCCCATTGTAAGAAATATCCAGATTAGCCACAAGCTTGGCAAGATTCTGGAGCTTGAGGGAGTCCTGAATGATGCTGCCAGTGTGATCCTTGCGGCTATGGTCTTCGAATGGGTCGCAGCAGAACTTTCCGGGACTGATGCTGTGGTCTTTATCCTTTACAGGCTGGGGATCGGAATTGCACTGGGGTCTTTGAGTGGGTTTGCCCTCCGCTGGTTTTTCACTAGGGGGAAGGCGATCAGCAATCGGACTGCGAGGCTGGTCTCCCTGACCGCAGTATTTTCCTGCTTCGTCTTTTCAGAATATCTGGGCAATGAGTCCGGGATTCTGGCGGTAGCCATCTTCGGGATCATCCTGGGAACTTCGGACTTCCCTTATAAGGATACTATCAAGGAATTCAAGAGCGACATTGTGATTGTGATGCTCTCCTTGATTTTTATCCTGCTTGCTGCAATGATTAAATTCGAATATATTTTGAGAATAGGGGCAAGCGGGGTAGCCCTTGTACTGCTTCTCATATTCGTGATCCGTCCTTTTGCGGTCTTTGTTTCGATGTGGAACTCGCAGATCGGCACGAATGAAAAACTTTTTATTTCCTTTGTCGGGCCCAGGGGCGTTGTGCCGACTGCGGTTGCGACCTATTTTGCAATCAAGCTCGATTCAATGGGCATTCCCGGAGGGCAGACCCTTGTAGGGCTTGTTTTCCTTACGGTTATTATCACGGTCTTCATGAGTGGCAGCCTGTCAAAAAAAGTGGCAGAGGTGCTGGAGGTAATCCCTATGGAAATCCTTATTATCGGTGGAGGAAAGGTAGGCAGGATTCTTGCCGAACGTTTTGACAAAAGAGGAGAAAATGTAGTTGTTGTGGATATTTCCGAGGACAATTGTAAGAAATGCATGGAACTCGGAATCCGGACTGTCCAGGGGGATGCAGGGGACGTAAATGTCCTGAAAAAGGCAGGAATAGAGAATGCCAAATATGTGGTTGCTACAACCAATCAGGATAATACGAACCTTCTCTTCTGCCAGCTCGCTAAAGCTTCTTTTGGATTCAGAGGTGATCAGCTGGTAGCCAGGGTAAACGAGATCGAAAACCTGCAGGCTTTCTGGAACCTGGGGATCCGCTCCATGAGCCCGGCCATGACCACTGCAGTGGTGCTGGACAATATGATCGGAAGACCTCATCTTTTCTCAATGTGTGAGGTGGGAGGTGAAGGGGAAATGATGGAAGTCAAGGTCACGAACCCCAGGGTAATCGGGAAAGCCATCAAGGATATCCAGTTCCCTGAAAAGAGCCTCCTGGTTATGGTTCAGCGGGGCAGTGATTCTATTATCGCCCACGGAAACCTCGTGCTTGAATATGAAGATATCGTAACCGTTATCGGAGAAGGAGACGCAGCCAAACAGACCGCGGCTATACTTCACAAATAACTTTTAGTACATTGCGGAGTATACTCCCTGATAATCTGATAACACACATGCCGAAAATCGAATATCAGAGAAAGTCTCAGAGAAAGTAATTTTTTATCATGGATTCAGGACTTGGGAAGGAAGAGAAATCTTTTCTCTGCTGTGGAAAACATGCACTGAAATGATATTCACTCCGATTTCCTTCTCCCGGACTTTTCCCTGATGGGAAGTGCGGAATGCATGATATCTGAATGTTTTATATCCGAATGTTTTCAACCATAACCGAAAATTTTCATCCGCAACCGAATACTTTCACCTGTGACCGAATACTTTCACCCCGCCTCACTTAGCTTTATATTCTCTGCTGCGGTACTTTAGAGTGCCTCACAATTTGATGAAAATAACCATGAGGCTTGAGGTAGATTAAAGATGAAACAGATTGCAGAATCCATTAGAGACCGGTTTATGAAACTTGGCATCGATGTGCCTGTTGAGGACATCGAAAGCAGACTCGACGAGTTGATCACGAAGTTCAAAGTGCCTTCAAACGAGGCACAGCGCAGCGTAACAAACTATTTTTTGAAGAAATATTCCATTCCTAAAAATGAGTTTTACGTCCGGCAGGCTGAACCCCAGCTCACCAAAATTGTGGATATTACTGAGAACGGGCAGTGGGCAAACCTTAAGGCAAAGGTTATTCAGCTCTGGGAAAATACCCATGAATCCATCTCCCAGGTTGGGCTCCTCGGAGATGAGACCGGAATCATAAAGTTTACCATCTGGAAAAATGCCGAACTTCCTCCCCTTGAGCAGGGAGAGAGCTACCTTCTACGGAGCGTCGTTGTCGGAGAATACAACGAGAGGTTTCAGATCCAGTTTAATAAAAACAGTTCCGTAGAGAAACTTTCCGAACCCATTGAAGTAGGGGGAGGCGATTTCACTCCCGCAGCAAGAGAAGCCGAACTCCGGAACATTGCCGACCTTGTGGGAGACCAGTGGGCTACGGTAAGAGGAAAAGTGGTTCAGCTCTGGGAAAATTCCCATGAGTCAATTGAACAGGCAGGGCTTATAGGAGACGAAACCGGTGTTATTAAGTTCACCAACTGGGCAAGCTCCGAACTTCCTGATATGGAGGAAGGCAAAAGTTACATGCTTAAAAATGTGGTCGTTAACGAGTGGAACGGCAGGATCCAGGTTCAGCTTAATAAATCAAGCTCCATAGAAACACTCGATGAAGATATAGAAGTGGGAACTTCCGCTTTTACATATTTCGGGGCAATGATCGATATTCAGACGGGGTCCGGGCTTATAAAGAGGTGCCCTGAATGCAAACGGGCCCTGGTTAAAGGCGCCTGTGCAGAGCATGGAAAGGTCAAAGGAGAATATGACCTCAGGATAAAGGCAGTCCTTGATTCCGGAACTTCGACACAGGATGCTCTGATTAACCGTGAGCTCACCGAAGAGCTTGCAGGAATCTCCCTTGACAGCGCCATTGCAATGGCTGCGGATGCCCTTGACCCCGGAGTTGTGCTGGATAAATTGAAACATGAGCTTGTAGGCAGGTATTACACCGTCAGCGGACACAGGCTTGACCGCTATATCCTTGTGGAATCGATTACTCCGATGACTTCTCTTGACAGGGAACTACTTAATGAAATGTTTGCTGAACTGGAGGTGGAGTAAATGGCAGGCTTCTTTAGAGAAGTGTCGCGCAGGGTTTTCGCCCAGGAATTGAAAGACTCAAACCTCACATTCAGAGATGAAACCGACCAGTATGCTCCTCAGTATCTCCTTACGCCTACGGGAGCGAAGGTGAACCGCATCTTCATTGTGGGGACTCTTATCGAAAAGGAAGATATAGGTACCGACTCCGAGTACTGGAGAGGCAGGGTTTCCGACCCGACAGGCTCCTTCCTTGTCTATGCAGGGCAGTACCAGCCCGAAGCCGCCCAGTTCCTTGAGGAGTGTGAACTGCCTGCTTTCGTAGCGGTCATTGGCAAAACCAGCACCTATACCACAGACGACGGAAATGTCCTGACCTCTATTCGTCCGGAATCTATCCAGCAAGTAGATGAGCTGACACGAAATCTGTGGGTGCTCGATACTGCAAAGCAGACTCTTGAGAGAATAAAGGCAGTTGATGCACAGGAAGACCCTAACTCAAAGCTTGCAAAGGAGCACTACTCTACCGATATTGCGATTTACCGTGAAATGGTAAAAAAAGCCCTTGAGTCCCTTAAAGATGATCTCTGAGATCAATATCCTGGAAATAATCTCTGAGAATCGTAAAAAACAGCAGTGATAAGTAATCGTGAAATTCAGGGGATTTTACCCTGAATCCACGCTTTCAAAACAGGAAGATCTTTGTGTTTTTTATTTTCGATTAATTCTTTTCTTTTCTCTTTGATTTTTACTTAGTTTTTATTTTGTTTTTTCCTTTTATTTTGCTTTTTCCTTTTTCTTCTTTATTTTCCGGATAGTTTTCCTTCAATCTTTAGCGTACTGGCTCTGTTTTTTTATTTTTTAGGTTCTGGCAGCGTTAAAAGGCAAAATATAGATAAATAAACGAGACATGATATGAAATAAGCAATAAGTGTTTGAATGAGTGTTAATGCTAAAATAAGTTAATGAATAGGCATATGAGATGATCCTGTGAAAACCTATCTTGTGGTCTGGTTCAGTAGTGAGGGAGTTCGCCCGTCAGAGGTCAACCAGAGGCTCTTGTCCCTGGGTTTCGAGCCCATGCAGGGAAGCTACGATTTCGTGTATAACTGGAACAGCAATGTTGACGTTGAGAGGATTCTTGAGTTTGGAGACAAAGTCTACCTGAGCCTTCAGGGAACAGGGGTAATGTTCAAACTGGAGACCATGTGAACTGACAGGAGTTTGTCAGATACGTAAGTTCCGGAGACCTTGCCTAGCGCGGCATGTGCCTGAATTCTGACAATAAAAACCCTTAGCGGGTTCTTATGTCACCTTTTTCAGGCCCTGCCGATATGTCAGGTGATCAGCTTTCTTTTATTTCCGGTTCTCTTCCGTTTTTTGTTTTTCCAGGGCATCCCGGAACCTGATATATTCACAGCTATCCCCTTCAAGAGTAAGAATTCGGCCTTTTATACTTCCTTTTTCAATTATCAGTTCTACAGCGCTCGGCTTTGACATCCTGGGTTTTGTCGGGGAACCCGGGCAGACAAGTATGACATCTTTTTTCTCAATCAAAGGGCGGTGAAGATGTCCGAAAATCAGGACATCCACTCCCATTTCCCTGGCAAGGTAGCCCTGAGCAGTTGTATCAATAACTGATAGCCCCCCTTCATGCACCACTCCTATTTTGACCCCTTCAACCTCAAATTTTAGCCTTTCGGGGAGGAGCTGCCGGAGTTCGAAGGTATCGGCATTTCCGGAAACGGCTTTCAGCTTGCCGCTTGCATTGAAAGCCTGATAAGCTTCTACAGTACTGAAGTCTCCTGCATGAACGATAAGGTCGCAGTCCTTGAGGATATTTTGAAGTTGTGGGGGGACTTCGCCGGTCTTGAGGTGGGTATCGGATATTGCGATCAGCTTCATGGAAAATCTCCGGGTAGACGATTATACAGTATTAAGATAAAAATGTGCAGCGTATCTGAGAGGATTCTCACGGTTAAACCTTAAAATTACAGTAAACTCTATGAATTGCTGTTAAACTCTCAAAATTACAGTTATACCTGACAAAAATCGATGCCTGTTAAGAAAAAAGGTGGTTCGGATTCCGAACCCGAAAGTCCTGAATACTTCGAACCTAAAGCTAAAAGTCAGGAAACTTATTCGACTGTCAGATCCACAAGTTCGTATTCAAGGTTCTCGGTTTCTAACCTGCTCAGGAGCGCAGAGACCTGTTCGTCCACCGACACAACCAGGGAGGAAAGACCGTGGTATGCAGCTTCGATTACCGATTCGTTTGTTCCGAACATGACATTGGGGCTTATACCGATCTTACGAAGAGCGATTAACGATTCTACCCCGATTGCTGCTATATAGGGTTTTGAGGCTGAAAGCGCCTTCAGGCGGTCGAGGTCAACTTTTCTTGACCCTCCGCGTTCGACTCTGGGAACCTTGCAGATCGTAATGGTCGCATTTTCCAGGTCTATAAGGCCCTTGAGGGTTGTTACTCCCACATCTTCTCCCTCGGCTGCGTCGGATATGACAGTGCCTGAAGCCCCGGTCTTTTCCGTGCTGCTTACATAGAGGAGCCCGTTTTTCATTTTCAGGTAGACCTGCTGGCCTTCTTTGAGTTCTTCCTTCGTGATGGCTGTCCAGGTAGAGACATGGCTGATGATGTCCTCCATGACAAAGCGGGCGTACTGTTTCATTTCAGCAGCGTTTTCAAGGACCCATTCCACGCCCTCTTTTGTAATCCTGTATCGGACACGGCCCTCGGTTACAATGAGCCCGTCATTTACAAGCTCCTTGATGTATTCGGAAACAGCCTGAGGGGTTATTCCTATCTTTGCGGCAATCTCTTTTTGCCTGACATTGGGCTGGTGGGCAGCAATCTCAATAAGGACCTGAAATTTGGTGACGCCACTCTTGGTCTGGAGGATCTTAATCATCAATCGTAATTCTCCTCAACATCTTCAATTATTTTTAACCTCTGCCCCATTACTGAAAGCCTTTCGGACCTGCGGGCAACGGCGCAGATATAAAACGGATTTTTGTTAAGAGTCCTTGTGAGGTTGCTCATTGAGGTGTTGCCCTCTTCTACCAGTCTTTCCAGTTCCTCCATTGCATCCTTTACCTCCTCATACGGTTTGAAAGTCAGCATAATGATGTCACTGAGGTCTTCAAAGGAACACTGAAAGTTCACCTGAACCTTTGAATAAGAACTGTGGTATTCTTTTGAGGGTTTTTGTCCTGCTTCAGGGACTCTCCACTGGCTCTCGAGGAGCCCGGCTTTTTTCAGAATATGAAGGCTTCTTGAAGAGTCCGAACCTATGAACTCATCAATTTCTGCCCTTGTCATCCATTTGCTAGAAAGTGCATCGAATATTTTTTTATGGGTTCTTGATCCAAATGTCCTGAGTAATGGTACTAAATATGAAGGATCGTTAATTATTCGAGTTCGTTTACCCATTTATGTCCTCTCCTTCTCGCCTTATATTATCAGTTTTCAAATATGATAAAGATTTGTGATATGATTATTCTTTGTAATCGATAGCAAGCCCTTCGGGCCCGTCCCAGAAAAAAACAGGAGCAATACGTTTCAGATCATGGGTTTTTTCATGCAGGGCGTGGGCAACAATCGGAAGAGCAATGGTAGCGTCCACAAAAACCTGTACTTTCTTTGCCTGAGGAGCGATCTTTCCCCACGAGACGGCTTCGTCAAAAGTGCAGCCTGAGAGCCCTCCCCAGTGTGGAGAATCGGAAGTATACTGGATCGCATAGTCATGTCCGCCAATATCCATCCCGAGAATCGAAGCTATTACTTCGGTCTGCTGGATAAAATTCTTCGGGACTCCTCCTCCTACATAGACGACGCCTGTACGTTCGGATTTTTCCACGATCTGTGTGATTTCATCAACGTCTTTTATCTGGTCTATTTCAAGTTTCAGCCCTCTTCTCCTTGCAATGGTAAGCCCTATTCCTATGGAACTGTCTGACAGTGCAGGTACAAAAATCGGGACATTGTGCCTGTATGCGCTTACAACTATCGAGTCTTCAGCAGCTCCTCTCCTGCCAAGCTCCTTTCCGAGCAGGTACATGAACTCTCTGGAAGAACAGGTAATTTCCCCAATCTCCTGCGCAAAATCCGCAATCAGGTTGTCTGCGGTCCTGAACTCTTCTTCCACTGCAAAGATGTCATAAATCCTGTCCACCCCTTGTTCAAAGAGTTTTTCATCATTAGCCAGATGTGAACCCACATAATGTTTCCTGCCGAGGGCTTCATGGCAGTCATGGAACAGGTTTGCTCCTGTGCTTACGAGACAATCGATCATTCTTTCCCGGATCATATGGGAAATAATCCTGCGCATCCCGGCAGGGACCATGGCTCCGGATAAGCCCATAAACACAGTCGTATTCTTCTCTTTAAGCATGTTATTCCAGGCCTGGACAGACTCTGCCAGCTTCCTTCCCTGAAAGCCGGTCTTGAGCATGCCGTCCATCAATTCACTTACAGACCTGTTTTTTACATCAATAGGAACGGTCGGGTTGTTCGTAAATACATTGTGATGCATGCCATTCTCCATAATAAGCAGATAGCGATACGTTTGCCTGTGACCCCGGAATTCTGTCTGGCAGGTGCCCGGCAATAGACGGTAAGAGACGCAAATGACGTTAAATGATTATATATTTTTTATTAAATATCAATATATGCAGACTCTCTCGCCTGAAGCTTCCTCATAGAGACAGGCTTCTCCGAAGGAAGATTGATTTGCTTTGTTTAAGTTATGAGATGAGGGGGAAAGCTATGTTATGGATAGATAGTTCCCAATAATGACCTGGCAACTTACAACAATGGTTGGATCTGGGTTGCTGATTGATGTTTGATTGTTGATCAGGTGCCGGATTGATGATTAATGCTGAGTTGAAATTGGGTTGATGATTAACGCTGAGTTGAAATTGGGTTGATGATTAACGCTGAGTTGAAATTGGGTTGATGATAAATGTTGAGTTGATGATCGGATGCTAATTATTGTGATCTGGAGAGGGTATGAGAGATAGTATAGGGAAACAGATGATGTAAATGATGTATTGCAGTAAATATGTAATGTCTGTAAACAGGTAAAGTCTGTAATTAATATCTGTAATAGTACTGTAATGTATATTAAACAACAGCATTAACCGCAGTTCCAGCGGAGTTTCGGTATGAAATTCCTCTTTAAATTATAAAAACTGCTGCGGATATTACAGTCATCCAGTCTCCGCTTTCCTGTACTGAAGACGACCTTGGGATGCTGAAGGTTTTGAGGGGAGCTTCATTTGTCCAGGTGCTGTACATGCTTCCTGCAAGTTTTTTGGCATGTTCTCCCACATCCTGTGCGTTTTCTTCGTAAGCATGGTACTCGGAAATATAACCGTGCTTGCTTATATCTCTGGGAAGTGCGCATCCGACGGAGGTGCTTAAGGTCTTTCCCGGCTCATTGGAAGAGATTCTGGACATTACACAGAACACTACCTCTCCAGGACTAAGTTCTTTCAGACCTTCTTCCTTTGTCACAATTTCACAGTTTGGGGGCAGAATCGAACTTACGGTTACAAGATTAAATTTTTCAATACCTGCATCCCGGAGTGAAACCTCAAATGATTCAAGTTTTTCGGAGTGTAAACCAACTCCACTTGTAAAGAATACTTTTCTCGGAATTAACTTTGTGATCATCTTTACTTCCTTGCGAAGTCATCAATTTGAACTTAATTGAGATGGCAATTATCATTTTTAAGCGTTGCCCTTCAATTTCGCTGAAAAGAAGTCAGATTGCTGTTTCTTCAGGCATCAGTGGGGTGCAGGAGTTCATATCTATACTTTTATATTTAAATGTGTTTTTTTCAGGAGTTTTTATGTATATTTTTGCAATCCGAAGTTCTTTTACTCTTATTCAATCTGGTCTACAATTCTTTTTTCTCAAAATTAATCCGTTACTTCAAGAACTTCTTTTGCTTTTACACTTTTTTCCTTCTGGTAAGCCTGAGTTTCCGTTCTTTACCGAAATACTTCAATTTTTTCAGCCTCTATGCAAAACTCTCATAAGCTTTATATCATGCCGGATAATTACATCGTGTGTTACTCCCTGCAATTTTCCTGTTCAGCCTTTTAGTGACAGGAAAAATTCAGTTTTTTTCCGGCAGCTCCCGGAAATGCGGACTTGATTATGTATTATTGAAGCAGGAGATTGTGTTTTTCTGGCCCTTGGCCTGAAGACCGAACTACCATTAATTAACCCTGATGTTAATATAAAGGCAGAGACAATGGTCGAGAAACTCAACCTTAAAGTTATGGAACTGCTTGACGGTAAGCAGCTCTCAATCAGCGGACTTTCGCGGGAACTGAAAGCCGAGGGGATAGAAGAACACCGGCTGGTCCTGACAGGTTACCTCAGGGCACTCCGGGATCTCGAACTTCTGGAGGAAAGTGAAGTTCCCCCTTCCAAAATCTATGCTTTGCCCGAAAAGGACATGGAGGCTCTGCCTGAAAAAGGCAGCGAACCAGGGTCGTCAATCCCTTCTGATTCTGAAGATATTTACCTTATTTTCAGGACCCAGATCCTGAAAATCGATCTTGACTTCAGGATTCCCGTAGGCGTTTATGTAATTTCCAGGCTGTTTGAAAGGCCCTGTTTCCGCAGGGAGTTAAAACTTGCAGGGATCACCCAGAAACACCTCGACCAGTACATGGAAAAACCCGGCATGGTTTGTGAAGTTTCGGACTCTTCCCTGAAAAAAGCCAGAGCGGAAATTACGAAAATTGAGATCCCTGTAGACGACCCTGCATACGAAGTCAGAGAAAACAGGGAAGAAATAACCCGGCTTGCAAACGAAGTGCTTTCAGGGATGATTCGGCATAGGATGGATCTAGAAGGGCTGGTAGCAAAAAGCAAACAAACAACTCTGGTGCCCTGAAAATTTTTTCTTTTTCCTGAAAACCTTTACACAAGTCGGAATCCAATCCGGAATAAAAAAGCAGATATGTTGGTCCGAATATGAAAGTTGCCTGTATCCAGATGGACGTGCTTCAATGCAAGAAGCAAGAAAACCTCGAAAAAGCCCTTTACATGGCCCTCAAAGCCGTTAAGAAAGGAGCCGAGTTAATTGTTTTTCCCGAGGTCTTTACCACAGGTTTTTGCTACGAAGACCTCAACCATGCAGCCGAAAGCCTCCCTTCTCCCACTCTTGAGAACCTTGCATGTTTTTCCGAAGCAAACGACTGTATTATCCTTGGCTCAATTATTCAGAAGGATAGCGGAGAAGCTTACACGGAAGATGATGGAGAAGGCAGTAATGATAAGGGTAGAGATGGTGGAAAAAAAGGTTCTAAAAAAGAAGAAAAGGGGTTTTCCGGAAAAGAAACAGAAATTCCGGGAAGTAAGGCTTTTACGGAAAGGAAAAATTCCACTCTCTACTACAACCTTGGCTTTTGTTTTGAGTCCGGGGTCCTTGCGGGTACCTACCTAAAGACCCACCCTTTCAAAGCCGAAAACGGTTATTTCTCAAAAGGAAGCTCCATAGAGCCCATTTCCCTTAAGAAACAAAATCTGAAAATAGGGCTTGAAATCTGCTATGAACTCCGCTTTCCAGAGGTTGCAAGAAAACTTTCCATTGCCGGATCTGACCTGCTTGTTACCATAGCTGCTTTTCCCAATCCCAGGGCTGAGCACTGGAAAACCCTTGCAAAGGCAAGAGCGATTGAAAATCAGATCCCGCACATCGCCTGCAACAGGACAGGCTCTGTCCCTGACTGCACATACTTCGGAAACTCGATGATTATTGATGCCTGGGGCGAGATAAAAGCTGAAGCAGGCAGCAAGGAGTGCACCATTGTCTGCGACCTTGACCTTACAGGAAAAGAAGAAATTCGAAAGGCTATTCCCGTCTTTGAAGACCGGAGAATTGAGCTTTATTCCGACAATTAGTGCCTTTTCGGAACTTTTTTGAAAAATCATATCAACCTTATTAAGTCTATGTTATTTTTAACTGCGTGCCGCCCGCAATTTGATTGAAACCCGGTTTCTCAGTTCAAATGCGTAAGTTCTTTATTGGAACGATTTAAGGGAAGTAGAAAATTGAAAAATGTTATTACGATTCAGCACACACAATCTGTCCATCATACGAATGGAATGATAGGGGCCTGGACTGACTGGGAATTAACTGCTCTGGGAAAGCAGCAGGCATTTAATATCGGTGAAGCATTGAGAAAAGAAGTAACGGATCAACACTATGTGATGTATGCATCCGATTTATTGCGGACCAAACAAACCGCAGATATCGTAGCTTCCTCACTGGAAATTGTGCCGATTTATAAAAAAGAACTTCGGGAAATTAATTTAGGAAGTGCCACCGGAAAATCAGTTGAGTGGTTACATAAAAATCAGATTAAGCAGGATATGCATATATCTTCTCTGGATTATAAACTCCTGCCAGATGCAGAATCAAAACGAGAGCTATACGATCGACTGCTTCCTTTTTTGCATGAAATACATAATTCTCAGGAAGAAAACATTATAATAGTCTCGCACGGCGGTACATTAAGTATGCTATTTTACATGTGGCATAACCACGATATCAATAATCTGGAAAATACGGAATTTCGGGGCCTACCCGGAGGAGTCTCAGTTTTAAATGAAAATGATAAAGGGGTAAGAATTATACGAAAGTTAAACGATTTATCTTACTTGTCTAACCCCGTTTAATGAAATCTGCTGCAAACTCCGTTTTCTCGAAATTGCAAGAAAAAGGTTCTCCTACAGGCCCTGACCTGTTTGTGATCCCAGCAAAATTTCTCTTTTTCTTCTGTTTTTCTTAATTATCTGCGGCTTTTGAATGTCCAGAAACATGAAAAACTCTAGCGTCGAGTCCGTATCTGGAAAGGTCATCTCCTTCATCAATGCTTATATCAGGTTTAAATCTGCCTGGTTTTAACCGGTCTTATGAATATTCAGTCGTCTAACCCTTAAATACTCTTATCCAGCATCCCTGTGATAAGCTGCAAATCCACTCCTGCTCCACTAATTAGTAAGCGTTCTTTTTTGTTGCCAAGCAATTTCTGTGTCCAGTCAACAAAGCCACCGTCCACAATTTCCACTTCATTTACGCTGAGCTTGAAATTAATTCCCTGATAATAACTATTGTCGATTTCTTCCAGGTTTACTGTAAAATCAATATTGGGATACCTCTCCCGAAGGTGGAGATGGATTCTCTCGATGAAGCCCGTTTTATCGGTATAGCCATTCCTTATGTTAAGAGATACCCGGAACTTATGCCCCAATTTCTCTTCGAAATAGCTTATATAAAACTCCATATGCCTAGCTATTGCTTCCTTTTCGAAGCCATAAGAACCTCTGTCCTTGCCGGAACTGACAAGAGTAAACAGGCTAAAATGAGGGACAAATGCCGTACTCTGAAACATCTGTCCGCGAGTAACCCTGCAGGTTGCGGATAAATGAACCGGACTTTTTGTGTTATCGATGGTTCTGTTTTTTATCCCACTGGCAAGGTATATGGCGAGCATATTGGTGCTGTCTGCAATGAGTTCCAGCCCTCTTGTTGCGGAGATCACGTTGTTCTGGTCAACCTTTGCTATGACAGAGCAGCTTCCTAACAGGCCTGCAGGGGAGAGCAACACAGGTGAAAAACCCGAAGCTTCAGCCATTTCGAGCATCAATAGTTCTACTTGCTTGACTTTAATGGGGTTAAGTCCGGAAGGCTTTACAAACCTGTTGGATTCGTACCTGCTTAAGATATCATTCGGAGTATTTTTGTTCGCCATCTCTTTTGAAAGGGCGAGCAGAAATGTAGTAATCTCTGATTGGGACAGCCTGTTTGTAAGTTCATTTATCAGGTTCTTGTTGCCTGCTTTTTCAAGCACATTTTCAATAATATTTGATTTTTTCATTACCACTCCACTCTTATTACTCCACTTTTATTTCTTGTTCTTTAAAGTGCATTACCTTTCATTCTTTTTTCTCCTGTTTCGGGCATCTCCAGGACAGAAGGTAAGACAACTTTTAAAGCAACTTTTAGGGTAAGACAACTTTTTAGACAACTTTTGGGGTAAGACAATTTTTAAGGCGAGACACCCTTTAAGGTGAGACAACTTTCATAGGCTGTGCAAAAAAGAAGAATTGAGACCCGAAACCTTCAGCTTCCGCAAACCAAACGTTTCCAAAATACGCTTCCTTACAACTTTAAGCTTACAGAAAGGTTCGGTGCGGAGGAAACGCTTTTTAGCGCTTCTACTTTACTCAAACCCTTCACAATCCTTTCCCGTTTTTTTATGCGAAAGGATGTTTTGCGGAGTCCTTTTTGGCCAGTGCTTCTTTAACGGTCGGTTTGTTCCCCATTGCACGGGCTATTGCAAGTTTGGTTGCCTCATAGTTGTATTCGTAGACTTTATCCTTGTCTTTTGCATCCCATTCGATAAAGACCGAAACGATGATAAAAATGTCATCTGCCTGCTCTTCAGGGAGTATTCCGGCAGCTACCGAGTCCATAACAGCTTTTGCAATCGCAGCCTGGGCAGGTCCGAACATCAGGGCAGCCTGTGCTACATTCTTGATCGTTACCTTGTTTACTAGCAGGGTCACAGGTTTTGGCTGGACATTCGGCTCAAGGACAGCAAGAAGAGGGGTATGTCCCTGCCTGGGCATTGCAAGGGAATTCATAAACGCTGTTTCAACAGGTCCGCCTCTTGGCCCGATGATAAGGTCTATATGTGCGATTTCCGGGCCTGTACCGATGAGGGCTTCTCCTATCATGCTTTTTAAAACAGTTTTTACCAAGTTAAACACCTCAAGTCTGTTTCTACAATGGAAAAGTCGTACCAGACCCCTTTCCCGAAGGAAAATTTACTATATTTTGATGATGTTAAGATGGTGGGGGAGGTAGAGAATGAGGCTGTTTCCATATGTAGTGAATAAATTAGCCTGTAATACTCTATAACATACATAAATAATTTGTCCATTCTCTACCTTGCTGCCTGAAACATTTTACCGGGAAAACTCATTCCTGCAACAGAGAGGCTTTTATAAAGGGATAAGGTAGGGGTCCTGAACCCGATCGTGCAGCCCGATAGCAGGAGGTTGGAAGATAAAACGGCATTGGTATTTAATTATAGTTATATATTATGAAAACCTATATTTCTGCATGAACTGCCCAAGATGCAAAAGTTCCAATCACACAAAAAACGGTATAGTTTGTGGACGTCAACGCTACAAATGCCACGATTGTGGATATAACTATTCAGTCGAGCTAAAATCAACTGCTAGTTCTCCTTTAGTTAAGAGACAGGCTTTGCAACTTTATCTTGAGGGATTAGGATTTCGTTCAATAGGACGATTTTTAGGGGTAAGTCATGTTTCTGTCCAAAAATGGATAAAGAAATTTGGTCAGGAGATAGAGGAGCTAAAAAGCGAAAATGAGCTATCTATTGTTGAACTGGATGAGATGCACACTTACATCGGTAACAAAAAAAATATTGCTGGATCTGGATTGCTGTTGATAGAGTTGGGAAAAAATTCATCAACTGCTCTTTTGGTAGCAGAGGAACGAAAACTGGACAACTACTCTGGGAAAAATTAAAGAAGAAAGAGATTGGAGAAGTGATGACTGATCACTGGAGGGCATATGCAGAGTTTATTCCTGAAACCATTCATACTCAATCCAAAGCAGAAACGTATACAGTTGAAGGATATAACGGCATACTAAGGCACTTTCTGGCAAGGTTGAGACGAAAGACAAAGTGTTATACGAAGAGTCTTGAAATGCTAAAGTACTCTGTTCTTCTATTGATGAAAAACAGAAATAAAGAGTTATCTATATTTAATTAAAAATACCGATAAAACATAATTCAGGAGATGAAACATGATTCAGGAGATAACGACACGGTCCCGTAGAAGAGTGCTCCGGGCTTCAAACCCACTTTCGGAAAACAGAATGGCAGAAATTTAGGAAAAAATAGTAATTAAGATTCCTCTCAGAAGGCTCAGAAGGAAATCCCCGAAAGGATCTCAAGCCTTTTGTTCCAGTGGTCGAGCCCTCTTTTTGCCGCATACCAGTCGAAGAAATCACTTTCATCTCCCATGTTTCCGGCTTCGAACTTCGCCTTGAGCTCACTTGAGCTGTACCCGAACTTTGCCTCGAAGTCCTCACAGATTATGGTATACCGCTTGACCTTGTATTTTGCAACATGCTTTTCATGTTCCAGGGCAGAGCGGATAGACTCACATACTTCCTGAGGCGAAAAATCAGTTTCTATATTAAGCGTGAAACTCATATCTATCCTATTAGCAATAGTCTCTGTTTCTATAAAGTAATTATGATAATAAACAATTGGACAGGTTTATTACCCGAAAAATCTCTTTTTCAGCCCTTCCATTTTTATAAACTGTTTCATAACTACCTTATTTTTTATTGTTTCTTCTTATTTTTTATCTTTCTTATTTTTTCTTCTCCGTTATAGCAATCCCTATCAGGAATATTACCATAAACCCGACAAAAACCTTGATGGCTGTGGAAACTCCTGATCAGTCTTTTTCTTTAGCCAGGGGCATGGCTCAGGAAGAAGCGTTCGGCATCTCTTGCCTGCTGTTTATGGAAAGCGCCAGAGGTTCCGACTCTACGGATCCTTCCTCCGTGTACTCTACGGCTTTCTTGCCCGTTATAATTGAAAATGGCGAGAACCCCGGGGTCTTTGATTCAAAATACATGTAATAACTATCTTCTCCCGTTTTACGCGTGGGAAGAGCATTCCGTTTCCTTTCTGAGTACCTGTAGAGGAATACCGTCGGGCCTTCGTTCTCGCTTTCCGTGATCTCGGTCCTTTTTACTCTGAACCCGATAATGGCGTTGGCGATGTTTTCGGGACTTGCAAAGCCCTCATTTTCTACCCAGATGTTCAGGTATTTGTAGATCTGTCCAGAGGGTTCTACCGGGGTCAGAACAGACCTGCCTTTATAGCTGTTCAACTATGGTTGTGACCTTTCCGATGTTTCTCTTTGAATCGAACTTCACGTACATAACAGCAGTGGCATTTTTGGTGAACTCGAACTTTATGCGGTCTCCGATTGTAACGAATTCCTGGGCAAGTTCCTTGACTTCAACATTACTTGCATGCTCGGGAGAACCTCCCCCTCCTCCTGAAGAGGTTCCGCCGGAGCTTCCAGATCCGCTGCTGTCATCTTCCTCCCCGACTTCAATGTAGTCAGTCCAGATCACAGCGTCGTACCCATAGATATTGCTGACATTGAGGGTTGCGGAATAAGTTCCTGAGCCGGTATACTCGTGGCTCGGGTTCTGGGAAGTGGAATTGTCGCCGTCTTCGAAATCCCAGAGCCAGGAAGTAACGTTGCCTGTGGAAGTATCGTTAAACTGAACCGCAAGCGGAGCATACCCTTCCTGAGGAGATACATTAAAGGAAAACACAGGCAACTCTCCCACTGTAATATAGTTCGATTTTATCGTGCTGCCCCTGGCAGTGCCGTTAATGGCGTTCAGGGTGGCAGAATAAGTCCTCTGAGCAGTTACAGATAAAGGGGGTTCTTTTCGGTTGAATCTATTGCTCCATCCGAGTTAAAATCTCATTCCCAGGCTGTGGGAATCCCTGCTGAGTTGTCAGTATACTGTACTGTTAGAGGGGCTTCTCCTGACACCGGAGAAGCTGTAAAATCCGCAGTAACCGTTACGTTTTCACTCTCTGCGGCAGAGCTCAAATCCGAACCCACAAAAACTGATAATATCGGAGATATTAAGAGCCTATCCGAAAAGTGTTGTGACCTACTGTAACTTACCATTAGCAATATGCAAAACCGAAGAGGACGCCCTGCTATTATAGACCTGCTGTAACTTTTCGATCGCATTACCGACTTTTCGGATAGGCACTAAGACTAGAAGTATTAACACCGTTATTTGCTTCAATTAACGCACCCTATTTGCTTTCAGGTTTTCTGCTGACATCTCACTACCCCTTGTCCACTCTGCCTGATATATGAGAGATATCTCTGAGCTGATTTTAGATCCAGGTTTACCTCAAGCTAACATCTACCTTTATTTTAAACTGAAATCCGATGGGTCTTTGTACTGCAAATTTATGTCTTCTGTCATAAACAAGGTCGCTCCATCACTATACCCAAATAAAGTTCTTTCTACTTCCTGGAGAATATTACTTTTTCTAACTTCCTATGGAAAAGTAAATCTCATAAACTATTAAGCTGCCTCTGAGTCTGGAAGACCCTAAGGTTTACTTATAAGACAGAACTCTTCTTCTCTTATGATATATTGCCAATCTTTCTTTACATAAATAAGCTAACATTTTAAATGGAAATTGCTGTCCGAAATACTAAGCTTTTTGATTTAACCTACCCTGGCAGCTTTTTTCCTGATTAAAAACGTCATCTTCCAGGCAGTTGCTTTATTAATGTCTCCGGGCATGGACGACCCTTAACCTAAAGATTTAGCACATACTGTATTCTGTGTATTCAGGGTTGGAAAAACAGATAGTTTCTGAGTTTTTTAAACGTCTTTTTGCCTTTGGTAAGAGTTTATGGCTTAAAGAAAAAGGGAAGTGAGGAAAGACGGTAACAGGGCTTAAGCCTGAGCACTGCAAAGGAAAAATTAGTGGGAGGCAACGGTTAGACAACCAGACAAAAAAGTTATTGATTTTGACCGGTTTGCAGTAATTTATGTCGAGTTAATTCTGTCGAATACGAGTTCAAGAATCTGAAATTCATGCAGGACAGGAAGTTCAAATCTTTTTTATCTGAATTGCTTCTTTTAACATGTGCGAAAAAAGGTCGGTTCCCCACTTAAGGGTTTCAGGTTCGGAACACAGCAGGCTTTCGTGTTCAAAGATTTTCTCTTTGGGGAAAAGCGTGAGTAAAAAAAACCTGTCTGTTACCGTAAAGTCTGCAATTTTGGCGTCCTGCGGGAAGAGAAACACCTTGACATTTTCGTTATTAAGGAAAGTGCACATTTCTTCCCTGAAATCTTTTTCAAACCTCTGGAGCACCGGTTCCGTAAATATCAAAGAAATTTCCACTCCTTTTTTTGCGATTTCCGGGTAGAGAGTGGTAAAAGAAGGGTGGAAATAGGAAGCAAAACCGAGAATATGCGTGGAAAGATGAAGTTTTTCTACGAATTCAGGGTTAAGTTCGAACATATGGCTCACATCCGGAAGGATTAGTTTGCAGTTCTTCAGTTCAAAAAGTCTTTTGCGCAAAAAAGGAGGAATTCCTTCAAGGTTCCTTTTCACCCAGTAGTCAAAGTTTTTCTGCAGAACCTCAAGGGTGTCCAGAAAAGGCGGCATTTGGGCAGCGATCACAAGCCCCATTAGAGAAAGCTCATAATTGTGTCCTTTCTGTACGATAAGGTTACCTTCTTTTAATTTCTTGAGTTGAGGAAGAATTGAAACAGGGTCCGATGAAAGGTATTCCTGAATCTCGGCCATACTCCTGGGCTTATCTTTCAGATAAAGAAGAAGTTTTTTCCTTTTATCGGACAGAAAAACCAGATCTGTTAGTTTGACTTGCTCCCCCATTCCAACACCATTAAAAAAATATTAATGTCAGAACTATGTCAGAACAGTTATTTAAACATTGCTATAAAAGTTAGATACTTTGCGATATGCGGAAAATAATAGGATGAGATAAAAATAAAAAACGAAAAATAGGCAAAATGACAGAAAGACAATTAAAAAAAATTAAGAAAGTATTTTCCAGATCCGGACAAAAAGCTGCAGGAAAGGGTATGGTCCTTCTGGCAAGAGGCATTCTGCCGGTTAGAACCTGACAGCATCAAGGACAGCAAGTCTTTTCTTCCAGTGGTCAAGCCCTTTTTTTGCGGCGTACCAGTCGAAGTATTTTTCATCGTCCATAACAAATTCGCCGGCTTCGAATTTTTGTATGAATTCCGTGGAGATCAGGTCGAACTGGTCTTCATATTCATCGCAGATCATGGCATAGCGGTATACCTTGTATTTCGCAAGATGTTTCTCATGTTCCAGAGCCGAGTGAATAACCTCGCTTGCTTCTTGCAGCGAGTAGTCGGTATCAATCTGCAATGTAAGGTCCATGTTTATCCCATAGAAGATTTGTTGCTGATACTAAAAATGTTGCTGATAGTAAAAATTTATCCTATATCTCTTTTTCTATTTATTAATTAGTTGCATCCTCAAGAGTCTAAAGAATATGTGATGCATGAGGCTAAGATCACAAAAATAAGTATTTTAATCACGCTCATATGATTTAAAAAATTATATGACAGAACTCCCTTCTTTGTTTCCGCTTTCTAAAGAAGCGCAAACAGGTTCTGCTGATCATATTTATCCTGGTCGCTCTGTTTATTCTTGGCATCGTTTTTTAAAAGCAGGCAGCTACGGCTGACAAGAAACATATGGCTAACATGAAAAGTGGCAGATTCGAAAATTGTGTTTGATAAGAACAAAATCCAAAAAAGAAATATCAAAAAATAGGTAAAATAAGATACAGGACAGGTGATAGGTATGTACGCAAGTGTGGATTTGGTTAAATCCACACCGTCATCAGTTCCGAGTTACAAACCGGATTATCCCGGAATTCTCCATGTTCTTATATATGAACGCTGAAGAATATGCAAGCAGCATGAACTTGAAGCCCTGGGCAAAGTCCATCTTCATGAACATCAAAATCATGCCCATGAAGAAGGCAAACTGTATGACACACAGGACCATTCCGGCTGCTGTGAACATTTTCTGACGACTACTATCGCTACTATCACTACTGTCTGAATCATCGGATTCGTCTGACATCTTGTTTCTAACCTCACGAATAAAGGCTCTAAAGAGTGTTTTTTGGTTCTGGTTTCCTTAGTTTTTGTATCTTTTTTGGAATTCGGTTCAGGTAATTTATTTTCAGTTTTCAACCGGCTTAAAAATTAAATAATGCTCCCACTTTTTAAAACGTATAACGTAGCTTGCTTGAAGCCATTAAAACGAGATAAAAAGCTGAAAACTTCAAAAGTTGCATCTGAAGGTTCGTTAGAATTGATCCCTGGGTGCAGCATTACCTGAAAAAACACTCTCCAATTTTAGAGACTTTTATACAATATTACTATTTGAGTGCGATTATATATAAAACTTGCGAGGAAAGGAGGGGTGGTGGTGAGGTTGAAGCTGATTTCTGGTCTTTGGCAGGTTCATATTTCAATTGCCGAGATGATCTTTAAACTTTCGTTCAGGGTATCAAGGCCTTTTTTTACTGCATACCAATCGAAAAAGTCATCGCCGTCTCCAAGCTCACCGGAATCAAATTTTTTCATAGAACGGTCTGAATCCATCCCATACTTTTTCTCGAAATTCTCACAAATACTCGAATACTTTTTTATTTTGTATTTTGCAACACGCTCATTCTGATCAAGCGCTGCACGGATGGCTTCACTTAGCTCCCGGGGTGTGAAATCCCCCTTTATATTAAGAGTGAGAGTCATATCCCTTCCTGCGGCCCACAATAGAGGGAACGTCTACAGGCATAGATACTGTGGACTCAACGATTGTTTTTGTGGAAGATCCCACGAACATGAGTAAAGCAAATTCAGCCATGAATGGCTTCGACAGTGAAGTTTCGGAAATGAACACAAGCCTCGTATATCCGCAGGACATGCTCGACGCTGCAAATGCAACCCTGGGACAGCCTGAAGCCACAACTCCGATACTTGAAGACATGTACAAGATAACAAAGGCAATGGTCACGATTTATGACCACATTTAAGAAGTAACAGGGAGGAGGGGAACCTGCAAGACTTTATGGATTTTTGTGATCGAGTCCCACTTATTCTTTTTTCTTTTTGAGGTTCGGAGAGGTCCTTGTAATTGTGGGCATGAGGTTCTTTTATTTGTGGATATTATCCGGCCGGAGGAGTTGATTTTTGTTGTTTTGTCCCGCGCTGAAGCGCGGCTGGAACATAATTACTTCAAGGAACATAATTACTTCAAGGAACATAATTACTTCAAGGAACATAATTACTTCTAGAAAATAGAAACGCAAATATCGGATTCCATGTAAAAGAAGAGTATCAGAAAATTAAGAGTTTAACACTGAACGACCTATTGAAGACAAAAGTGGAATAGCAACCAACTTTGTGAATTCTCAAATTTGTCACGCGCTGCGTGATGAATTCAGGGTAAGAATATCCTGCAACAGCCAACTTAACAAAATTTTAAATTCGCCAAACACTGCCTGGCGAATTTGATGAAAAGGAAAAATCGTATGTTTGCGGGTCTTTAATGGTGAAAATCGTAATTTTGAAGGAGCTGGGACTTAATGAATGAAGGGCTCTCCAGAGATTTTGAATCAATATATGCCGAAGTAAAAAATATAATAGAACACACAAGAGATAATGTTTACAAAAGTATCAATTCCAATCTGGTGCTTGCCTACTGGAACATAGGCAAAATAATTGTTGAAGAGGAACAGAAAGGGAGCAACAGGGCAGAGTACGGAACATTTCTTATTCAAACACTTGCCGAAAGATTGACTAATGAATTCGGAAAAGGCTTCAACAAGTCGAATTTAAAGTACATGAGAAACTTTTACACAGCATTCCCAATTCGCCAAGCACTGCTTGGCGAATTGTCCTGGACTCACTACAGATTATTAAGCAGCGTAAAAAATGAAGATGCAAGAGGCTTTTATCTTATTGAAACTGCCAAAAACAGATGGAGCACACGGGAACTGGAAAGGCAGATCAATTCCCTGCTCTATGAAAGGCTCGCATTAAGCAAAGACCCTGACGAAGTAAAGAAACTCTCGACCCAGGGCAACCTGATAAAAACCTCAAAAGACCTGATCAAAGATCCCTATGTCCTCGAATTTCTGGGCATAAAGCAGCAGCAAAACTTTTTTGAAAAAGATCTTGAAGCCCTCCTCATCAGCCGCCTTCAGGAATTCCTCCTTGAACTGGGAGCCGGCTTCGCCTTCGTGGAACGTCAAAAAAGGATCACGGTTGACGGAGATCATTACTACATCGACCTTGTTTTTTACAACTACATCCTCAAGTGCTTCGTGTTAATAGACCTCAAACTTGGCAAACTCACCCACCAGGACATAGGCCAGATAGACTTCTACGTCCGGTACTTCGAAAAAGAAGAAAAGCAGCCCGGAGACAACCCCACAATCGGCCTCATCCTCTGCTCAAACAAAAACGAAGCAATGGTAAAGTATACTCTGCTTAACGAAAGCAAGACCCTTTTTGCCTCAAAATACAAACTTTACCTGCCAAGCGAGGAAGAATTGAAGAAAGAACTTACCAGAGAAAGGGAATTGATAGAACAGGAAAAGAGGCTTGCAGATGGAAAATAAAAACGCTGAAGTGCGAATGGGGATAAGAAAACGGAACTGGGAGTGATTCCGGAAGAGTGGGAAATTAAAGGGTTAACTAAAATATCCGATATAATTGATTATAAAGGGGGTCTTGACCTTTACTCACAGCAAGTTCATGGCTTATGTGCCTGCAAATGTTCCTGAATATGACTATCCTCGAATCATACAACCCCTTTTCATCAATTTCTACCACGAAAAAGCGGAAAAGGTTCTCAAACAGAGGGCCAGAAAGTATCTGCTGTATTTTGATGATAAGCCTTCTCTGATAAAGATCCAGACCCTGAAAAACAAGTGGGGAAACTGTTCGAAGACAAATCAGTTGAGATTCAACTGGCGGGTTATTATGGCTAAAATGTCCATAATTGACTATGTGGTTGTCCACGAACTCTGCCATACAAAGTATAAAGACCACTCAAAGGCTTTCTGGAATGAGGTGCAGAAAATCCTTCCGGATTATGAAGAAAGGAAAGCATGGTTAAGAGTTCACGGGGATTTATTGAAGATATGAATGTATGAACAAAATAAATTTGTTTAATTCGGTTATTCTCATCCTACTGAAGTTCATTTTGTCTGTAGCCTTTTTAACTCGGTTCCTGCAATCTTAAAGAATTTATGTGATGTTTTTGTGTGCTGGCTTTTTCTTCCGAATTTTATTTACAGGTATAAATATAAATAAAACTATTATTATTTAATCCTCAAAATTTTATAAAATCAGCAACAGTTTATCCTCATCCAAAAGCTTTTTATAGCAAGTATGGTATTAGACATTGTTGTACACAAATATACACCAGTGATGATTAATGCACGATTCAATCCTCCACATCCTCAATACAACAAAGACCCGGATCCAGAATTTTGGGGCCGACATCCATACGGAAGAAACGCAGCCTCAGTTCCAGAAAAGGGACTTTATCGCAGCTGTTGCAGCTGTAAGGGCAGACGGGCGGATGCCTGTAATTGCGGAAGTCAAACCGGCATCACCGGGGAAGAGTTTCAGGGAAATCCCACCGGCAGAGGCTGCCGAGCTTGCATGGGAGATGGAGGAGGCCGGAGCTGTTGCAATTTCCGTCCTTACCGAACCCGGGGTTTTTCGGGGTTCACTCGAAAACCTGAAACAGGTCAGGAAAACCGTATGTCTGCCTGTGCTCAGAAAGGACTTCATAATTGACAGACGGCAGCTTGAGGAAACGGGAAGTGACCTTATACTCCTGATTGCAGGTATCCTGGGACCGGAGCTCGATGCCTTTGTTGACCTTGCCCTTGAAAAGGGCTTTGAGCCGCTGGTTGAGGTCCACAACAGTGAAGAGCTCGAACTTGCGCTGGAAACCGATACAAAGCTCATCGGGATTAACAACCGGAACTTCGAGACCCTTAAAATCGACCTGGCTACCACAGAAGCACTTGCCCCCCTTATCCGGGAATACGACTTGGACCACGGGACCAGTCACATCATCATAAGCGAGAGCGGGATGAACAGTCCTGCGGATGTAAGGCGCGTGATAGAGGCAGGGGCTGATGCTGTGCTGATAGGGTCTGCACTTATGGAAAGCGACTCTGTTTTTGAGAAAACAAAAGAATTCGTCCAGAGTTTTTGCTGGCGTGAATAACTGCTTTTCTTTGGCTTTTCGGGTTTTTCAGCCTGCAGAAACGAGGTTGAAAAATCAGCTTTCGTTTCAAAACTAAATTCTGTTCATAGATCACAACGAACGAAATCGGGAATCAAAAAATTCAGAATTCAAAACTTTGACTCACGAAATCATGAATCAAGAATCATGAATCAGGACTCAATCAGGATACAAGGGAGTAATCAAATTGACAGAAACTAAAGTTTCAGAATTTCAGCTAAAAGGAAAGTATGGAAAATACGGGGGGCAGTACGTACCCGAAGTCCTAATGCCGGCTCTGGAAGAGCTGGATGTGGGGTATGAGAAGTACAAAAACGACCCCGAATCCCTTGCAGAGCTTGACCACTACCTCAGGGACTTTGCAGGAAGGGAAACGCCCCTTTACTTTGCCCGGAACCTGAGCAAGAAATACGGGACAAAAGTCTATCTCAAGCGGGAAGACCTGGTGCACGGGGGTGCCCACAAGCTCAACAATGCTCTCGGGCAGGCTCTGCTTGCAAAGTTCATGGGAAAGACCAGGCTGATTGCTGAGACCGGGGCAGGGCAGCACGGGACTGCAACAGCCATGGTGGGAGCAACCCTTGGGTTTGAGACCATTGTCTACATGGGAGCAAAAGACATCAAACGCCAGCAGATGAATGCTTACAGGATGGAACTCATGGGGACGGAGGTAAGAGCCGTGGAGACCGGCTCAAAAACCCTCAAGGACGCAATCAACGAGGCAATGCGGGATTGGGTTACCAATATTGAAAACACCCACTACCTGATCGGGTCGGTGGTCGGGCCTCATCCCTATCCCATGATCGTAAGGGACTTCCAGAGCGTGATCGGGAAGGAAGTAAAGGAGCAGGCAATGGAAAAAGAAGGCAGGCTGCCTGATTCTATCATCGCCTGTGCAGGCGGCGGGAGCAATGCCATGGGGACTTTCCATCCCTTTATAGAAGACAGGGAAGTCAAGCTGATTGCCGTAGAAGCCGGGGGAAAAGGGCTGAAGTGCACGGAAAAAGCTGCTCTTCACTCAGCTTCCCTCTGTATCGGAGAAGAAGGAATCCTGCACGGAGCCAGGACAAAGATCCTGCAGGACAAAAACGGACAGATCCTTGAATCAGAATCCGTATCAGCAGGGCTTGACTACTCAGGGGTCGGCCCTGAACTTGCTTACCTTTCGGAAAGCGGCAGGGTTACAGCTCGCTATGTCACAGATGATGAAGCGCTTGACGCTTTTAACGAACTGAGCCGGCTTGAAGGGATCATTCCTGCCCTCGAGTCCTCCCATGCCCTTGCCTACCTGAAAAAAGCCGCAGAGTCAGGAGAACTTGGAGAGTTTGTGGTAGTGAACCTCTCAGGAAGGGGAGATAAAGACCTGGAAACCGTCCTGAGCCTTAGAAGGGGGGTCTGAAATGGCAACTGAACTTAGGGCAACCGAGCATGGAAGGCAAAAAATTTCCGAAAAATTCGACGAGCTGAAGCAGAAAAAAGAAGGTGCCCTCATTGGCTACGTGATGGCAGGAGATCCCTCGGCAGAGGCAACCTTCGGGATTGTAAAAGCCCTGGTAAACGGGGGTGCGGATATAATCGAGCTCGGTTTTCCTTTTTCAGATCCCGTAGCTGACGGGCCGACCATCCAGGCAGCAGGACAGAGGGCACTTGCAGCGGGAATGGATATCGAACACTACTTTGAGCTTGTCAGGGGCCTTGGGGTTGAAGTCCCTCTTGTGTGCATGACCTATTACAACCCGGTATTCAGATACGGCGTGGACAAATTTGTTGAACATGCCGCAGACGCCGGGATAAGCGGACTCATCATCCCGGATATCCCGGTAGAAGAAGCAGCTGACCTGAAGAGCAGCTGTGAAAAGTACGGACTTGACCTGATCTTTCTGGTCGCACCCACAACGACCGATGCAAGGATCCGGAAGATTCTGGAGAGAGGCTCGGGCTTCATCTATCTGGTATCAAGGCTCGGGGTTACGGGGGCCAGAGCGGATGTTTCAGGTTCCACAAAAGAATTGCTTTCCAGGGTAAAAACCGACATTCCGAAAGCCGTGGGGTTCGGGATCTCGACCGGAAAGCAAGCTGCAGAAGTAAGGAAAGCCGGAGCTGATGCTGTAATTGTCGGCTCGGTTTTTGTCAGGATCATCGAAGAAGGAAATGGCGTAAACGAAAAGCTGGAAGCCCTTGCAAGGGAACTCAAATCCGGCATACTTGGAGCAAATTGAAGGAAATTCAAAAGGAGGCAGACGAATGAAAGGAATGAAAGAATACATCAAGAAACTGGAAGAAGGCTCGGATCTGAGTTCGGAAGAAGCCGAAGCCGCAATAGGAGAAATTCTCAGTACAGCTGAAGACGAAGAAATCGGAGCATTCCTCTTAGCTTTGAGGGCAAAAGGAGAAAAGCCGCAGGAGATCGCGGGTTTTGTGCGGGGCATGAAACAAGCCGGAAATACCATCAAACCTGTCACTCCTTTCAGGGTCATTGATACCTGCGGGACAGGAGGAGACGGGCTCAATACGATCAATGTCTCAACAGCAGCTGCAATAGTGACCGCAGCAGCCGGAGTTCCTGTAGCCAAACACGGAAACAGGGCTGCAACCTCAATGTCCGGAAGTTCGGATGTCCTTGAAGCTCTCGGGATCAAAGTGGACCTTACCCCCGGACAGGTCAGGAAGACCATTGAAAAGATAGGGATAGGGTTCATGTTCGCCCCGGTTTTCCACCCTGCAATGAAGCGGGTTGCAGGAGTCAGAAAAAAGCTCGGGGTAAGGACGGTTTTCAATATCCTCGGACCCCTGACAAACCCGGCAGGAGCAAAAGGGCAGGTTGTGGGTGTTTTTGATAAAAAACTCTGTGAGCCGATAGCATATGCCCTTGCCGAGCTTGGGACCGAACATGCCCTTGTGGTGCACGGGGACGGGATGGATGAAATTTCAAACACCGGAGAAACTTTTGTTGCGGAATTAAAAGACGGAGAGGTTTCCACATACACCATCACTCCAGAGGCCATGGGCATGCTGCGGGCAAAGCCCGAAGACATCAAGGGCGGCACTCCGAAAGAAAATGCCCGTGATCTCCTTTGCATCTTTAAGGGACAGAAAGGACCGAAGAGGGACCTTGTTATCCTGAATGCCGCTGCAGCCCTGTACGTAAGCGGGATCGTGGGCTCGATCCGGCAGGCAATTCCGATTGCCGAAGATGCGATTGACAGCGGGAAAGTCATGGTCAAGTTCAACCAGTTTCGAAATTTCACTGCCGAACTTTCCATCCAGGGCAAAAAAGAGGGCTCTTGCCCGGGAGAAGCGTTTCTTGCCTCCTCCGATACATCCGTGTTAAGCCCGGCTTCCGGGGAAAAGGCATGAAAACAAGGCCAAAAACAAGGATAAAAACAAGGGTAAAAATCTGCGGGATCCGCAGTCCGAAAGACATAGAATTTGCAGCCCTCTACGGTGCCGATGCCGTGGGTTTCATCACGGAAGTCCCTGTGGAAAGCCCGAGGAAACTCGATTCAGACACCGCGGCTGCCCTTATTTCAAAAGTCCCGAAATGCCTTGATTCGGTAATGGTAATAATGCCTGAAACTTCCACCTCTGCCCTCGAACTTATCGAGAAAGTAAAGCCGAATATAGTGCAGATCCACTCGGATCTACCCCTTAGCGAACTTAAAGCTGTAAGAGAAAAAGCTGATATTCCAATCATAAAGACCCTTTCCGTGCCCGCCGAGCAGGAGGCTCCCAAACTCCATAACATTGTAACTCGTCTTCTTGAGGAGGTCCGCGAGCTGGAAGAGAGCGGGATTGTGGATAGCGTGCTTCTGGACTCGGGGATTGCCGGAAAAACCGGCGGCACAGGCTGTGTACATGACTGGGACCTGAGCCGGAGAATTGCCGAAGAAACAGAACTTCCCCTGATCCTTGCAGGCGGGCTAAAACCTGAAAACGTGCAGGAAGCTATCAGGTCTGTTTCCCCTTATGCTGTGGACACGGCTTCAGGGGTAGAGACCCAGGGGAAAAAAGATTCTGTGAAAGTCAGGAAGTTTATTGAAGAAGTGAGGTGTACCTATGCTTTCCTTTGATCTTGGAAAAGAAGAATTTCTGGAGCTTGTCTCCGGGCTCGAAAAGCCGGGCCTTGTCCAGCTCTTTGCAAAAGTAGAAGGCTGTTCCCCTGCCTGCTCTCCCCTCGAACTTTACGGAGCCCTGCGGGGTTCAGGGACAACAGGCTACTCTTACCTGCTGGAATCCGTGGAAAAGCAGGAAAGCAGGGCAAGGTACTCTTTTGTTGGAAACGACCCCGATGCCGTGCTGAAAATAAATGACCGAAAAATTTCCCTTGAACTCCTGAACCCGAAAGCTTCTCCTCTCTTTGAAGCGATTTGCACAAAGATGGAGGAAGTCTGCGGCCCGGAAACCGCAGAAAAAGAAAATGAATCAAAGAAAAATGCAGGTCCGGAAAAGTTTACGGCTGCAATTCCCAGAGGAAAAGATGTTTTCGATGCTCTCCGCCTGGCTTTTCCTCCGGCAAACGGGATAGAACTTCTCAATTCCAGGCGTTTTGCGAGGCAGACTTTCCTGGGGGGAGCTATCGGCTATACTGCGTACGACGCAATCTATGACAGCTGGTTAGGAGTCGAGAAGGGCTTTGAGTCCGACATTCCCGACCTTCAGTACCTCCTCGTTTCGAAGAGTTTTGTCCTCGACCACCTGACTGAAGAGGTTTACATAGTTCTCACCCCCTTCGTAAGCCCGGGTTCGGATGCAGAACAGGTGTACGAAGAAGCTCTCTCGGAAGCAGAACGGTTTTACTCCGTAATTAAAAAAGCTACTCAACCGGAAGATGCAGCAAAGGCAGCAGAAGGAATAATTGCATCAGGCACAGATGTTTCCGGTCCGGCAAAAGCCCCAAATTCAAATGTGCAGGTCTGCAGCGTTGATCGGTCGGGATTTGAGGAGTCCGTACTCCAGGCAAAGGAGCATATTTTTGCAGGAGATATTTTCCAGGTCGTCCTTTCCAGGAAATGCGAGTTTAAAATGGAACAGTCTCCTTTCGAGCTTTACATACAGCTCCGGGCAATAAACCCGAGTCCCTACATGTATATCTTTGAGTTTGGGGACCTTGCAATTGTGGGGGCAAGCCCTGAAACCCTGCTGACCGTACACAAACGCACTGTTATAATAAACCCCATTGCAGGCACCTGTCCGAGGGGAAAGTCCGAAGCTGAAGACGAAACCCTGGCTTCACACATGCTCAACGACGAAAAGGAAAGGGCGGAACATGTAATGCTAGTTGACCTCGGACGAAACGATGTCCGGATGGTTTCGGAAAGCGGCTCGGTCAAGGTCTCAGGTTTTATGAAAGTCCTGAAGTATTCCCATGTCCAGCACATCGAAAGCACGGTTTCGGGAACCCTAAGGCCCGAATGTGACCAATTCGATGCCTTCAGGGCGGTATTTCCTGCAGGAACACTTTCAGGGGCTCCGAAAATTCGGGCAATGGAGATTATTTCCGAACGTGAAGCTGTCCCAAGAGGAATTTACGGAGGTGGGGTTGGGTACTACAGCTGGAACGGAGATGCTGATTTTGCAATTGTAATCAGGACCCTGCTTATACAGGGAAGAAAGGCTTCTGTGCAGGCAGGGGCAGGAATTGTTGCGGACTCAGATCCTGCGTATGAGTTCAGGGAAACAGACCGGAAAATGGCAGCAATGCTTACAGCTATCGGCGGAGAAATCCGGGTTGAGAAATGAGCCCGGATCCAGGAAATGGCAAATCCGGGAAACGGCAAATCTGGGAAACGGCGATAAATGAAGATAACTATGGGGGTGAAGTCCGTGGGTAAAAATTTAAAAATTAACAATTCAGGAAAAATGAATTTAATGAAAAGGATTTCAGAGGAAAAAGGAAGTGTAGAGGCAACTCAGGAAACCAAAGCTGCAGGAGGTGTTTTCAGGTGAAAATTGTTTTCATAAATAATAAGGATTCCTTTGTATGGAACCTCGTGGACTACATTTCGTACTTCGAAAAAGATACTCTGGTCCTTCCAAACACGGTTACCCTGGAAGAACTAAGGGAAATAAAGCCTGATGCGCTGGTAATTTCACCCGGGCCCGGGAACCCGTCCGACCCGAAAGACATTGGAAACTGTCTGGAGATTATCCGGGAAATGGGCAGGGAAATTCCTCTTCTTGGAGTCTGTCTAGGACACCAGGCAATCAATGTAGCCTTCGGAGGCCCTGTCAGGAGATGTAAGGTGGGACCGGTACACGGAAAAAGTTCCAGGATCCAGCATACGGAATCTCCGCTCTTTACAACACTTAATGAGCAGTTTGAAGCCGGGCGCTATCACTCCCTGGAGATCGGGGAACCGGCCCCCGGAATAAAGATTACTGCGCGGGCAGAAGACGGAACCATCATGGCAGTTGAACATGAAAAGTACCCTATCTACGGCCTGCAATTCCATCCTGAATCCGTGCTGACCCCCGAAGGATTAAAAATTATAGAAAGATTCCTTGAAATTTCAAAAAATTTTACTAAAAGGCAGCCAGCTGTTTAAAACAGCCAGGAACTTTTTTCTGCCTGACCTTTAATTTTTCCTTTCCAGTAGTTCAGGTTTCAGGTTATTCTTCCTTACCTTCACCTTCTTCTTCAGCTTCTTCTTCGAAGAATTCCTCTTCTGTGAATTCCTCATTGGGCCTGTTGCCCCCATAGCCCGCAGGCTGAAGATTCTGCATATCTGAGAATTGACTTACAGTCTGAGAGATGAGTTGAGGGTATTTTTCGATCTGTTCCCTGGGAACAAACCCGGCTTCTTCGGAAGCTTTTATAATTCCTTCCCTTGCATCCTTTGCTGCGTTGCTCAGATCTTCAAGTTGTTTTTGGCCTGCAAGGTAGGCAATTTCTTCCAGTGACATGGTTGTCCAGAGGGTTACAACTTCCATTCTTTTTTCAACGGCACCTGTTCCGATCATATCAAGAACCTTAACCGCTTTTCCTGCCGACTCCAGCATCGCTGCTTGTGAGGCCCCTTTTCCTATTTCCTGCGCGGCTTTTGAGAAAGACCAGAGGGCATTAGAGAAGTTTTTTTCGATGGAAGGATCCGCAAGAGTACCAATAACTTCTACAGCATTGGATGCAACAGTTTCCATCTGTTTCTGAACGGCTCTGTTGCCTATATTCCTGAGTGAAATCGCAACCCTTTTTAAATCAGTTTCAAAATCTCCGTTGAACAGTTCTTTTCCGAGTTCTCGGAGGTATTCAATATATTGGAGTGCATCATACTCGTTTTGTTCCCTTACTGCCTTTTCTCCAGATTCTCCAAGTTCAATAGCTTTTTGTTCGTTCAATGAGAACATGTTTAAACCCCTTTGCAGTCAAATACTGTAAAAAATGCTGGTTTTAAGAATTAAATTATTTATATAGGAATACTCCGATATTAGTCTTCCTATATTTGTGGAAATTTCTAGAGAGTTTACAGATTTTTATGTTAAAGTTTGGCGCAGGAAAGCAGTCTTTCCCAAAAAGAAGTATAAAGAGGAAAAACAATAGTAAAAAACTGCTGAGGATATCTGCCGGTATCTGACAGATAGATATGACAAAGGAAGATCTAAGGATTAACAAAAATAAACAAAAGGTCAGCAAGGGAAAGAGACCGAAAAAAATTGACGGACATCCGGGAAAAATGGTATTGATATCCTATAAACTGTAGAAAAAACGATTTCCAGAGGTTACAGGAGTATTGTTATCTGGATTGGATAGCGGGTTCAACCCTGCCTGCAGGATGCAGGAAATTAAATATGGGGATTCTTTCAGGATATTCCAAATAATAGTTACCAATTGATAAAAGACTAAATATTAATTTAAAAGTGGGATTGTTTCTTTATACTTAATATTAATGATTTTATAAAGTCATGGGTTTTTATATATGTTTATGTACTCGGTCCTCTGAAAAGGTACCGACCTAATTGATCAAAGCAGATAAACATTTGTATAAATGGAAAAGAGTTATATACATTTCCTGCATAATATATATCATATAATTAAAAAAACTCAACCGGATTCTGGCATATTTACCCGGGTGAGTACAAAAGCAGTGTGAGTACAAACAGCACAATCTCCGGGGCAGGGGAAAGGGTTCTACTCCTACCTTCCCCCTGCAAGAATAAATAATTTTTAAGACTGATATATAAAGTATATATGGGAAAGCCATAAAAACGAAAGAGTACCCTCCGAATTTGCTCTTGAGTTGAAAAAAGATAAAGAGATGCTTTAAAGAATTGTTTTACAGCATCTCGACAGGGTCCCTCGGAGTAAATTCGAAAAATTAGAAATCTTCCATCAGGGCTGCGGCATTTATTGCGGCTTTTTCAAGTCCTGCATCTGCAGCGCACCTTCCGATGTCCCTGATTAAAGAAAAAAAATCTTCATTGAAGGTCCTAATTTCATTTTCCGAATCCATACAAAAATCATGGAGCTCTTTTAAACAAAATTGGCTTGCAATAGCTTCATTTTCCATCTCATGTCTGACAGCCTCTTTTCCGACTTCTTTTAGGGAAATAGCTATCAGTCGAAGAGAAAAAAGAGTTTCCATGTCAGCTGTTTTTTCACCCAGAGCCTTAAGAGCAAGAACAGCCTCCAGCACCGCGTCACCCACTCCATTTCTTGCTGCTTCCTGTCCGACAAGTCCGAGGGAAGCCGCAGAGTTAAGGACGCAGGCTGTCATATTTTCATCAGCTGCTGCCAGCCCCAGGGATTTTATGCACGCGATAGTCTCGCCTGCCACCTCCTGAGGGAGCCGACCGGAAAAAAATCTTACGCCAAGCTCACTCAGCTCATCTATTATCCTGAGAAGCCGAGCCTCTTCTCGAACCCTGACAGCTTCAAGTCCTGGCTCAAGCAGAAGGATTTCTTCTGTTAAAAGCACATTTAGCCTCCAGTTTCACAGCCGTTATTACAAATTATGAATCCGCAGCTTATTACTTTTTCGTATTTTACCGATATCTCTTCATCTTCTTCAAAAGCCGGACTAAAATAATGGGAATTGGGAGAAAAATAGGGTTTAAAATGAGAATCGGTTCGAAAATTGATTCAAAAATCGATTCAAAAATTAGTCTAAAAAGGATAATTAGTCAAAAAGAAAACTGGTTAAAAAGGATTGAATCGATTTAAAAAGGATAATTAGTCAAAAAGAAAGCTGGTTAAAAAGGATTGAATCGATTTAAAAAGGTGTTTTGTCCTGAAATAATTTCGCTTTGAAACTTTTTTCCTCTTGTCCATGTTTTCACCACCCAAACAATCTCACTCCTATTCTGAACTTTGCCTCAACTGGTAATCTATTCCAGAATGCTTCCTGTGGCGATTCTAACTGTTCAAGTTTCAAAGCTCCATGTGGCCTCTTGTTATACCACTGTACGAATTCTTCAAATGATTCAAACTCTCCTCTAAACCTTTGATATGTATCGAACCATTTCTCTATTTTTCCGTTTGTCTGAGGATGTCTTACCCTTGCAAGTATTGGTTTGATTCCAAGTTCTTCAATGCATCTTTTAAAGTCACTATCCCATGAACCATCCTTATTAATCCTGTGAGCCCCGAATTCACTTCCATGATCCATAATGAGCTCTCTTAAAGGGTATATGTCCCAGTACTCTTTGACAAGTTCATCAATCACTTTAATGGTGTTCTCCGTGTTGCAATGAACGTACTCTCCACCTGCAATTATCATTCTTGATGAATCATCAAGAATGGCACAGACTTGCAGTCCTAACAGGGGATTCTCATGCCAATCGATGTGTGCAGCAGACATGCTGTGTTCGCGTTCGTATCTACACCATTTTCTTCTCTGTTTCTTTTTTCGGTTTTCCTTGGCAAGGTCCATGCTAAGTAGGTAGTTATGGATTCTGTTATGAGATATCTTACGATTATATTTGCCTTCGATGAGAATCTCAAGGTAACAGGCTCCAAACTTATAATCAGAGTAAGTTTGGTCAATCAATTCCTGATCAGAGGAGGATAAGGGGTTCTTTGGTCTTCCAAGATTAATGCCAACTTGAGGAAGCTGACCAGTTTCAACGTATTCTTTGTAGATCTGCTGAACTCGACGGGCTGAGATCCCCTGGATCTCAGCTATCGTCGAGGTAGATTCACCTTTCGATTTTTGAGCAATGATCCAACGTATCTTTTTTCCATTAAGTTTCACAAAAGATAAGGGATTACAACCGACATATTTAGCGCGAAATAATTTCGGGATAAAACAATCGATTTAAAAAGGACAATTGGTCAAAAAGAGAGTTAGTTGAAATGGATAGTTGGAAAAAGATAACTGGTAAAAAAATACAACTCAATAAAGGGAGCAAAAATAAGTAAAAAGGAAGGAAAAAGTAGTATTTCTGCGTTTCATCTCAAATTAGAGGTTTGAATAAACCTTTTCTTGAAGCTCCTTTATCTCCTGAAGTTTCTCGGTTTTTTCAATGGTTTCCGAAACTCCCGGGAGTTTAAAGCTATCAAGAGCCATTTCCGTAACAATCGGAGAATTGGTCAGGGCTTTTTCTTCAGCCTGTACTTTCAGGGTTTCGAGCGCCCACTGGCTCTGGAGCACGGCCTCACGAAGTTTTTTCTTCAAAGAAAGTTTGCCTGTATCTTCAATTGAGAGGGCTACTGAACTCAGGGCCTCATCATAGTATTTTTCCGCAGCAAGAGTACCTATTTCCTCAAGCAGCAGAAGGGTGCTGATAGTTTCGGCCTCAAGGCTCTCTGAAGCTACCTTTTTTCCAACTTCTCCAAGGCAGGTTATTGCGTTAAGCAAAGCTTCTTCCATCCCCTGCACTGCAGCAGCAGCCCCTATATCTCTTAAGAGCAGAGAAAAGGCAACCATTTCTTCCTGATCTTTCTTTTCAGGAGGGGAAAGATTCCAGATTTCCATCATGGTGGTAGCAGCGACCTTTGAGCCTGCTTCAAGCGAACCTGCAGCTGCCGTTCTCCCAAGCTTCCCTGTCTCTATCATAGTCCTTTTCAGGATAGACTCATAGCCTTTTTTTGCGGCAATTTTTGCCAGTTTCCCGAGAGCAAGAACTGAGTTGATAGTAACAAGTTCCATTCTTTCCTCTGCAGCTGCCTGTGCGATATCCGAAATTGAGAGGATGACTCTGTCAGCATCTGCCTCTTCGTTTTCAGAGAGAAAATCTTCTGCAATTCCTGTAAGGGAATCCAGGGCCTGGAAAACTCTGCTCTCATTTTTTTCCGCAACTGAAGACAAACCTATGTCGACTGCCTCTGCTTCGTTTAATGTGATCATCTTTTTGCCCCTCTTTATCAGTCTACTTTTGTAATCAAGCTTAAGGCTCGTTTTTCTGAATACATACAATAATTGTTATCCTTTATTGCCGTTTAAGACATTGCCGTTTAAGACCACAGCATAAAACAATTCCACTAATACGATTGATATACAGGACTATATTGCCTGGCTTACTCTATGTGTTAGTTCAGTATCTAATCGAATATAACGTTTCTGAAATTGTTTGGAGATTTACAATACTTCCTGTCAGTATTCGAATAGAGCCAGCATGACTCTGCCAAATGCCGGAATAAAAATTAGGATAGATTTTTTGGGAATTTAAAAATTCAAATCTGAACTATCCAAAAGGTGAAGACATTCCAACAAAAGTATATTAATATATTGCTTTTACGATTTTGGCGTAGTCTGTATGAATAAATATTCACAGAAATAAACGTATTTTTGTCAAAGGCTGGGAGCGAGCCGACCCTACGATGAATAAGATCGGCTAAATCACAACTTTATATTTTAACAGAAATAGAAAAAGTTCCTGTTTTTGCCATCACTTTGTAAAAAACAGGGTAGTTCGGGCAATAATTCTCAAAGTAACAAAGAGGAAATATCCGAAGTGACGAAGTGAGGGGTGTTTTTGGGGTGAAGCAGGGATGACCCGGTCTTCGTGCTATTTCCTTGCCACGGGTCTGTGGGACCTTCACAAATATAATTTAAAATGAACCCATGTCATGCTATTTTCGTTATTATATGATTGCTTGAATGCGAATGGAGGGATGCTCGGATATATAATTTCTGACCACGATCTTTAACAATCAACGTTCGGGGAAAAATTGCAGGCTCAAAATGAGTATGAAAGGTAGATTGTTAATGGGGATGGTCATAAAACTTATAAGGAGTTGGATAAAAGGGATTTATGGAGTTCAAAAGTACTTTCCAGGTTCATACGAACTCCATAAAATACACCCTAAAAGGCAGTGATTATGTTAGCTTTGTCTGTATTTAAGCTTGCCTGATCCTGACTCCTAAGGGAAAAACAACTTTTAGGAGTTAGATGGATGAATAGAAACAAAATGGGAATAGGAATATTTCTTTTGATAATGATGGTTGGTATAGCGCTGATACCAGCCGTGGGTGCACAGAAAGGTACAGCTTTTGAAAGTTTGGATCCCAAACAGGTTACTTTAACACTTGACCAAAAACCTGGAGTTCTATACATTCCTACAAATGATATAAAGATCAATGACTTAAGCACAGAAAACGCCACCAAAAAACAAGCTACAGCGAGTCTGTCAGGCACCATCGATGAGAACAATTTTGTTATTCTTGAAGGTGTAATTACACTTGATGGGAAAAATGTGAAAGTTCAATTATTCGGTGAAGCAACTCAAGTATTCATAGGATGGGATGTTCCAAAGGGAGCCAAACCTATTTACTCTAAAGTAGATAACATGACAATGACCCGTTAAGAAGGTGCAAGAGAGATGTACGCAACGCACGTTGATCTTCAAGATAAAAAGGGAAAATACAACCTACATGGAGAATTCTATGAAGATGGAAACGGATGTATTGTTGGGAAAGTTATAAAGAATGGAGTTGAATGTAATATAGGTCTCTTGGGACCGTCTATCAGTATGTATGAAAATGTTAGTCCAACTGCAACAATCAAAAGTAGTAAGTATCTGACCGTTCCTCAAAGAAGTCAATGGGAAATATATGACAAAGAAGGTGACTACGATGCTGCAAGCCAAGCTTGTGGTGAGGCTTCTGCTGCAATGCTTGAAGAATACTGGTCCGGTAACCATCCAACTATATGGAGCATCTGGAATTATAATGGTTGTGATCCTATGAGTGCTGGAGAAGCTCAAGATTATCTGGATCATCAAGGAGTATCTTTAATCAAAGGTTTAAGAACTGGATCACTCTCCTATACAGTCGATCAAATTGAAGATATGATTGATCGCGGAAGACCGTTCTTTCTTATAGAAGAAAGCAGATGGGGTACTTGCCATGCAGTAGTTCTTAGAGGATACGACTCCGACGGTATAAATCCATACTTCCAATTAAATGATCCAAATACTTGGACTGGATCAAATACGATGTATTGGTATAATTCAATTGATACTACTTTCAACTACGAAGAAAATATCTATGAGTACATAGAATCAAGTGACACCTCCTCAATTGGATATTACTACTTGGGATAAGAGTATGAAATAATAAATTTGGAGTGAACCTTTTGGTTTACTCTTTATTTTTTACCTCTTCAATTAGGAGGTGTTATAATATGGAACTCAAAAATTTATTTACCATATTGCTGATTATTTTTTCAATCAACTGTGCATCTGCCATTACAATTACAGTGGACGCAAATATTGGGAATGATAGTAATTTTTCTTCTATACAGGAAGCGATAAACTTTGCACAGGAAAATGACTCAATCCTGATCTACAAAGGAAACTATTCGGAAACTCTTACTATCGATAAACAATTAAAAATCGGTTCTATTTCTCGCAACCCGGAAGATGTAATTATAAACTCTGAAGTTTCTTCTCTACCGATAGTCCATGTTACATCAGACAATGTAGAAATAACTGACCTGACAATTTCCGGGAACAGTGGCGAAAACCAAGTATCTGGAATCTTATTGGACGGGGCCGGTAATTCGCTTGTTCAAAATAATATCATTTCAAATGTTCAGGATGGTCTTGTTCTAAATGCCTCTTCCGGATGTAGCATTGAGAATAATACTCTATTTGCAAACACTCTGCATGGGATCTATCTGATTAATTCGAAAGACAATGATTTGACGAATAATCTCATCATTGGAAATAAACGTGGGCTTTACCTGAATCTATCAAATCAAAATACTTTAGCCAACAACAATGCCAGTAACAATGAAAACTATGGGATTGCTCTCCGTAAAGCAAATGCCAATAACTTAACAAATAACCAGTTTTTTACGAACAAATACGGGCTTTGTCTAATCGTCTCTCTCGAAAATATAATAGTGGATAACATTGCTGGCAACAACAAACAATCTGGCTTTCTTTTATGGATCTCAGAGTCAAATAACTTAAAAGATAACATTCTCATAGAAAATGGAAACTCTGGTGTCTATCTTCAGGCTTCTGATACAAATACTTTAATTAGAAATTTCTTCTCTAACAATTCCAATGCTATTTCAATGGACTATTCCAGCAATAACCTTGTCATAAACAACACTTTTAGTTCTAATAAGGAGTACGGCATATTCTATTTACACGATTCAAACAAAAGCAACACTATCAAGGAGAATATTTTTTTAAATAATAAAAAAGGAGACGATAACCTCCCTTCTTCCTCCATACCAATTTATATCTTTATTCTTCTGGCAGGAGCCGGCCTTGCATATTACTTACAGAAAAGATCCCTGTTGAAAAAAGCCCTTATAGGCTTAGGCATTTTAACTATAATATCTTTGATTGCAATTGTTGCCTGGTACTTCCCGTTTGAATCTGGTTTTTCCGGGAACAATGTAGAAATTACTGATTTCAGCTGGTATAATTCCTCTAAAATTAATGAAACGCACACACAGGTTACTCTATCGATGGATATTAATTACAGAAATAAACAGGCCTATGACTACAGTTTTGCTGAAAATTCACAAACTGATGTTATCCCAGCCAGAGTCCAGATCCTTTCGAGGGAATATAAACCAGATGTGGACACAGAAATACCTTATTCACTAATTTATGAAGAAGATATTAATCTAACGTACCGGAAACCATTCAATTATGAAGCAACTCTCGATTTAGAAAATGGCATGGAACATGACGTTCAGACGATAATTGTGTTCAAACGAGAATTTGATTATCCGATCCCACATGGGGAAGAAATAAGATGGGAACAACTTGGAGGGTGGCAGCAACTGATATCAACCTGAAAGGTTGATTGCTGCACAAAAAAATCGATCATGCCAGAATTTAAAAATCAGCGTAATTTATTGAGTAAATCTTCCATCTTATTCTTGACCATATATTCTTCCACGATTTGCCTTGCCTTTTTGGGAAACATGGACAGTTGACTTATTTTTTTACCTGTTACTTCTTTTAAATCTTCCTGGATCTCAGAATTTGATACTCCCTGTAAAGGAATGGTTAAAACATACTCCGCTCCTCCATATGGAGTCATAGGCCCAATATGTAGAATAAGATCTTCATGTACTCCAGGTTCTACGTAGAATAATGATATCGTCAATCTTTCTTTCCAACGTGTTGATCTTTTCTATAACAGGTTCTGCTGGTACCACATTTACAGTTGGAATCAACCCGATGACAATAGATAGAGTTCTATACTGTTTTGCAAGGTCTTTTTCATACATTATAGATTCAATCATATCAAAAATTTCTTTGTTTCCAGGAATATGAGATATTTTTGATTTGAGAAGTAGAACGATATTTGATACGGACCAGCTCATTTCTTCCTGACTACCAATTTCCCATCTCTGAACTCATTCACATATAGAGTATGCAATTTCTTCTTGACTGCCAATTTCCCATTTTTTGACTTCTCGACTGACAGCGCATGCAATTTCTTGTGTTGGGGTGCCTGAAGACAGCAAGGAAGGAGATATCCTGGATATTACTATTGACAGGGATGTGCAGGAAAAAGAGGATGCGAAGGAAAGGGTAAATCATACTATCCTTGGTCTGATCGTCCAGTCTTGGGCTTGCAGATGGCTTCTAAACGTTAAGAATAAAGATATATTTGAAGTCCTGTCTCGATATTAGCCCAATAGCCAATCAACTATATATATTTGAAAGGATATCGCCGGAAATATGGCAAAACTACAGAAAAACAATACCAATGGCAGCTATTGGCTGATCATCCCAAAATCGATCGTGGAAGCCAAAGGATGGGCAAAGGGCGACGAATTCCTACTCTCTGACGAACCCAACGGTGTCAAGTTCACTCGCGGGGAAGTGATAGTATGAAGCTTGAAACCTTGAGCGGAATCAGAATGAAGCCTTCCTTCGATCCCAAGCTCATTGCAGCCTTCGATAAGATTTGGAATGAGACTTTTCACAAGAAGTGGCAGCCCATCTACAAAAACGATCTGAAGCTTAACCAGAGCTATGACTTTATTAAAACTATCGTCAACAGAGTCAAGCTGTACAACGAAAGTTATGATATGACCATAGTCAGTGACAGGGGTCTTGGAAAGTCTGCCTTTGGTCTTGGCGCAGCCCAGCTAATTCACAGGTATTGCCACAATGATCAGAACGCTCAGTTTCCTTTGAATCAGGTCTGCTTTGACGTCGACAGCTGGATTGAAACAACTGATCGTCTGGCGGGTATTGGCGGAGTTGTAATTCTCAACGAAGTCGGTACAGAGTGATCTCTTTCCGAACTCATTCAAAAGATTCGGCTTCGTGTATGTACTCAGAACCATTAAAGGTCTCAATAGAAAGCTTTGACACAAGCATATAACTTACCAGAAACTTTTCTTTTGGCTCAAGCATTATCGTTCCGAGGGCATCAGCAGCCTTTATAATAACATTTTCGAAATTTCGGAGATCGGCATTTGGAAACTGTTTCTCGGCATAAACAGGAAGATACTGGAGAGGATGAATCTCTCCTCTGTGTTCCGTAAGGAAGCCCAGAGTACCTTGAAACTCATCAGATAAGAATTGCTCATCTTTACCCTGAGGAAGAGGCAGCGGTATACTTGATACCGGAGATAGAAGACCTCCGTCCTCCGGAACCTTTTCATTCTTTTGCCGGAACATTTCTTTTCCTATCACTCCTATCGCAAGAGAAGATACTAGAGATTCCCTTTTCATCCTGTGCAGGGATGCAGAGCTTGCAATCTCTCCGAGGTAGGCAACTGCGATCCTGACTGCTGCCTCCATTTCCTGTCCGACGGCAGACTTTCCGACTGCACAGAGGGAGTAAATGATACTGAACCCCGTATCGGACATTTTCTGTTCTCTTGCAGCCTCAGCCATCCTCCCCAGCGAAATGAGGGATATTAAAACCCCAAGCTCCATTTTTTGAAGGGCGGCTGCATTTCCGATGTCTCTTATGCTGATTATAGCTCTTTTTGCATCGAGTTCAAGCCCTTGATTTATATATTTCGTCCCCTGTTCTGTCAAAAAATCTATAGACCTCAGTACACCCAGTTCATCGTTTTCCTTAACCGAGCTTAAGCCTAGGTCTATTGCCCCATTTTCGTTTAAAATAGACACTTAAACACCCCAATTTTTTTATCCCCGGAAAAACGTCTATGTCTCAGACGGTCTAGCCGGCATTCAGGCCTCTTCCATATTAGAAGCAGATGTTGCATAGTTCAGGCATTTGAGTTTTTACCTGGAATTCATTTAAAAGGCTCGAAAAAACTTATAACTCAATGTCAGGAAACTTTCTCTTCCTTCTCCAATTTTTGTTCAGTTTTTCTTCCAGTTTATCGAGACCTAAATTATCAAAATCCATGAGAGCCACTTCGGCTATGAGAGATGCACTCACAAGATAGCGGTCCTGAGCATCAAACTTGATGGTTTCAAGAGAATAAGCTGCCTGGAGCAATACCCTTTCAAGCCCCTGCATGTCGGCAGTCCTTCCAATGTCCCCGAGTAAACGCACACTTGAATCAGCAGTTTCTTTCAGGTTCTTTTCAATTGCCCCTGTCCCTATTTCCTGTAACAGAAGTTCGGCGTTTAAGGCTGCATCCTCGAAGTTCTGGTTTACTGCAACTTTCCCCGTTTCCCCGAGTATAGTCACCGTGCTATTTGCGGCGTCTCCCAGGCTTTGATTCGTTACGCTTTTTCCAATCTCCCCCAGAGCGAAAATAACTGCTATCGTTTCTTTCCTGGTCCTTGTAAAGGCTGCAGTATTGCCCATCTCTCCAAGGCAGGAAGCTGCAATCTTTGCGGGAACCTCCATTTTCTGCCCTCCGGCTGCCTTTCCAATTTCACCAATAGCGAGGGCAATACTGACAACGGCATTTTCCAACCCCTTTCTGCAAGCTTCTTTTGCAACAGGGGAGTAAAGAAGAAGGGTATTTGTAACAACCAGTTCCAATCCAGAAAGCGCTGACGCTATTCCTATCTCCTTTATACGTTCGATTAATCTTTTGGTATCACTTTCCAGTCCTTCTCTTGCATATTTTACTGCAAGCTCTGACAGGTAGTAAAGTATCTCTAATATACTGGCTTCGTCTTTTTCCTCGACTGAAGCCAGCCCTATCACTAACGCTTCGTCTTCATCAAGAGGTAGAATCCTGCATGCCCCCAGATTCTCTCTTAATTAAGTATGGATATGTGAGGATATTAGCTTTGTTATGGAAAAGATAAGAAAAGTGATCTGAAGAATTCTCCCTATTTTTCTTTAGAAATAAGAATATTTTCAAACAAATCCGGGATCGATTTCGGGTAGCCCTAAACTGGAATAACTGCAGCAACACCAAAAATTATATATATGATTGTACGGTAGTAAGATACCGGTTGCTTGCGAGATTATCAAAGCCTCATTTCACACACACACGAGAATCGAAACGATTACTCTAGAAGGATAGGTTTCATCCCTTCTTCCTGTCCGTTCCTAACGTGGCTCGTGAGCAACTACCCTCTCATCTTCCATTTCTATTTCCTTGCAGTCAACTTCTTTGTCCGCTTCCCCTATAGTTGCCTCCTGCTTTGTTTCTCCCGGTCCCTTTCCTTTCCCATCCAATCCCCTGCTACCTTCCTTTTCCAGTTGGTTCCTTCCATCCTTCCTTCCTTCCCGACCAATCCCCTGCTCCTTCCTTTTCCAGTTGGTTCTTTCCAACCTTCCTCCCTACCAATCTCCGATAACCTTTTTCTTCAGTCAATCCTGAAAAATTTCCTTTGTCCAATTTTGTCGATACCTAATTCAATAATCCACATTCCGCAGTATTTTTTCAAAAATCAATATTTTCCCTGATAGCGTTTTTGAAACAAATCAAATTAATTTGGACTTTTAATTGAACTTGGTGAAAATTGAATGATATCGTTTTTTGTCTCTATGATACACCATATAGCTGCTTTACCTCCTGCATAAAAGTCCAATAAATCCACGTTTTATTGAAAATCGATAGCAGGAAAAAATGTGAATATGCGAAAATTTACTGCGGAAAGTGGGAATAATATTCAGGATAGGTATTTTAGAAATAGAAGACAATATTACAACAGAGTAATTCTAAGCTTCTGAACCTTAAAGCAGGGAAGTGGAAGCTTCTTGAAGAGGGGGGAACCATATGGATGAAGAAACGCATATTCCATCAATTGCTGAACAGGAACAAATGGTCACATTAATGTGTCTCTGTCCTGAATGTCCTTCCTGGGTTGAATGTGGGGAAAAGGGTGGATTTTGCTTTGAAACAATAGAAAAAAGCAGCTGTATAAACGAAGAAAATGGATGCATATGCCCGACATGTCCGGTAGCAAGCAGCATGGGGTTAGAAAACATGTATTACTGTACAAGGGGTTCTAAGAGCACATAAAGACTTAAGCCCTTGAAACTGAAACTGAAACTGAAAATTTGACTTGACCGATTGAGCCGATTGAGCCGTAAGAAAAAAGATCCAGGAATAGAACTCCCGGACCTTAATTTTTTGAAGATAAATTATTCAATTTTCGGCTTAGAATACAAGTCCTAGTTCTTCGAGCTTCTTCCTTGCTCCGTCATAGATCTGCATGTACTCTTCAGTCGGGGTTACTGTCTTCACGTCGTAGCACTCCTGGAAGGTCTTTCCAGCCGGTGCGCTTGCGTAATTCTTCTCGTAGAGGGCTACGAGTTTGTCGAGGATTTTGTTAATCTCTGTGATTTCCGCACCTGCAGTTGCCCTTGCAACTTCTCCCATCATCCTGGCTTCCATACCCGTGGTCTTGTCAGTAACAACACCCTTTGCTGAGGCAACACCGGAGAGGATTTCTCTTCCTGATGCCGTGTCAGTGATGGACTGGGCTGAAGCCTCGAGGAGGCACATCTCCGTACCGGGCCCTGCACAGGGGTAGTACTGGTTGCCTGAGAGCATATCCGTAAACTCGGAAATAGTTGCACATGCCCAGCCTGCGATTGTAAGGGTTTCTCTGGTGTTAGTTGAACCCCAGCGGATGTGGACCGGCCCGTCCAGGTGCCAGCTTGCATTGCTCATGACAAAGGCGTTGATATGAGTTGCAACGTCTACAATTGTGGTTTCTTCAATGCCGCCTGCGTATCCTCCGAAGATCGGCATCTGTTCGTCCATAATGATGTCGCTGTTTGCATTATAGTGGGCAATAACGGCTATTGCGTCCAGGTCAATTTTAAGTTCGTTAAGTTGCGAGACCTCGTGGCTGTCAGTGCTCTGCATCCCGCCTGCGCAGTCGGCTGAGATGTTTCCCTGAGCGGACAGGGAGGTCTCTGGGCCCTAGACAGCCATGCCAGGCCTTCCAGCCATGGCGCATGCCTGTTTAATAAGTCTGGTTTCTGTCTTTGCTGCAAGGACCTCATACGGGCTTTTTGGGACCGGAGGTTTCCCGCGAACCGAGGTCATTACACCGTTAACGATTGTGTCTACTTCCTTTTCAAGGGCATAGCTCATGTGGACTGGCATGAACACATCTTCGGAAATCGGAGAGCCTGTGGGACCACCCTGTACAATTGGCTTTCTCTTGTCCCCGACACTTCTCTTCCTTACGTTTACTGCATCCCTGCCGGTACCGAGGGTGAATTCCTTCTGGACGTTGTTGATTGCGTCCCAGATTTCGTCTTCTGTATACTTTACAATCCTGTGTGTGTCGGTACAGTATATACCGCACTCAAGCAGCATTTCAAATCCTGCCTGGAAGAGCTTTTCCATCATATCCCTGTCTGTCGGGACGAATTCTCCCTTGAAGTCAAGCCCGTACTTCTGCTTGAGCTCCATCGCCTTCATGGGGATTTTCATAAGGTCCCAGTCATCCTGGGTGCACTTCTCTCCTACTTTGGCCCTGTCGTAAAAGTCATAGCAGTCAAACGATTTTTTGAATGTCATGTGCTTTTGCCTCCCAGGCTTATTTCATTATGTTAAGTGCAACTTTTGCAGCTTCGGCAGCGTTTTCTGCGGTAGCGTCCGCCCCGATCTCCTCGATCCATTTACTGGATACAGGGGCTCCTCCGAACATGCACTTTAAGCTGTCCCTGAGCTTTTCTTCCCTGAGCCTGTCCATGAGGTCTTTCTGGCCGAGCATGGAGGTGGTCATAAGGGCCGAGCCAACGAGGATAACCTTTTGCCCTTTGTGCTTTGCAGCCTCTTCCACAACGTTTTCATTGAGGACATCGACCCCAAGATCAAGGATTTCAAAGCCGTTTGCTCCGAGCATGGTTGTGACAAGGCGGTGTCCGATGTCGTGGATGTCTCCTTCTGCAACGAAGGTGATTGCAAGCCCGGTTTCTTCTCCTTCTACTTTGCTCTTTTCAAGTTCTGGAGTAAGTATTTCCATTGCACTGCTCATGGCTTTTGCAGACATCATGATCTGAGGCAGAAAGATCTCTGCGGCTTCGAACTTATCCCCGATGATCTTCATACCCGGGGAGAGGCCCTTTGTGATAATGTCAATAGGCGGAATTCCTGCATCCAGGGCTTCCTGGGTTAACTGTACACAGCCTGCGATGTTTTGAGTTACGATCGCGTTGGTTAGTTTTTCAAAAATTTCGGTATTTGTCATCCCATCATCACTTCTTTCTGTTTTATGACTTTCGTCCGGTACAGGAAACCTGCCCTGTTTGCCGGCTGACGGAATCTTCTTACCTATCTAATCTATAAATAACTTCCTATCAAATAAAACTGATATATATATAATTTGCCCGAGAATAATTTAAAAAAAAGGTTTAAATATAAATAATGTTTGGTAAAGCTCCTAAATGAAATCCAAATAAATATTTTAAAAAATAATATTCAATAGAAAACTAAAAAGCCTTCAGTAGAGAGCAAATTCAATTCAAAGTAAAAAATGTGAGAACAGGGCTTATCTGAAAAAGACAAGAAACAGAACGAATGATGCCAGATTCAACAGAAAGCCAAACACACTTGCTGTCAACCCTGCTTTTGCTGTTGAGTCTGGACTTTTTTTGAGACGGGACCTGGCAAGGACAATACCTGCAAGGGCGAAAGGTATAGCAAATGACGTAAAGAACAGGCTACCAATCCCTAACCAGAAAGAAAGAGCAAGAAATACACTGATCAGCCCGAAAAAAAGGCTCAAAACTCCTTTAATATCTGAATTTCCGTTAATCCTGTCTCCTCCTGTTACTAATGTAGTTTTTAATCTGCAGATATAGTTTTTTAACTGACAAATCCTTTATTAACAGATTCCCGATTCATGTTTTCGAGGCAAAGGTTCATGTCAAGATCAGTATTTGTTTTTCACTCTCAGCCGCGTTCCGCTTTTATTCGATTTTCACCCCAATCTTTCCGCCCTCAAGTTTCCACTTATACCGTTTCAACTGTAGCGAATCATTGAGGCACTCCCCTGTCCTTACATCAAATCTCCTGCCGTGGCAGAGGCATGTTAACGTAAATTCTTCCAGCCTGCCCCTATCCATAGGGCACCTTGCATGAGGACAGATGTTTGTGAAAGCATGGATTTCCCCTTCAGTCTTAAGGAGCAAGACATTTCTTCCCCCGGGTTCAACGTGCAGAAGTTTTCCTTCTTTCAGGCTGTTCTCGTCGGCTGCATAAAACCAGGGAGGTTCAAAATCAGGATTCGAACCCTTTTCAGGCACTTTTTCAGAAGACATTTTACCAACCACCAGAAACCGGAATTATAAGATTAAATTTATTCCGGGTCCGCTCTTGATTCGGAACTTCTTTTTGTTCTATTTTATCATTAGGCTGGCTGTCTGTATAAGTTTTGCTGAAATCAGAAAGAACGAATACAGGAATGAAAAGAGAATAAAGGATCAAAAGGACATGAAAAGCGGATAAAAAAGAGAAAAAAATGAGATAAAAAGAGAAAGAAGAGAAAAAGGAAGTAAATTAGGGAATCTCGATTTTTAGTTTGAATTTAGTGCTCAATGGAGCTTTCCATCCTCATTGAGGATTTTTAAAAGCTCGATTATCGAGTACGATGCCCTGGTAATCCCCATGCTGCGTTTGTCCGTATCCGTGCCTGCAATGTAGAGGTTTTTGATCGGAGTCCGGATATCTGCGAATTTGCCGTTAATTGTGACTGCGGCTTTTTCGGGCACCATAATCTGCTCGTGCTGCATATCAATGTATTTTTCGATGTTTGGAAGGGCACGGAAAATGGTGTCATAGGCTTTTTTGAGCTCGTGCTCTTCGGTCCTATCCGCATTTATCACAAAGGAAAAACCTACCAGCTGCTTGTCCTTCGGGGCAAGGGACGGGTCATAATTGCTTATGGGCATTGCCCAGTAGGCAAAGTCTTTAAACCAGATTTCTGAGCCCGTATAGTTGAACTCGGGGAGCTCTTCTTTCAGACCAAGCCAGATGGTCAGACTTTTTGTATGCACGATTCCTTTAAGCTCTTCATTATAATCCGGCGGCAGGTCCTTTATAAGTCTTGGGAGATCGGTTGCAAAGCCCGTATAGATAACAAGATCCGCCGGATAGATTTCGTCAGCCTCCACACCCGAGATCTTCCCATCCTGTACCAGGATACTTTTTACTTCGCACTCAGCTTTTATTTCTACCGTGTCAGGAAGGGAATAAAGGATGGCATTCAGCAGAGCCTTCAACCCTTTTCTCGGATAGCCCTGGGAATAATTTACCTTGTTTGTAGCAAGTCTTTCAAGCGAGGCAAGAGGCTGGGCAACTCTGTCCATACGGGACTGAAGAGAGGCATGGAGATGGTACGGGAGCACCGACGAAAGAATTGACTCGGTTGATTGGCGTTTTTTTGGCTCCAATCTTCCGATCATGGCATCAAACTGCTCCTGTGTAATGCTGTCCCTGACAAAACTGCTGCCAGAAAGAATACGCTGGGCAGAGGTCTCTTTCATTGACTTTCCCGAAAGAAAACCTGAGATCGTGTCCACGAAGTCATAGGTATCTTTGCAAAGGTTTTTCGGGAGGAAGTCATACACCGACTGGTCCGACAGGTCTATCCCGAAAGAAGAAAGCGTAAGAGCTTTCGTAAGGGTCTGGGAAAGGATAAGCCTGTCCTTTCTCGGAAGCGCGTCAAAAGTTACAAAATCTTTCAGGTTCGAAGGAACTTTGGTAAAGGCATTTTCAGTCCTGACATAGTAGTGCCCGTATTCCTCAAATACAGGCAAAAAATCAAAGTAATTATCCATCAGCCTTGGAAGAGGGCCTTCAATCAGATGGGTTATCGCATGTGCCCCTGTATCCACCTGATACCCATCTACCATATAGCTGTTGCAGTTTCCCCCAAGATGCCGTTCTTTCTCAAGAACAAGAACCTTCTTCCCATGTTTGGAAAGTGTCAGCGCAGCCAGAAGCCCGCTTACGCCAGCCCCGACAACAATTACATCATATTTTTTCATTCCCTAAACTACCTCTATTTTTTCCAGTGAATCAGGTTTTCAATTAATGGAAATCATGCATCATATAATCTTAACTCACAACAGACAGGATTTCATATGTGTTGGATATATCTTAACAAAAATTACATTCTAAAACATAATGAAGTACTTAAAACATTGGATATGTGTGGAATTATTTTTATATGTAATTTATGATCAGCATTATGATCAACAAAAGTTGTCTTCAAGGTCTCTTCCCATCTGCAGGTAGTATAGAGAAAAAAATAGTATTTATAACTAATAGTCCTCATGGTAAAGACTCCCAAAATCTTAATTTCCGGAAGAAAAGGTGCTGTAAAATATGCTGTTTCAGTACCGAAGAACCAAGAGTGGAAGAAATGAAATATAACACCATAATTTTTGATTTTGACTACACACTTGCCGATGCAACGGATGGTATTGTATCGAGTTTTAACCACGCTTTTAGTGAGCTGGGCCTTGCCGGCTGTGATATTGAAAGCATAAAAAGGACTGTCGGTTTATCACTGGATGAGGCGTTCGTACAGCTGACGGCGAATAAGGATAAAGCCCTTATAAGTCGTTTTAAAATATTATTTAAGGAAAAAGCCGATGAGGTCATGTCAAAAAACACCGTTCTTTTTGATGACACTATTAGCACACTGCGGCAGTTAAAACATGATGGACTCAATACGGGGATCGTAACTACAAAATACCACTACAGGATCGTGGAGACTTTAAATACGCACGGCATTTCAGATCTTGTAGACATTATTGTTGGAGGAGAGGATGTTAAAACGCCAAAACCATCCCCAGAAGGCCTTTTACTCGCAATTGACAGCCTTAATGCACAGCAAAATAACGTGCTGTATATCGGAGATAGTCTTGTAGATGCCAAAACAGCCCTGGCAGCAAATGTTGATTTTGCGGGAATTACCACAGGAACAACAGACGAAAAAGAGTTTTCGCAATATCCGTGCATAAGGATATTTAAAAATTTATCCGAGCTTGGATTTGAACTTCCTAGTTTTTGATTTGAGCTTCTGAAATTTATTCCATGCAAGAACAAGCTTACAAATTATTATATATTTCCTGACTTGACTAATTTTTATTAAAAAACATATCAAACAGAAGGAATTCAACATGAAAATCCACTGTATCCAGCACGTAAATTTTGAAACTCCCGGGACCATTACCGAATGGATAGCACAGAAAAATCATTTCCTGTCAACTACCCACTTATACGAAAACGAAAGTTTCCCGAAAATCGAGACTTTCGACCTCCTCATAGTCATGGGAGGGCCCATGAATATTTACGAGTATGAAAAATACACCTGGCTGAGGGAAGAAAAAGCCTTTCTCGAAAAAGCCATTACAGGAGGAAAAGCAGTGCTTGGGATCTGTCTCGGAGCCCAGCTGCTGGCTGATGTCCTGAAGGCGGAAGTATTTAAGAATAATTATAAAGAGATTGGGTGGTTCCCGGTATCTGCGGAAAGAGCTGAGAAAGCCGAAATCCCGCTCCTCGAAGGCATTCCTGAGGACTTCCCTGCGTTTCACTGGCATGGAGACACCTTCAGCCTGCCGGGTGGGGCCAAGAGGCTCTTTGAAAACGAAGCCTGCAAAAACCAGGGGTTCATTTATGAAAACAGAGTAATCGGGTTGCAGTTTCATCTGGAAATGAGCAACCAGACAATCAAAAACGTAATTGAAAATTGCAGAGATGAACTCATTGAAGGAAAATACATCCAGAAAGAAGACGAAATGCTGAACAGAACCGATTTCCTTAAAGAATCCAGAAAATTAACGTTCAGGTTGCTGGACAACCTTGAAAAAACAATTACTCACTGAAGCATGTCCTTGAAGCATGTCCTCAAACAAGAAATGGATGAAAAAAAGTAATACTGTATACTAAAGAAGTTAAGAGAAGAAACTTCAAGCCATGAGTCTATTACAATTATTCTGAAGTTAAAAAGTTGCTAAGAAAATAAGATACCTTCAGGACATCAGGAAAACAAAATGTCCTTGAATCCTTTCATAAAGGATATTAAACAACCCTAAAACTCCTTCTTTCGACAACTTCTTCAGCAGAAGCTTTCCAGATACTCAATTTGTAGGGAAAATAAATACATAATTTCAGGATAGGCCCCAAAAAATATCAGGCCAGATCGTTTCTTGTTGTCGATTTTAGGATATGCCAGAAACCGTCGTTAAAACACCATGGGGAGTTAGTTTTATACCAACAGCATGGCGATAGCCACAACTAACATAAACATCAGGGTATACGTGCCAACTATCACATTGTTCTGCTGCATGGGAAACCTTCCATATAGAGATTCGTTAAAATCTCCGATAGTGAATTTATAATTATAAAAATCAGAATCTTCAGTATTATTTATGTAAGATTAGGATAAATAGCTTTCCATTTTAATTTGTTAAGGAATTTTTTTACGTAGTAATCTTATGTGCAGGAGTAGAATAAGCTATTTTTTTCAGTGTCGAAACCTGAAATATTTTTCTTGGAAGTATTGTCTCCAAAAAAAGTGGCCATGAAATACATAACCCTAAAAATAAATACATTAATACATACAGTTTTAAAACCTTAGTTTGACATTTCTATAAAAATAAATACTCTTATTTTCGTTATTGGTTTGATGAATCTAAAAACAAAAATAAGAGCATTCCCTACTATTCCTAACAAGAATATATGTGTTCCTATCGGCTCGATGCTTGCTGTCCAATACTTTTATGAAAAACTTAATTTCTCTGATGTTTTTGGTAAGCATAAAAGCCGAGGTTTAGATCTCAATAGTTTATTAATAGGCTTGGTGAGCTACAAGCTCACCGAGAATTTTAGCATTAAAGAAGCTGGCAAATGGTTAAATCAGAAAGAAATTCTCGAGATTTTGAATCTCGAGAGTTTTCATGAAAAGGTTCTTTACAGAACACTTGAGATCCTGGGGCGCAACAAAGAGGAGATTCTTTCTGATATTTTAGGCAATCTATTTTCCGTTTATGATTTTGAAGAGACAGATATAAACCTTGACTGGACAAGTATAACTCTTTACGGCACAAAATCCAAGCTTGGAAAGTTTGGATATAGCAGAGATCATAGACCTGATAAGCTTCAGATAACAGTTGGAGTAAGCGAACTCAAAAAATCAATTAACATACCCATTGGAGTTACAGTAAACAAAGGAAATGTTCTTGATCTGAAACATTTTCCTGAGACGTATAACAAGGTAAAAAGTAAACTCAAAAAAGGATCTCTTATTGTTTTTGATAAAGGCGCTAATACAGTTGAAAACATAAAGCTGATACAGGAAGATAAGATGACATATCTTACTTCCATGAAACTGAATTCAAGTGACGATAAAATCATTGAGAAATTTGATGTAACTAAAGCAGAACAGATAGATTCTGAGAAAGGAATTTATGGGATAAAAATAGTCAAGCCAAATAGCATTAAGTATTTCTATTTATCAGAATCATTACAAGAAAAACAATTGGAAGCAAAGGCAAGAACTGTTCTGAAGAAGTTACAGGAAGCAAAAGAGATACAGGAGATAATTGTCAAAAATAAAAAGCTTCCCAAAAAATTCAGAATAAACAATGAGTTGATTGAGATTGACTATTCTTTTAAGACTAAGCTCGAAGAGCTTAGTGATGATGAAGCGATAGAACTCCTAAAGAGTTCCATAATTAATGGAAGAGAAGGATTTTTCTGCCTTAAATCAAACAAGAATTTGACACTTGAAAAGGCACTGGAAATATATCGAGAAAAGGACTCTATAGAGAAAATATTCAACTCGCTTAAAAACGAAATACAGATTAAGCCGTTAAGGGTTTGGTCAGAAAATAGCATTCATGGAGCTATTATACTGGGATTTATTGCTCAATTATTCATATCGCTGATGCGATATGAATTTGAGGAAATCAAGCACAAATCCACAAAATTCATCAAAAAAAGCTTGAAAAATTTGACACTTACAATAAAGTTCGTGAAAAATGGACTCAGAAATTATATTTTTGCTAATTTTGATAAGATCAATAGTTTAATTGTAACAAAAATGGGCACTATTCCATAGAATTTATTATAAAATTAGATGGATTCATAACCTTGTGTCAAATTAGTTTGAGCTAAGAATAGGATAGATTTTCAATATCAATTAGTGGATACTGTCAAATTAAGGTTAAAATACAAAAACAGTCCGCTATGAACACCTCCAGTACTCAACTACAGTACTAAAAAAGTTATACTGTTTGAAGAAAAGTAAACTAGAATAATTTATTCGAAAAAAAGTAACCCTGAATCCGAGAGAAACTAAGTTTCCCTTCTTGTCTCCCTCGTCGTTCAGGGCCTCTCCACGATTACTCTTTTGCAGGTTCACACACCCTGCACTTCCTGTCTTTTCACCTTTTTCCAGGCCTTTCCAAACCCCTCTTACAACAACGTCTTCTTCTCGGGCTTCTTTTCCGGGCCTGTTATAAAGTGTATGATGGGTCATGTTCCGCTGTTTGAGCCAGGGCCATTTTTCTACAACGTCCTCTGCCGGGCCGGCCATAAGCTGGAACAGTTATCAACCTGTACGCCCTCCAGGGAAAATCAAGGGCACCTTGGACTCCCTGAGGACCAGGATGAACTCTAGGTACTGATCGGAACCACAAAAAACCCGGTTCCATTTCTAAAACGATTTTTGGATCTGAGCTTCACGGGAAACAATATCAGGTATGCCCGAAGAAAGCTTTTTTTTCAAAGAATTGAATCCTTGCTTCCTTAATGGACTCCTATCCCTTTGCCACAGGGGATTTGAGTTTGATCCAGTCCAGTCAGATCCAGTACAAACTGACTAGCGCTAACAAAATAAAAAGTACGCCGAAAGTACCAATTATCACTTTATTTTGCTGCATCATTTTGTTTTGCTGTATCATTTCGTCTTGTTGCATGCGAATCATCCAGACCAAATATCTCCGATAACTATTTGTTCGACGATTCAACAAACCGGAATCCACTATCCTACCTATGTGATCTCACAATAAAGACCTTTCTATTTACATTCAAATAATAGGTTTTTTCAAGCAGCTATTCTGGAAAAGAGATCCTTGCCATTTTTCAAATATTCAATAAATTCTGGATCCGGTTCCTGTTGCATTTCAATACTACATTATATAAACCGAGGGAACCTATTTTTTGTAAAAGGGAATCCGGAGTGGGAGTGCCATGGCAAAAAGGCTAAAGGTTGCAAACCCGGCCCGCTGCATAGGCTGCTATTCCTGTATGATGGCCTGTGCAAGGACCTGGTACGATACCATATCTTTGAAAAACAGCAGAATTAACATCCAGACTCGTGGCGGAATCGAAACTGCTTATGCTATGATTGTCTGTCACGCCTGTGTTGACCCTCCGTGCATGAGAGCCTGCCCTCTTGGTGCGCTGACTAAAAGGAAAGGGGGAGGCGTTACTCTTAACAAAGAAATCTGCGACGGCTGCGGAAACTGTATCGAAGCCTGCATAGTTGGGGCAATTCATCTGGATGCAGAAAAAAAAGCAGTCATCTGCAAACACTGCGGGGTCTGCACAAAGTTCTGCCCGCATGATGTCCTTGAAATGATTGAGGTCGAAGACAGCGGGGAATTAAAGGTCACGGATACGAGCCCTGTTGAAGATACGAGCCCTGAAGGCCCTACTGCTTCCCATAAGGAGCTTTACGGGAAAAAAGAGCCTGAGGTGAAAAAATGACAACAGAACAGTACGCTATTCCGGGTCTTAAAAACGTGCTTTACATTGACCTGACCAATCAGACTTATCACATTGAGGAAAGACCGGACCTCTATGAAAAATACCTCGGAGGCATAGGAGTTGCCACAAATCTCATGCTCGAAGAATATAAAGAAGGTACAGAACCTCTTGACCCCGAAATGCCGGTAATTCTCAGCACCGGACCTCTCTCAGGCGTGTATCCCACCTGTACCAAAACCGTAGCGCTTTTCCGCTCCCCCCTTAACGGGGAACTTGGAGAGTCCTATGCGGGAGGGCACCTTGCCATGTCCCTGCGCTATGCAGGATTTGAAACAATCGTTATCAAAGGCTCTTCCAAATATCCTGTGTATGTGACGGTACACGATGACAAGGTTGCTTTCAGGGACGCATCCTCCATATGGAACCTCTCTTCTGCGATCGATGTGGGGCAGATCCTCCGCAGGGTGGAACCCGGTGCAGGAAGGCGCAGCATTATCAGGATAGGGCCTGCAGGGGAGAAAGGAGTTACGTATGCAAGTGTAAACGTTGATACCTACAGACACTTCGGGCGACTCGGGCTCGGGACAGTTTTCGGAGCAAAGAAACTCAAGGCTCTTCTTGTTGCAGGACACCAGGAACTTAGAAGCCCTGACCACAATGCCTACAAAAAAATGTACGGAAACCTTTACGAGACAATTGTGAAAACCGGGCTGATGGAAAAATACCACAACCTTGGCACAAGCGAAAATATCCTGGTCTTAAATGAACTCAAAGGTCTCCCTACACGAAACCTGCAGGCAACCTCAATCGAAGGGGTAGAAGACATCTCGGGAGAGAACTTTGCGGAAAAGTACCTGATCCGTAGGGTTTCTTGCGCCGGATGTCCCATAGGCTGCGTCCATGTAGCCATGCTGAAGCGTCAGTTCTCAAAAGCCCATGAATATGAAACCCTCAACATTTCCTACGACTTTGAATTAATCTACGCTCTTGGTTCTAATCTTGGCGTTACGGACCCTGAAGCCGTACTCGAACTAATTGACGCTTGCGAAAAAGCCGGGGTGGATATAATCAGCATGGGAGTTATACTTGCCTGGGTTACGGAGATGCAGCAGCGTGGGAAGATTTCCACCAGTGAGACCCTGGGACTCAAATTTTCCTGGGGTGACAAAGCAACATACCTTCGAGCAATAGAGCTGGTAGTCCAGGCCCCTAACGAATTTTATTCAGACCTTGGAAAGGGGGTGGATTATGCCTCCAAAAAATACGGGGGAGAAGATTTTGCAATCCGCTTGGGGGGGCTCGAGATTCCCGGCTACCACACAGGGCTTGGAAACATGCTTGGGCTTTCGGTCGGAGCCCGGCATTCCCACCTGGACAGTGCAGGTTATTCCGCAGATCAGAAAGCGTTTAACCAGCCTGTATCGGATGAGAAAATTGTCGACTATATTATCGATGAAGAAGACCGCCGCAGCGTCCTGAACTGCATGGTTGCCTGTCTCTTTGCCAGAAATGTCTATACATACGAAAACATGGTTCAGGCCCTGAAATGCATAGGGATAGAAAGAACCGAAGAAGAACTCAAAGAACTTGGAAAGGACATCTTCAGGAAAAAATACGAATTAAAAAAGAAATTCGGTTTCAAGTTCGAAAACCTTACTCTCCCGAAAAGGTTTTTTGAGACAGCCTCAACTACAGGAAAGCTCGAAGAAGCAAGGGTCAGGAAAGCAATTGAAATGTATGTAGAAAAAAGAGGAGTTAAGGCTCTCTGAAGCTGCCGCAGCCTCAGAGTCTTCAAATCTATTTAAAATCTCCAAATATATTTAAAAGTCCTTAATCTATTTAAAATCCCTGTTAAAAAAATTAAAATCCCTGTTAAAAAACCCTGAAATTATTTTCCAGGGTATTCAGGGCAGAAAAAGTTAAGATAAAGTTAGAAAAAAGGATTTTTTGAGAAGTTAAGTATTTGAGCTTTCAGATGCTGTAATATCTTTATTTGCCTTAGCTTTGTCCTCAAATTTATCTTCAGGGACTTTTTCAACTTTTACTTCAGCTATTTCACTGGCCTTTTGTTCAGCTGTTCTTCCTCCGCCCAGGCGATTCATAACCTTGCATGCCACAAGGTCGCCTGCTACATTCACTGCGGTCCTGCTCATGTCAAGTATTCTGTCGACTCCCATTATAAGAGCTATCCCGCTCGTAGGAATCCCCACGCTGTTGAGAATCAGGGCAAGGACAACAATTCCTACCCCCGGAATCGAAGGCGTACCAATGGATGCTGCAACAGCCATAACCATTACTACAAGGAGCTGGAAAGGCCCGAGCTCTATCCCGAAAACTTCAGCCAGAAAAACTGTAGCTACACCCTGATAAAGCGCAGTCCCGTTCATATTGACCGTGGCTCCCAGAGGGACTACGAACTGTGAGATCGAAGGTTTTACCCCTAACTTTTCTTCTGCAGTCTTGATAGATAAGGGCATAACTGCAGCCGAACTGGACGTGGAAAAAGCGAGGAGCATAACATCCCTTATGGCTTTAAGGAACTTAAAAGGATTATACCTTGCAACAACGGAGACAATAAGGAGGTTCAGGCACATGAGGAGCAGCAGGCTTGCAAGTACGGTGCCCACATATACCATCATTCCGAGCAGGGCTTCGATGCCCAGTTTGATAGTAAACTTGGTGAGTAGCCCGAAAACTGCAATAGGGGCAAGACTCATGCTCCATTTGACCACAGTCATACAGACAGCCTGCACAGAGTTAAGGACACCAACCATTGGAGTTGACTGTTCCTTATTCAGAGACACAAGAGCAATACCTATGATTATTGCAACGATCACAACCTGCAGCATTTCCCCACTAGCCAGAGCTCCAAGGGGATTCGAAGGGAGAAGCCCCCCGATAAGCGATGCGGGGAGGGTCAGAATCGAAGTATCGATATTCAAAGCAGACGTATCTACCTGAACCTCACTTCCCATTGCACTTTCAATAAGGTCCCCGCTTATAAACTGCCCGGGATGGATGTAAAGCGCCATTCCAAGCCCAATAGCAGCTGCGATTGCAGTCGTAATTACAAAATAAATTGCTGTTGAAACTCCTGTCTTTTTTAGGGCGCTCATGCTCTGGCTTGAAGCCACCCCAAGGATAATGGAGGCAAAAACGAGAGGGACCACAATCATCTTCAGAAGCCCGAGGAAGATATAACCCGGAATGGCAATCCATTCACTTATAATCTCTGCATAAGCGGGATCGACGTACCCTCCAAAAGGCCCGAGAAATAGTCCCAGAAAGATGCCGAGTCCCATGCCTATGAGAATCTTTAGCCAGAGTTTCTTCTCAAGTAAATCACGGAGCTGGTTACTCAGGGTTTTCAGGGAATTGTTGCGCCTGAAATCCAGAGGGTAATAAATGCGCATGATTCCGCCAGTGATTTCATGGCGAAGCGTTCGTGTTTCCTCTGCAATTTCCTGAGCGAACTCCCTCGGGTTCGGAATATAACGGTTGTCCTTATCTTTCATGGGGGATCACAATAAAAAAATCGTTAGGGAATTCAAAAGTTTACATCCTTTTTTTCAGGAATTTGGTTTAATTGAATAGGGTTCAATTGTAAATTTGATTCAATTGTAAATTTGATTCAATTGTAAATTTGATTCAATTGTAAATTTGATTCAATTGTAAATTTGATTCAATTGTAAATTTGATTCAATTGTAAATTTGATTCAATTGTATGTTACTTTCACATTAAATTATATAAAAGCTTAGAAAAATACGTCAATTTATCAAGTTGAGCTGACTCCACAAACAGGAATCTCTCCATTAAATAGTTGTATGAAGAATACAAACTGGTCTAAAGACAGAAAAAGAACCAGCGATAAAACTGGCATGAAGCAGTAGTTTTCAATAAACATTTCTGTAACATCGTAAAACAAAAGGGTCGCTTTCGGATATTCTTAATAAATAGCCGATTAATCAGGCCCAGTATCCAGAAAACAGGATTATTGAATCCGAAGGTAGCCTGGCTTCCTGCAGCAACCCTTTTCTGGGCAGTGTCAATACCTATGACTTCGGAACTTACACTCGATGGAAAGTAGCTGATAGAGCTGTTATGTTTGGTTGTGGAAGTGGGGACAATTGTAAGGGGCAAATAATCAAAGGTCCCATTTTTGATTTCATATGAAGAGTCTACAATTCCGTCCTTATAAGCATCCGTACAGTTTTCGGAAAAGCCTTTCCCGTTGGGGTTTGCCCAGTAGTTGCCTCCCAGGTAAGCTCCTCCTTAACAGTTGCTGTCTAGACAATAGTTTCGGTAAAACTAGAATTTGAACTGTTAGATCAAAGCTTGGAAAAAAGAGAAGAGAGCAAAGAAGTTATTGCTCCCAAATTTAATCACCTATTCAACCTACCGAGAATGGGATGATCAGAATACGCCATTAAGGACTGAAAGCTCAGATAAAGTAAATCCGCCTATACGGATAACCAGCTCATCGTCCTCGATGGTAATATCCACATTGAACTTTTCTTCTCATGGCTCGGTTACTGTTGTAGTTATACTATAAGAGTCGGTGTCTGTATCAGGTGTGACTGTATAGTTACCTGCTTCACCGATATATATGTCGGGTTCTGTTCATAGGAGATTCCTATAAAGTCGGCACCTTCTCGCACTATAGTCCATTCATAGACAGTGGCATTAGTTGACGCATCTGTAGAGTTGACTGTTAAAGGTGCCGCTCCTGAGGTAACATCAAAGGTGAAGTATGCCTCATCAGTACCTTCATTCTTCCTCTCACCAGACATTAGGTTCGGATGCCGTGGAAGTTGGAGTCACTCCGTAGTATGCTCCTGTGCTACATCCTGTTATGTAGTTACTGGTGGCATTTACATCCATGTAGGCAGATCCTATGTAGTTGAGAATACCATACCCAGTAACACCTAACCGGTATGTTGGGTTGGTAGCAAGTGTGTCGTAGACGCCTACTATGTTGTTCTCGTACACGTCCATTGTACAACCTGAGTAAGCGTTGTAGACCAGGATACCTGCTCCGTAGGAGTCATTGATCTGGTTGTGGTAGATGGTTAATCCATTGCCCCAATTCCAGACTGAGATAGCACCATTGTACTTTGCCCAGGTACATATCCCACTATCGTGGATTGTGTTGTTGTAGATGAGGACTGTCTGGGCAGTTGTTCCAGCTGTGCCTAATGCATCCATCAGCTGGATAGCATCAAGTCCGCCTTGGATATCGTTGTCGTAGATGGTGATATTGTTGGTCAGTCGGCTGATGGCATCCTGATTACCGATCTGAATACCTTCACTACCATACTTGGGTGCACTGGTTGTGCCTGTGTAGTCTCTTAGGATGTTGTCGTGGATAATTGCATCTTCTGAGTTGTCGAACCTTATACCCGCATTGGTAATATGCTCGATCTCATTATCATAGATGTCTGCTCCTAAGACCTGAGCACAGTAGACGGTAGCATGCTGCATATTCTCCGCTTCGTTTGCATAGTATGTGAAGTTTCTTGCATTGAAAATTCTTGCCGAATCTCCCATGCCATCATAGAAGTGGTTATCATGGATTGAGATGTTGTATGCAAAGTTTGCTTCTGAAGTCCCTCCTCTGATATAGATTGCATTGTAGAAACCCTTACCCCATTTTCTTTCGAGGTTATTGCTGTCGTAAGTTCCAAGGTGTGTAAGGTTTGCTTCATTACAATCGAATTCCAGGCCACAGATCTCTACGTCATGGGTTGCTGTATAAGTACCATCCAACTGACCAATCACAGGCACCATGGAGTTCCACATACAATCATCATTCAACCTAATGACTGCACCCGTAGTACTGATCAGTCTAGTATTATCTCCAATGAGAATAGTTTCCGTAATATCATAAGTAAAAGGACCTACAAGCTCAACCGTACCTCCACCGAGTGCATCTACTGCAGCGAGTGCTTGATTAATCTGCACCTGATCATCATCACCGTCAACCGTATAGTTACATCCGGACGGTCCTATTGTCAAATAAGTTAAGTTTCCTGTCCCTGGTTCTGTTTCCTCAAATGTGTAGAATACGCTGTAGTTACAGGGTTCTTCCCAGTCCCCGTTCACGTATGCGCTCACTCTCCAATAATAGGTGGCATTCTGTTCTACAGCCACATAATAGTAAGTATTCGTGGTTGTCCTATCCCTTGTTAAGGTATGGAAGTCAGAATACCTGGACACTTCAAGATGGTAATTTGTGGCATCTTCAACTTCTGTCCAATTAAAAGTTAAGGAGTTACTGGCATCCAGGGTTACATATTCATCAGCAGATGGATATATTAGCGTGGGAGCTGGCGGTTCTGGTTCCTCAAATGTGTAGAATACGCTGTAGTTACAGGGTTCTTCCCAGTCCCCGTTCACGTATGCACTCACTCTCCAATAATATGTAGCATTCTGTTCTACAGCCACATAATAGTAAGTATTCGTGGTTGTCCTATCCCTCGTTAATGTATGGAAGTCAGGATACCTGGACACTTCAAGATGGTAATTTGTGGCACCATCAACTTCTGTCCAATTAAAAGTTAAGGAGTTACTGGCATCCAGAGTTACATATTCATCAGCAGATGGATATATTAGCGTGGGAACTAGCGGTTCTGGTTCCTCAAATGTGTAGAATACGCCGTAGCTACTGGGGTTTTCCCAGTTCCCGTTCACGTATGCGCTCACTCTCCAATAATAGGTGGCATTCTGTTCTACAGCCACATAATAGTAAGTATTCGTGGTCGTCCTGTCCCTTGTTAAGGTATGGAAGTCAGAATACCTGGACACTTCAAGATGGTAATTTGTGGCACCATCAACTTCTGTCCAATTAAAAGTTAAGGAGTTGCTGGCATCCAGGGTTACATATTCATCTGCAGATGGATATATAAGCGTGGGAGCTGCCGATCCGATGGCTACTATTCCATTCAAAACAAGAGCTATAAAGATAGTAATCGTAAATAATCGCAAATAACATTTTTTAGCAAATATGTTCATTTATTAATGTCACCTCTCACATGAATTATGTCCTTTGCAAGCTAAGTTTAATTTTATTTCAGATAAAACATGTACTGAATTTTTACAGATTGCGCATTATATCTGCATTTATTGTATAAATAATGTGAGTATGAAAAATCCTGCTTGCAAATAGATGAGCGTGGATGTGTAAGGCTGATCAAACTTAAAAACTTGTCATATAGGGCAGGGTTCAAAGCTTCAAAATTCCTTAATTTTAAAACACTAAGATGACTAAAAATTTTTTTCCACGATTAAAAAATGACCTTTCAGGATAAAAAAAGACAGCTAAAAAACAAAACAGTTAAAAAGTGTACGTAAAATAATGGAAAATACCCCCTTCTGACCGATTGTTTATCTACTCTTGTCACCAAAACATTGTTGGTGGCACTAATGGTCTTGAAAATCCCAAAAGAATATCTCTCAACTTTTAATCGCCAATTACAGACTCAACTTTACAATGAACTGATGCAGGATTATTCCTTTCCTCGTGCTGTTTGCAGATCTCTGTCTGAGCTCTTCATTTCTTACATTGACCTATATTTCAGCAGTCAGCGCAAAGAAGGCCAGATTATCTTCCATGGAGTTTCCAAAGACGTTCCTCCTGGCGTACCAGTTAATGAGATGAATCTGGTTTCTGTCATTATCACTATCTACGACCCTGAAGACTGCAAAGTTAAGAACCAGCGAGAGCTGCTGGATAAACGGATCATGCGCATAAGTAATGAAGCACACACTCAGGGCGCTTTGCTCACCCAGGCTGACATCGCAATTCTTCTGGGAGAGAGTACAAAGACAATTTCACGACATATAGAAGCGCTGGAAGAGAATGGAGAACTGGTTCCAACCAGAGGAAAATGGAAGGATATAGGTCCCGGAGTAAGCCACAAAAAACGGATTCTGGAGCTATATCTTAAAGGGTACGAATATACTGAGATCGAGAGAAAGACCCAACATAGTGGCGAAGCCATAATGCGTTATGTAAAGGATTTTGCAAGAATACTGGTGCTGACTGAAGAGGGATTCGAAGATGAAGAACTCAGGATCATAACAGGGCTTTCTGAAAAAACAATTCAGGAATACAAAGAGCTGATTGAGACTTATTCTACCGAGGAATATCAGGAACGTTTAGACCAGCTTCATAGCATTTTTGGAAAAAAAGAGATCAGCAGAATGAACACGGAAACAGGTCCAAAAAACAGTTCGGGGAGATGGAGAAGATGAAAGTACCTTCAATGATTGAAACAAAGGTAACAAGCTCCCTGAAAGGTTCAGTTCTGGATCTGATACAAAATGATTACCAGTTTATTGCAGGTGACAAAATTCAGGAAATGTTTGCCAATGATCTCGTGGAAGTGGTGAGGAAATCTTATAGAGAGCCATGGAAACTAGAAGTTGGACAGATTTTGTGGTATGGAGCAAAGGCTTCAGAGAAGCCGAATTATGGTAAAAACAGTAAGAAAACACCATTAACACCAATTGTTTTGACCTTGATTTCCAAAGATGACCTGGAGATGAAGAAGGAAGGGTATTCAGATAGAGAAATAATGGAAACAAAAGTGGTTAGGATATTTAAAGAGGCATATGAACAGGAAGCACTGCTAACACATTCTGATATGGCATATCTGCTAAATGTTTCCACGGGTACGGTAAGCAAACAGGCAAAGGAGTATATGCAAAGAACAGGCGAGATATTGCCAACAAGAGGAATCATACATGATATTGGTAGAGCAGTCACTCACAAGAGGATTATACTAAACTTGTACATAAAAGGATATCAAACACCGGATATTGCAAGAATGACAAATCACACGCAGGAAGCGTGTGATAGGTACATTAAAGCATACAAGAAGGTAGAAAAGCTTAGCAAAACGATGAAAAGTGAGGAAATTGCACAAATTCTGGGAATGGGAAAATCCCTAGTAGAAGAATACATAAGAATTTTAAATGAGGAGGAATGAGTGATGGGCGAAACAAACTACGGCAAGTGTGAGTGCCTATCGGTCAAATGGGGGTTTAGAAAAAAGAAGGGAATGTAAAGTGCTTCTCTGCTTTTCCAAATTGTTAATCTCTTTATGTTTCGGACTACTTATTTCATGATTCTCTTGTTTGCAAAAAATACCGAAGCAAGGACCCCAAGAACCGCAAAGGCACTTTCAAATCCTGGTGCTTTCTCATCACCGTCAGTTGTTTGCTCATCTCCGGTGACTGTCCTGTTTTCTTTCTCTTCGGAAGGAGTGATTATTTCAGTGCTGAGTTTATCCCCGTAACCGCATATCAAGAGAAGCCAGGAGTTTCTGCAGTGAAATCGTAGTACTCATCATCTTCTCCGGTCATTTCCGTAAGAAGCGCATTTCATTCATCGTCATGGTACCTGTTTATCGTTATTGTGGATACGTCGACATCGTTTTCTTCGATCCAGCTCTTTGATACCCTGAAGTTAAGGGATGCTCCGTTGATGTTGCTTTCACTTTCAAACCTTTCGTTTCCTACAAGAATATTCATCTGCTGGTAGATTTCTCCGTCAAGACCAGCTTCGGAACTTCCATTATCATGAGTTTCAATCCTTATGATGACATTTCCGAAGTACTGAAGTGGAGTGAAACTGATTCCCAGTATGCCGGAAACAGGATTATTGAAGCTAAAGCTGATCTGGGTTCCTGCAGTAACCCTTTTCCGTGCACTGTCAACGCCTGTGACTCCGGAACTACCACTGGACGGGCATAGTTAGCAGAACTTTTGTGTTTGGTTGTGGTCGTTGTGGTTGTTGTGGCCGGAATCTCCGTTAGTGGCAGGTAGTCAAAGGTTCCGTTTTTGATTTCATAGGTGGAGTCTGCAATTCCGTCTTTGTCAACGTCCGTACAGTTTTCGGAAAAGCCTGTCCCGCTGGGGTTTGACCAGTAGTTGCCTCCGATATAAGGACCTCCAACTATACTTTCCCCTGAAGTTTTGCTGCTGTTCCGCTTAAAACAAGAAAAAGAAAACACGTAAGTGTTAAAAATTGTAACTGAGTTTTTTAGGTAGTAATGCCATTTTTTCAGGTCTCCTTAAAACTAAATTTAACCAGCAGTACATGAAGTTTAATTTTATTTCAGATGAAATCTCTACTAAATTTTTATATATTATATGTTATTTATGTAATTGACAGTACAAATATTTCGATCTTGATGGAGACCGCTTGCTAATAAATGGACATCGCTGTGCAAAAACGGTCTTGGAAATAGTATAAAAAATCGGGAAAAATGGAGATTTTCCTTCCTGGAAAGAGGAAGAAATTACAGCCTTTGAAAAGCTACCTGAATATTTACGATATCTCAAAATTTCATATTCACGGTACCTTTGGAAGTAACTGCTTCATCTTCAGGGCTTAAAGTAAGGATTTCACAGACAATCTCGTCAAGAGAAAGCATAAATTCATTCCTGATCCTTGAGATCATTGTACACTTTGGATCTGGAGACTCCACTTGCTTCATAAATTTTCCTTGAATTTACTTTCTCTAAATTGCAAGAGCAGCATGGATTCTGGCTTCTTTTTTCAGTAAAGCTAAATTTCTGCAGTTTTTTAATGGGTTTCTTAAAGAAATGATTAAAATATTGAGGGTAAGATCCCTTGCCCCGGAATAAGCTCAATTCCTTAGTTTTTTCGACTCTTTTTATTTTCGATTCTTTTTATTTTTGATTCTTTTTATTTTCGATTCTTTTTATTGGCTCTTCGCTATTTTGTGTGGATTGAAAATAATTACTCAGTTAGAAAGTAGCTAGGCCAAAACGAGAAACATCGATCTTGAATGTGATTTTCAACCATAAATGTTTCTAAATTTTAGATATGCTGCTTCGACATTTTAGAGATGAATGTAAGTTACCCACTCGAAACAGCGAAAAGCCAAGAAAGGTTTCTAGCTCTTAAGAGTCAAAACCTGAAAACGGTAAGAGCATATAATGTAAAGTTAAGTCTTCAAGAGTTTTGGGATTCAAAAAATAGGAAAGAAGCTACACAATATCTCAAAAAATGGTATTTCTGGGCAACTCATAACAGATTAACTCCAATAACTGAAGCAGCAAATACTGTTAAAAAGCATTGGAATGGAATACTGAACTATTTTGATTCAAAGATAAATAATGGAATACTCGAAGGAATTAACAGTATAGTACAGTTGCAAAAAAGAAATGCAAGAGGATTTAAAAACGTACAATATTTTATTAATATGATCTATCTAAAATTAGGGAAACTTGAATTTGAGTTACCCACATGAAATAGCGAAAAGCCTTTTTATTTTTCTCTCATATTCATAACTTCCAGGATTCCGGGCCGGATTTACTCTTTCGTATATACCTGCTTACCTGCTGCCCAGGTTTCAGCGACAACAGTAGGATTTTTTGAGTCAAGGCTGCCCTCGAGGATTACAAGATCCGCGACCATACCTTTTTTCAGTATGCCACGCTCTTTTTCCTGCCCACCGGCGTAAGCACCACCGGCAGTGTACATCCAGAGCCACTGCTCAAAAGGAAGCACCTGATCCGGGAAGATGACATTGCCTTCTCCGTCGCTCATAGTTGATCCCATCACAGAGCCCTTAATCGGGTCACGAGCATCCATAAATCCCCCGGGATCATCACTGCTGGAAGCTACAATTACTCCACCCTTTACAAGGTCACCGTAGGCGTACCACTTTCCATCTTCTAACATAACCTGCTTTGTATTTTGCGCCCGGGACAGAAACTGAGGCTGAATGCATGCACATCCGCCCATGGAAGCAAGGCGTCTGATCTGCAACGCGTTTATGAGGGTCACGTGTTCCAGGCGGGGTCTCATTTCAAATCCGGCTGGGGCTCGAAGAGCGGCATTCTCAAATGCCGTAAGCACTGCATCGGTTGTTGCGTTCCCAAATGAGTGGACGCATACCCGGAATCCCTTTTCTGTCGCTGCAAAGAGCATCTCCTCAAAATCATCTCTGTAGCATCCACTGTTTATGGTCTGCCCTCCGATTTTTAGAGAAAAGGCTACTGTTTCCGCTGTTGCTCCGTCAGCGAATAATTTGATAGGGCCCACACGCAGCCTTTCGTCTCCTGTCCCGGTGACCTGTCCTTGAAGCCGATCTCTCAGCCGATTATCAAGAAGGGTCTCTCCATGAGGCATCATCAGCACCGAGACAGGAAGCCGTCCTTCGGCGTGGAGCTGCCTGTATGCCGCCTCTGCAGCCGGGGTGGCGCCAGGGTCGTGAATGGCAGTGATGCCAAATTGGAGAAGCTCTTTAGCACGTGCCTCGATGAGGTCTGCAAGTGTTTCCGTGTCAGCTTCCATCACCAGTTTGAACACCGGAGCCTGGGCATACTCTACAAGCACTCCTGTCGGCGTCCCGTCACTTTCCCGAAAAATAATCCCGCAGCGTGGATCAGGAGTCGATTGATTGATGCCCAGAAGCCCCAGTGCCCGGGTATTTACTACGCTTTGATGGAATGTAGTCTGGATGAGAAGAACCGGCCTGTCGGAGCTAACCTCGTCCAGATCTTTTTTTGTCAGGTCGGCTCCACCCATTCTGGCATCGAACCAGCCGAAGCCGACAATCCATCCTGTTCCCGGTTCTTTTCGGACCTGCCTCCGAATGGCCTTCAGTATGGCTTCTTTTTCCGTTAAACCTATCAGGTTCGCCCAGGTAGGGAAAAAGCAACCGAATGAGGACAGGTGGTTATGGGAATCAATGAAAGCAGGAAGTAAATAACGGTTTTTGAGGTCACGAATTTCTGCATCGGGAAAAGATTTCAGGATATACGTGCCACCAACTGCGGCAATGCGGTCCCCTCTAATGACTACGGCCTCTGCGTATTTTTGCTCAGAGTCCATAGTGAGTATCCGGCCACCCGTGAATGCAATAGTTGAATCTTTTTTTGCATCAACAGTGTTTTCCATAATTAATCTCCTAAAAGTTTCATTTTTTATTGTTTACTGGTCCCTGGCAACAGCTGATAGGATCTTACTCAACCATCGCATGGACAAAATACGATAAACAGCATACTGGCCGTTTTTCATTGATTCCCCGGAAGTAGGCTTTTTTATAATCCTCACTGGTTACATTGCAAACCCGGGAAAATCCGCGTTTGGTTATGAATGCCTCAATCATTCCTTCCTTAATGCCGAACTTATAAGGCTCTCCCTGCTGTGCCATGTCGCTTGCGGCACTCTTTATTGCCTGCTGATCACATGCCGTACACTGCACGCCGCATATTCCGTCCGTTCTATCGATACTGGATTCGTGGACATAATCAAAGATAATAGCGCTCCCGGTGCCCGAATTTTTTGCGATAAAGGCCAGCATCTCATCAACTGCTTTCGGCGGGAGGTAGTAGATGAGCCCTTCCATGATGAAGACAGTCTTACGTGACCTTCCGTATCCGTGTTCCAGCAACCGCTGACCGAAGTCTTCGGTCTCGAAATCAACTGAAACATATTCGACATGATCCGGGAGAGAGCCGAAAATATCTTTTATCTTTCCCATTTTCACGCTTTGAGTTTCAGGGTGGTCTATCTCAAAAACTCTAACCTTATCCTTCAGTCCTTCGATCCTGTATGCCCGGGTATCGTACCCTGCACCCAGGATTACCAGCTGCTCAAGCCCTTCGTCAATAGATCTTTTTACAAAATCATCAAAATATCTGACTCTTGCCGAAAGCGAATTGTGTACTCCGGGAAACGGGATTCTGGAAGGGTCACGAGCTGCCAATTCCATAAACATCAAATATTGCTGGCTAAGAAATCGGGAGGCATACGGGTCATAACAGATACTTTCGCCTTCTGGTTTGCAAGATTCGAGAGCTCTAACGAAAGCTACATTCTCGGCTGTAATACTTGATCTTTTTTTCTTCTCGCCAGTTTCAAAATTTTTGTTTTCCATGTTTTCCGTGTTTTCCGGTTTTTCCATAAAATTTCATCCTCTCTGAACTTGATTCTGTTTTCCTGATCCTGATTTTCCCAATTTTTTCTAACTTTTTTCATCATAGTTAGCCGGCTATAGTATCAATAATACTTGATAGTAGTTAAAGTTACTTATTGGTAACTTTAGTATTCCATTAGTAAGTTATATATGAGTTAACACTAAAGTTTGAGAAGGTGATTGTGTTGTCAAAAATGCTTCCTGAGTACAGGGAAGAAGCAAAAAAAAGAATTGTTGAAGCAGGGCTGGAGGTAATGTATGAGAAAGGATACTGTAACACTACGATGGAAGATATTGCCCGCCGCCTTGATGTCAGCAAACCCGCACTCTACCGTTATTTTAAAAATAAGGATGAGCTGGTTATAGAAAGTGCAAATTACCTCCAGACGCAGTATCGTGATATAAAAACAACCCGGAACTCGGATTTATGCCCGGTTGATTCGTGGATAGAAACCTTCGATCAAATTATGTCACCTGATATTAAAATACATGCATTATACTTTGAAATTCTCGGGATGACAGTACGCAAACCTGAAGTCCAGAAAAGGTCGGTCGAAGGCATGAAGCGCGGGCTTGATCAGCCAGCCCTTGAAATTGCAGAACAGCAGCGGAAAGGCCTTATTCCGTCCGGGGCAGATCCGCGTACCCTCGCAGTCGCTATTGTGTCGATGTTCAACGGAATGCGGGTTCTTATTCTTCTGGGCGTTGATTGGGAAGAAGTCCGTTCTCGCTGGATCGAGATACTCCGGAATTTATTCGGAATGACGGGAAAGGGAGAACAGGCAGAGTGCCCGAGAGATTGTAAATGGTTTGAGGATTGCAATACTGCACCGGAAGCATAAATGTAATATTCAGCAAGAAAAGTTTCGATCATTCCTTTCGGAACTCCAAACTTAAGAGTTTCTCCCTGCTTGCTATGCTATCCAGATGAAAAAATAGAGCCGGAAGTTTGATAGGAAAACCGAGCGACTGAAGGGCAGCAGTGGAGGAAAGGACGTTTATTTATACATATTTCAAGTGTGTGAAGAGAACGTAAAAAAAGCCAAGAAAAAAGGGATTCTGCCTTTTATGGAGGTCAGCCCCCTGAAACAACTCTCATGACTGTAAGTTTGTCGGAACTTATTATCCCGTCAAGGGGAACAGCATTACCTTCGTTTAATACGATTACAGTTCCATCATTTATTCCCAATATATCGAGCAGATTTTCGTAGGTAAGGTTCTCACCGATTTCTACGGTCTGCTCAGAAATCTCTTCCATGGCCCCACAGAGAGCTCCAGCCTGGATTCGTACATGTACTTTTTTACTCACCCAATCACCGCCGCTTACCGGAATTTAATCTACGCGCTCATCCCAAAACTCAGAAGTACGTCCCTAAATCTCGAATTTGAAACGATCAACCTATCTTCTTATTGGGAAAATCGTTCTGAAACTCTTATTGATGTGGAAATAAAATTGGTTTTGGGATGAATTCTACAATTTCTTTCATATGCCCATATGCAGTTTAGCAGAAAAACACTGAATTAGGTATCAAATTTCTATAACTCTAAATGTCGAACTTATGATTGAAGTATGTCTCCCTGACAGACTTTGCTTTCTCTTGAGCCCATTTCTCCAGGCCCATCTTCCTTATCAGCGCCAGATTATACACCTTTGTGTTATGCGGGACCACCGATGCAAGGTCTGCCCAAGGATGAAGGTTGTCGCAAGGAAAATCCGAACAGTCGGCACACGACTCAATGTCTTTGAGACTGATGCACTTATATACTTTGCACAGTCCCAGCTCATGCGTACGACGAATAGGGATGAGGCCGTTTTCCCTTCTACATCCTTTACAAACAGCTTCTCCCTCTGACAGGGTATATCCGCCTGATAAAGCCCCAGCCTGTATTTGTTTTCGGAGCTCTTCGTTATCATTTGCCAGATAAAAAGGACAATTAAAGCAGTCCAGACCGCATGGTGCGGTCAATTCTTTCAATTCTTTCAATTCTTCCAAACCCATAAAGTTACCTTCCTATACCTTAGTGTTCTCGTATTCGATCATCTGAGTCCTGAAGCAGTCATTGCTTCGACTATGCTATCCCATATCATATATCGGAACCTGACTTTCTGGAACGGATATTTTCATCCCCCTCTTGGATATGCATGACCATGCGGTACGCAAGATCTGCAACTTCCAGATTGAATTGTTGCGCAGTAATCCCATGAGTTTCCATGAACGTTTTTATAGAGGGACTCATGTGCGGAATACCTATGCTGATCAAGCCAATTAAGACAGCCGTCAAGAGTGGATTTGCATCTGATCTAAAGGTCCCATCCTCGATCCCGTTTTTTATTATGGAATGTATTATCCTGTAGTTCTCACAGGAGAACTCAATGATCTCTTTTGCATCAGGACTCAAATCTTTGTCATTCGACAGATCAAATCTTCCTGACCAGAAATGAACATGGGCTTTAGCATAGTCGGGATATTCCTGATTAAACCGGGCTGTTGCCAGGTTTATTGCTCCGACCTTGAGACCACTGGTCTGCGAGTTTTTCAATTCCTCCGTGGTAATATCACGGAAGATTTTGACTCCACGGTTAACGACAGCAAAAAAAAGCGACTCTTTATCTTTGAAGTAATAATACAATGCAGGCTTACTCAACTCAACTTCGCTTGCAATCTCGTCCATTGAGACGTTATCGTAACCTCGTGAAAAGAAAAGTTTTTCAGCTGCATTAATGATATCTTCACGTCTCTGATCTCTTTCTCGCTGTCTTCTTTCTGCCAGTGCCATTTTACATCACTTTGTTCATCTGAAATTGATATACCCGTAAATTTACTGATAGTATATAATTTACTCAAGGTCTATTTTTTACTATGAGTCAAATGATGATAAATGTTTCGATTGTCGAATTTATGGGCAATTTTCACACTGAAATCGAGTCATATATCGAGATTAAGCCACACTATATAATCCAGAAAAGATTGTTTGTATCAACCGATACTTTATAGGATCCTATTTCTCAGCTCGATTATGCAAATCCAATACATCAAAGGCTGGGAGGCTAATTGCATCGGTTGTACATAATTCAATTTTCACCCAAAAATATATAAAAATAAGATTGTAAAAATGTTCCTTATTTTTTGTCCCCACAAAAAACGAGGAGCAATTGCTATTGTCATCAAATGAGTATATCAATTTTATTGATCTCAGTCTTAAAATGGTTCAGTCTTCCAGACTGAACCTTTACTCCTGTAAATATTCCAAACATGTTTATACTCAATATCAGCTTCTTGTTCTTGTTTTATTGAAAGAGTATATAGTACAGATTATCGTGATTTTGTAGAACTTATTGACCTCATGAACATTAATAAAGGAAAAATTTGACATTGATAAGATTCCTCATTACACTACTCTTCAAAAGTTTCTATCCAGAATTCTTTCGTCATTATTTAACATAATTTTGTCAAGAACTCTAAAGCTATATTATTCACTGGAGAAAATGAATCGATCACAGCAATCGATGCAACTGGATTTACGAGTTCTTATGCAAGTCATTATCATTCTCGAAGAATAGGGAAGCTCGAAGGAGCTTCCTGAAAACTTCAATATCAGTAGACATTGATAAAAAAGTAGTATTAGGATGGAAAATTAGTCAGAAAACAGATCATGATGTCAAACATGCAAAAGCTCTGATAGGACAATCAAATAAGTCAAGAAAATCTGAATGTTATGTGATGAATAAAGGATATGATTCTGAAAAAATTCATGTCTTAATTAGGGAAGAAATCAAAGCAGACTCAATCATACCTTTAAGAGTAAGAAAGAGAAAGAAAATCAAAGGAAAATACAGAAAACAATTGAATTTAAGATTTGATAAAATTAAATACAATAAACGGAACATAGCGGAAACAACGTTTTCTGTTGTCAAAAGGAAGTTTGGAGAAGCACTAAGGGCGAGAAGGTTCTTTAATCATGTCAAAGAAATAAAAATTAGGTATTGTTAATTAAATATAGATAACTCTTTATTTCTGTGTTTCATCAATAGAAGAACAGAGTACTTTAGCATTTCAAGACTCTTCGTATAACACTTTATCTTTCGTCTCAACCTTGCCAGAAAGTGTCTTAATATGCCGTTATATCCTTCAACTGTATACGTTTCTGCTTTGGATTGAGTATGAATAGTTTCAGGAATAAACTCTGCATATGCCCTCCAGGGATCAGTCATCACTTCTCCAATCTCTTTCTTCTTTAATTTTTCCCAGAGTAGTTGTCCAGTTTTCGTTCCTCTGCTACCAAAAGAGCAGTTGATGAACTTTTTCCCAACTCTATCAACAGCAATCCAGATCCAGCAATATTTTTTTTGTTACCGATGTAAGTGTGCATCTCATCCAGTTCAACAATAGATTTCTCATTTTCGCTTTTTAGCTCCTCTATCTCCTGACCAAATTTCTTTATCCATTTTTGGACAGAAACATGACTTACCCCTAAAAATCGTCCTATTGAGCGAAATCCTAATCCCTCAAGATAAAGTTGCAAAGCCTGTCTCTTAACTAAAGGAGAACTAGCTGTTGATTTTAGCTCGACTGAATAGTTATATCCACAATCGTGGCATTTGTAACGTTGACGTCCACAAACTATACCGTTTTTTGTGTGATTGGAATTTTTGCATCTTGGGCAGTTCATGCAAAAATATAGGTTTTCATAATATATAACTATAATTAACTACCAATACCAAATAAAAAAGTTATAGAAATAATTTGCATCAAATTAAGGATTTCTACAGAGCCAAAAACCTATTTACTTAAGTGGTTTCATGGGAAAAACCCATGGGAAAATATCATAGACGTGATTTTTTATCGGGCTGAAGCTGCTGTCTGATAGATCCTTATAATCAACACCTTCCCCATTCCCATAGTCAACACCTTCTCTATCACCTTCCAGTTTAACCAACCAGGCATTTTCATTTTTAACGCCTGCGGCTATGTACCCGCCGTCTGAAGTCTGCTGACCGGAATAGAGCGTGCAATTTGGAAATACTTTTATCCACTCCTGATTACCTTCGCTATCCGTTTTAAGTATGAAAGCAGAACCATCTATAACATAAGAAAAAGAATCATTATATCTTCCGGTCAACACATAACCATCGTCTGAAGTCATCGAAATCGAGATTGCAGCATCATCTCTCGGTCCGCCAAAGGTCTTATTCCACTGCTCCTTACCATATTCATCGGTCTTGATAAGCCAGATATCATCGTTTTTTGTTTCACTTTGATATATTGAGCCGGCAATTACGTATCCACCGTCAGGGATCTGCTTAGCAGAACCTGAGAATTCAGAACTATTCTTTTTACCAAAAGTCTTATTCCACTGCTGGTTTCCGTTTATGTCATATTTAGTTAATCTAATATCGCTCTCAACAATCACTTCGTAATTATTTTCAATCTCATACTCAACCGTATCTACAATTATGTATCCCCAATCCGAGGCACGTTCAGCCTTATATTTGAGATAATCCTCGTGAGTGATTTCATCTGAGACCTTGTTCCAGACCTCATTTCCATTACTGTCGGTCCTGACCAGCCAGGGTTCAGCATAGCCGGAAGGAAACGTATAGCCTGATAACACATAACCGCCATCCGAGGTCTGGCTGGCAAAGTATCCCTCATCAAAATACGTCCCTCCGAAAGTTTTATTCCACTGCGGATTCCCCTTTTCGTCAACCTTGATAAGCCAGGCATCCGGATAACCTTTCGTACCTTTGCCGTATGAGGAGCTTATCCCTGCAACGATATACCCATCGTCTGAAGTTTGTCGAACACACCAGGAGCTATCTTCACCATCTCCGCCAAAAGACCTGTTCCATTGTTCTGCAGGTGCTGCTGCAACGGCTACATTCGAAAACTGCGAAAACAGAATTAAAATAAGAAGTATCCGGAACATTCTATACCCTGCATTTTTCTGAAACATTCTATATCCTGCATTCTTAACCATTCTATCACCCCAAAAATATATACGCTTCTGGGTTATATTCGACGATCTTGATTGAGGCTCTCAGCCTTTATCAGCAGCAAAGTCGATTTCTTGAACTGGTTAAACTTATTTTTATTAATTTCTTATAAGTTTTCTGACCATAATCTCTAACAATCAAAGAAAGGGAGAATTATGAAGTTTAAAAGGAGATTAAAAAAGCCATTTTGTGAATCTGTCCAGAAAAAGCCTATAACTATTTATCAATAAGTTATTAATTTCTGTTAAATGTATTAAGCCAAACCTGATTTTAACTCCATAAATCGGAGGCTAACCGTGAGAAAAATTATAAAATATGGAATTTTTCTGGTTGGGGTTCTTTCTTTGTTGATATTATATGCTTTAACTTTGTCCGATCCTTCAAACTACGGTACCAAACTCGAAAACAATAGCAATGAACCCCTTGGTCTTAACATATATATAGACTTCATATGGTATACCCATGAGGAGCTAAGAGACCACTTCGATACTATTGTAATTGGTACAGTTAAAGAAATACTTCTATCCAGGTGGAACACAGCAGACGGGAAACAACCACTTAAATTACTTAATAAATTTGAATATCCTGACGACATCATTTACACTGACATTGTGATAAGTGTTGATGAATACCTGAAAAATCCGTCATCGTCTGGAGAGCTTATAGTAAGAGTCACCGGTGGGACGGCTGGGGATTTCAGAATGACTACAGATGCTGATCCAAGTTTCAGCACCGGCGAAAAGGTTTTGCTCTTTCTGAGATAAGACACTAACCCGCATACAAAGGATATTGGTCCTGAACACTTCATAGTTACGGATTTTTACTGCGGTAAATATACATTAACCGAGGATGGGAACGCTATAACCCCTGCTGAAACGGTTACTCTGGAAGAATTGTTGAGTACAATAAATCAAACCAAATAACACAGGCGATACCAAAGCATCAGGTAATAAAGAAACAGCAGGCAAACAGGAAGGAGTCGGTTCTACGATCCAGTCAAAAAGAATTCCTTTCATGAATTTATTCTGGACGCTTGGAGCAGTGCCAGGAGCAGTTCTGATTGTAAGACACAGTGTAAGACACAGGTAAAAATAAGGTTATTTCAGATCTCATTTAATGGCTACTCTGCTTCATTAAGAAGGTATCACGAGTTTATTATGACGCCGGATCAAAATGTTCTGGAGAGGGGAGAAAAATGAGTACATATAGCAATGGCATTCTTTTATTCAGGTTCAGGGATGAGAGACTCGAAGTAATGCTGGTTCACCCCGGTGGTCCAATCTGGGCAAAAAAAGACCATGGTGTGTGGTCGACACCCAAAGGGTTGCCCGAAGAGCATGAATCCCCTATTGATTCGGCGAAAAGATAATTTAGAGAAGAGACGGGTCTTGAATCTGACGGCGAATTTATTGATCTGGGGGAGTTAAATCAACCTAATAGAAAAATAGTTCATATATGGGCTCTTGAAATGAATCTATGTAATATATAGGGGTTAGTAAATACTCTGAACGTTCTTAGCTGGGAAATAAACCTTAATAAGCCTTCTTTTTAATTCACTGTTCAAAAAACGTAGATGAAGTAACATGCATTGTAGTTTTAAATTTATTTCATATGATTGTATCACTCAGAAAAAAATTGTAATATATTATATCACATTTCAAAAAAAATCATATACATGAGGTTTCATTTTTAATTGGTGGTTAAATGAATGAAGTGCAAATATTGTGATGAAGAGATGTATCTGGCGTTTACCGACGAACGGGTCTGTAAATGTGGTAGAAGATATGAGGTTAACGGCTATTTTATTTCTCATTGAAAAAATAACTAAATAAATGTTAAATTTTTAAATTTTTATTTTCGTAAATTCTGTTTTCAGGGTATGGTGATAATATGATAAACTATAATGACAAAGAAAATCCAAATCAGATGCTTGTTAAAGCATTTATTATACCAATTGGTGTGACGATAATAACACTCGTGGCGATGTTTTGTGTAGAGGCTATCAGTGAATCGTTTGCGGCAATATTGTTTTTTATTGGTCTCCTGATTACGTCCGGGTTCGCGGTTATGTATTGGGTAGCAGCGTGGAGGGTATTGACCTATAAAAATCGCAGCCATTGGTGGTATATATCAATGTTGGGTGGCGGGTTAGTCGGTCTAATTGTAATCACATTGTTGGGAAACAGGAGTGATGACCCTAATTATGATGAACACTAGATGAACACTAATCAAAACTGCGGTTTTATGTCCGTTCATTAAAATATGGTTGAATCTCAGGTGATTTGCGGGGCTTATAGGGTGGGTTGGGATGTTTGTACCTTCCTGCCTGTCATATGTAAGCATCTAGTACCATGAAAACTTAATTATGGATCATCAATTTAGATCAAAACAATATCATCTGATGGTAGTCATTAAAATATATGTTCAACATTTGGTTTTTCACGATACTAGTACATCGATTCCAAATTATGGGAAGAATTGGACTTTGAAATCAGCACTGGTCAATGTTTTTTCTATGAGAAAACCACAAGCGGACAAGAATAAACACGAATTGAAAATATTTGTGTTCACTTGTTTTTATTCATGGTTTATTGAGGATATATGGAATCGATGTACTAGTGTTTCATCAAAGATTCTTCTTGAATCTTGGTCAATCTGGGAGGGCCTCCATCTCCTTGGGGATGTCAAAACGAGAAATAAAGTTATCTGAGGTTTTACCATTTTTCTTTAAATTACTTCTTTTTTTAAAATAACAATAAAAAAAGATTATTTCATCGAAATATTATTTATTGGTCTTTAAAATACTATTTCAAATCAAATAATAAGGATTATACCTAATTAAACCTATTTTAAGGTACCAATCTAAAAATAAACCTTAATAAGGTATAATCCATGATAAAAATTGTTGGTAAGGGATATAAGTATTTTTTGCTTCAGTTGAGTGACTTTTTAGAGATTACAAAAACAATAGTTGTAAGCTTGAAGAGTGTTGAAGGCAGGAAAAAATATGAAAAGATATTTGGAAGAAAATTCGAAGACAAAAAGGATAATTCCAGAATCCTTACCGTTCACGTTAACCAGTCAACGCTTGCAAGCTTTATAGGTAATTTTTTTGAAAAAACGATATGTATCACCACTTTCAAGGACCATTTTCTTTTTAAAAATTCAAAATTTAAAATTATGTTCCTGAAGAGTGATAAAAAGAATAAGAAAAAAGCAGAAAACAGTAGACTTTGTGTCATATCTACGTATCAAAGAGTACTGTCTGATTTCTTTGAGGGCATGATAAATGTCCTCAAACGGAAAATTAATGTCCCTTACAAGGTTAAACCTTTAATTGTGAAGAGTAAGGACTATATGGAGAATGTTCTTCCTCTGAGTCAAATACTCGCTTTTCAAAATCTTAAAAAATTTAGAGGATATTTGAGGAACATTTTTGAATTAAACCCTTTGCTTGGTTCTTATTTTAATGACATTCAGGTATCAATGGTGTATAAACCTCAACTTGAAGAATTATCTTTCAATAATATTTTCAAGCTAGAGTTATCAAGATGCAAACTTGGATATTCTAATCTTGAATCATTTATCAGAGATTACAACCAGAACCAAGCTCTAAGGAATGAATTAAAAATCAAAAGCGGAGAAAAGATTACTCTTTCTTCTTATCGACGAAACCTAAAAATAATTTATCCTTATCTGGACAGATATGCAGAATTACTGATCCAAGAATGTAGAAATCTTAACCTTATTGGTGACAAAATCTGGATTTGGGATCGAAGATTTTTTGAGTGTAATTGCAGTGGTTTGAAAAATAAAGAGACTGGACAGCTTTCCGATCCAGATGCTGGACATTATGTCAAGAAAACAGGTAAATTTAATGTATTATCAGGAACAGGATACACTGATACATGTATTGTTGATAGCTGGTGGGGTTTACCTGTTTATTGGGATGCAGTAAATGCTAGCAAAAATGACAACACCATATTTCAGGATACAATAAATCAATGTATGAAATCAGCAACAGAAAAACCGTTTTTTGTGATCGCTGATGCAGGACCTGATAGTCATCTTTCCAATGAAACAGTAATTGAGAAAGGGGTTATTCCAGTCATAGCTGCAAGAGCGAACAGTGTTGGAAATATCTTGAAAACAGAAAAGGGGAACCACTTCAGAGCTCAATACGTCCCAAGAATTTATCATAAATTGCTTGGAAAATTGTACAATATAAGAACCACTGTTGAAAGGAAAAATTCAAACGATGTTGTTGGATACAATAGATCAAAAACACCAACCAGAGGAAGTGAATGGGCTAAAATCTATGTATCGATAAGCAATATTGCCGCATTACTTACGGCACTTACAGCTTTTAAAGTTGGAAGACATGATCTGATAAGAGCACCAGGAGCTTTTAGAACCTGACTTCCCACTAATTTAGGCACAACTCCTCTTTTTGCTTTATTTTCAGTGCCCTATCTATCGAAAAGTATATATTTTTATGTGCCTAATTGTTACGCATAATGAAGCCATTTACAAGAGTCAAAGTAATAAAAGGAATTGAATACCTCTATGAGATCACTCCTTATTACGATCCTGTAGAAAAGAAAATCCGACAGAAAAGCAAGTATCTTGGGAAACTTGTGAACGACCAACCAATAAAAGTTCGCTCTCAAAAGAAACCACTGATATCTATCCCTGAAAAGGTACTCTCCTATGGAGAGTACCTTCCCCTCTTAAAAATCATAGGAGAGTTAAAACTTGATCTGCTGCTTAGCAAAAGCTTCTCAGAAAAACAAGCGTGGTCGATCTTAACTCTTGCGATGAATCACATAATAAAACCGCTAGCTTATGATCACATTGAAGAATGGTATGAAGGTACTGTTCTCTCTAAGGATCATCCTGAACTACCTCTTTCCTCTCAATCCATTTCAAACCTTCTGGACTCTATTGGAAATAGTGCTGTACATATTGATTTTGCAAAGTCCTTGATAAAAGAGGTATGCACTTCCAATACTCTCATTTATGACATCACCTCCATTTCGACCTATTCACAGATGATTAGCCTGCTGGAGTACGGTTATAACAGAGATAATCTCGATTTGCCACAAATAAATTTCTCGATGATCGTGGATAAGGAAAAAGGGATTCCTGTGATGTACGATCTGTATCCAGGAAGCATATCGGATGTAACTACATTAAAAAACACGATCAAGAAGCTTCAGGAGGAAGGAGTCCATGATTATACTTTAATCATGGACAAAGGCTTCATTTCAACAGCTAACATAGAATCACTTGTGTCCAACGATCTTTCTTTCATAGTCCCACCTTCACAAACGATTAAAAGTGTGAAGGAAAAAACGTCCGAGATACACAAAACGATATATGACCCGCAAAATCTCAATGTCTACGAAGGTGAACCTATATTCACGATGCAAGTCGACATTAACGTTGGAGAGTTGAACGTAAAAGGTTATGCCTATTACGATCAAAAGCGAGAACATCAGGAAAGAAATAGTTTTTTCAAAGGTCTGCATGCAACGCTTGAGATGCTTGAAAAGGTAGATTTAAGACGTTGGATGGATCTTAAAATGGTGTTTATTAGTCTGGCAAAGAGATATGCTTCTTATTTGACATGGAAAGTCAAGGACAATAAGTTTGAAATTAAAGTAAAGAAGAATGCAGTGTCACAACGAGTAAACAAGATGGGAAAATTCATCCTGCTGTATAGGGGAAATCTGGAGTGGGATGAGTGCCTTTCACTTTACAGAAGCAAAGATATAGTTGAGAAAGGATTTTATTTCCTTAAAAATTACATAGAAGTTCCACCGGCAAATGTCAAGAAAAACAGCACTTTAAAAGGGCATCTGTTCATCTGCTTTGTTTCTTTGATCATTAGAATGAAGCTGATGAAGGAAATGAAAGAGGCAAAACTCAACAAGAAGTTCTCTGTTGAAAGCTTGATCGTGCAACTTGAAAAGAACAAAATTCTCCTTCTGTCAGAAGGAGAACAAATTGTCATGGAAAGGACAAAAAAGCAAAAAGAAATATTAGATGCGCTTGGAATATGTGCCTAATTCGATGGGAAGTCAGGTTAGAAGGTTGAATATCTGAGCAAGTAAAAGCAATTTTTTTAAAAAAAAGGAAGTTTAGTGCTTTTAATTTGATTTTAAAGCATTAATAGTGAAATTGGCAAAGGCTCAGTTATTTCTCCTTTCCGGATTTTAAACTTTTTTAAGGGCCCGGCGTGCTATATGCACAGGTAGGCAGTTTTTCCGTCTTCTCCAGGCACAAGCACGAATTCCACAGGCTGCTGCGTAAGCGGGTGATATGTGGCGAAACGATGCTCTCCGACTTTTTTGACAGGGGTTTCAAGTTCGCCCAGTTTCAGGAAGATCTGGCCGTCTTTTCCTACAAGTTCCAGGGAAAGGTTCGGGGTGTTGAAATAGCTGCCCTCATAAGAGGCCATCTCTTCTTCGCTTATCGGGAAAGATGCGACTGTTTCTGTATCTTCCGGCCTGTCTGCCGGCGTTTCCGTATCCAGGGGCAAGAAGAGTTCCATTGCTTGTTCAATACTTTCGTGAAGTTCGGAGCCGTAGGTATTGGTCATGACGATCACTGCAAAAAGGTGCTCCGGTACCATTAAAAACTGGCAGGTAAACCCTTCCAGGCCTCCCTTGTGTCCCACTACATCCACACCGCGGTGCTCGTAAAGGTAAAGCCCGTAGCCATAACTTCCATTATCATAGCCGCTAGGAACCGGAGTGCGGGGGGTGGAAAGTTCCCGGATAAGCGAAGGTGAAAGCACTTTTTTCCCTTCAAGTTCTCCTTCATTCATAAAAGCTATCGCAAATTTAGAAGTTATATTTTCATCATTCCTCAGCATTTTGAGTTATTAAAAGCTGGATTAAAACAGTTTCAGGGATTGTTTCCGGTCCTTTATAATTCGCAGGAACAGGTCAAGAATAACGAAAATATGAAATTCTCACTCCATCTCGTTTCTTTAGGCATCAACCTTTAAAACAACCTTTAACAAATACTGAGCGAAGAATTTTTTGTTTTATCCCGAAATTATTTCGCGCTAAATATGTCGGTTGTAATCCCTTATCTTTTGTGAAACTTAATGGAAAAAAGATACGTTGGATCATTGCTCAAAAATCGAAAGGTGAATCTACCTCGACGATAGCTGAGATCCAGGGGATCTCAGCCCGTCGAGTTCAGCAGATCTACAAAGAATACGTTGAAACTGGTCAGCTTCCTCAAGTTGGCATTAATCTTGGAAGACCAAAGAACCCCTTATCCTCCTCTGATAAGGAATTGATTGACCAAACTTACTCTGATTATAAGTTTGGAGCCTGTTACCTTGAGATTCTCATCGAAGGCAAATATAATCGTAAGATATCTCATAACAGAATCCATAACTATCTACTTAGCATGGACCTTGCCAAGGAAAACCGAAAAAAGAAACAGAGAAGAAAATGGTGTAGATACGAACGCGAACACAGCATGTCTGCTGCACACATCGATTGGCATGAGAATCCCCTGTTAGGACTGCAAGTCTGTGCCATTCTTGATGATTCATCAAGAATGATAATTGCAGGTGGAGAGTACGTTCATTGCAACACGGAGAACACCATTAAAGTGATTGATGAACTTGTCAAAGAGTACTGGGACATATACCCTTTAAGAGAGCTCATTATGGATCATGGAAGTGAATTCGGGGCTCACAGGATTAATAAGGATGGTTCATGGGATAGTGACTTTAAAAGATGCATTGAAGAACTTGGAATCAAACCAATACTTGCAAGGGTAAGACATCCTCAGACAAACGGAAAAATAGAGAAATGGTTCGATACATATCAAAGGTTTAGAGGAGAGTTTGAATCATTTGAAGAATTCGTACAGTGGTATAACAAGAGGCCACATGGAGCTTTGAAACTTGAACAGTTAGAATCGCCACAGGAAGCATTCTGGAATAGATTACCAGTTGAGGCAAAGTTCAGAATAGGAGTGAGATTGTTTGGGTGGTGAAAACATGGACAAGAGGAAAAAAGTTTCAAAGCGAAATTATTTCAGGACAAAACAGTTGTAGAATTTTTTTAATTAATATAAATATTATTCACTTGAAATCGGAAACAGTAATGGCAGTTTTTGTCCATTAACATATAACTTTAGTTGATAAATCAGGAGAGCTGCTAGAAAATATAGGTGCCTTGTTATAAAGGTTATAATACTCACCCTTTAATTCAAGCAACTCATCGTGTTTTCCACTCTCAACAATCTCTCCTTCTCTTAGTACATAAATTACATCCGCATTTTTTACCGTGGACAACCGGTGTGCGATGGTTATTACTGTCATATCCTTTGAGATTCTATCAATTGATTCCATCACACGCTGTTCAGCTATGTTATCAAGTGAACTTGTTGCTTCATCCAGGAGCAAAATTTCAGGCTTTCGCAAGATTATCCGTGCAATTGCAATACGTTGCCGTTGTCCTCCTGAAAGTTTGATGCCCTGGTCACCAATAATTGTCTCGTAACCTTCAGAAGTCGACATAATGAATTCATGGGCATCGGCAAGTTTTGCAGCTTCGATAATTTCGTCATCATTGCAATCCAGACCAAACCTGATATTTTCTTTGATGGAGTCGTGATAAATAAATGTCTCCTGCCCGAGATACCCCAATCTCTTTAAATAATCCGAATGTTTAAATTCATTAAGATTTGTTTCATCGATGATGATTTCTCCGGATGTCGGCTGATACAAAAGCGCTAGCAGGTTTGCAATTGTAGTTTTTCCGGCACCGGAATTACCTACGATTGCAGTTTTTGTGCTTTTTTTAATTGTAAACGACAAGTTCTTGATAGTATATTTTTGAGTGTCATTGTATCTGAAAAAGGCATTTTTGAAAATAATCGAGTTTTGGAACCGGAATTCTTTCTTCGGCACATTATTAAGATAAATGCTCTCACTATTGTTCTCCTGCAGAAAATTGTATACGGCTTCAATTGCAGGAAGCTGCTGTACTATTGTACCAAACTGTGACTGGCAAGCGTTTAGGGCGGGTATTGTCCTGTAAAGAGCAAGCAGGAGCGTTCCAAATATTCCTATGTATGGTAAAAAATGACCATCAGTTATATAATAAAGCCCTGCAGCCCCAAGTGCAATAATCTGAAAAATTAGAAGGTTATTTGCTGCGCCTGGAAGTCGTTGAAGAATCATAGCAAATACGTAACTTCTTCTAATATTATATACCGCTTTATTATAATTGCCGGCCCAAAAATCGATTGAATCGGTAATAAATATTGTTTTAATTCCTGAAATAAACTCGTTATATATGACCGATTTTGCACGTGCGAAGCGGTTCAAAACCAGTGAATGTTTGTAAATCCTCGAAAAAATAATGTTTTTCATGAAAAAAACATAAATGGCTCCGAGAATCAGCATTAAGGTACTGATCTTAAAGGACAAAATAAAAATAAATGAGAGGTAGAACAGACAAAACAGTATATTCTGAAGAAACCCCACCACATTAAAAACAGCAAGTCCTGTCTGTTCAACTGCCTGTTGCCCGATATATAGAATATCACCCTGCTTATGGCTGGCAAAATATTCATATGGCCGATTTTTCAGTTTATTAAAAACCGAGCGATCAGTTGTATCTCTTACAGTAGCAAATGTTTTGCTCCCAAGATATGAAACGCTTACTTCTACTCCTGCAATTATTATACTTATAATACTGAGCACAATAGCATATACAAGAAATGGATGAAGATTTCCAAAGCTAACAGACTGATAAATCCTGTCAATTAAAGTGGAATTCTGATTAATGTTGAGCCCATAGTTAATAAGCGGATAGATGAGAAACACCCTCAAAACATCCAACAAGCTGAAGACAAGAAGACTTACGAAATAGATGCCTAACAGTTTCCTATGTGGCCTGAACAGGAAATAGAGTATTTGAAGCGAATTATTCTTACTGGTCATTAGAACAAATTCCCTGGAACGTTTCTGAAATTACATTTTTCTCTTTTTTTAAAGTTGATAGACCCAATCATCTATTATATGAGCCTTGAAGCACTATTAATGTTTGAAGTCCGCTTCGTCCATGACTCAAAAGCGTAAACTGTTTTTTAATTTACTGGAAGAATCAGTGTAAATGTATGGACGTTGACTATATATACTTATCTATTGTTTCATTATACGTACAAATTAGCCTGATTCTCCTGCTAATTTATTTTGCACAAAAAACTCTGAGAAATCTAAAGGATTAAAACACAACCAGTTGGCACATTAAACGCTGAAGCTCCGGCAGAGATATTGTTTTATGTGGGTACGGAGAATTCAAATGTTAACATCTTTGAGGTGTGTTGAATGTATTGCAGATATCTCATAACAGTGAATCCAGATTCCGATAACGAATTCTACACATGTGAAGTTGCCCCAAAAAAAGGTAAGTTACCTGCTGAAGTGATATCGAAATACTGCAAAGGTGATTACCAAGAATGTCAAAGATTTGCATATCGTTCACGTTTGATGGGTAATAAAAAGATTTAGGTTCCTATAACCCTTGACCTGACTGTTTTTCTGTTTTTGTATCATTTCTTCTTCGTTTTTTGTAGATTTGTCTGGAAAAAATATCAAAAGTTATGGGAATGGTCTCCCTCAAAAAGCAGACTAAGTATTTCATTCAATATGCGAAGATTGTCGAGATATATCAAAGGCGATGAGCTTAAGATACTTTTCGAAAGGGTTCGTGGGTTCGAATCCCACCCCTCACACTAATTTTTTGGGACATAGTAACTTGAATTTTTTGTACGCTAGTGTCATGACCATTTAATTATTTCACATAATACTTTGACATTTTCTCATCCGCATTCTTCCTTGTAAACTTCCATTCAATTTTCTTTTTGTGCTCATTCCTTCTTTTTGTCCATGCACCCACTTCATGCTTAAGCGTCTCTATATCGCCGATTCTTCTCTCTGTACATTCTATATCCATCGCATTGATCTCTATTTCTGCAGCATTAAGCCAACTTGCATGTTTTGGTGTGTAATGGAATTCTATCTTGTCCAGAATCTGGTTTGCTTCCTCTTCGGAGAATGTTTCGTAAAATGACTTTATTTATGGATATTGAGGTTATCCGTAACCAGTCTGATAACTTCAGCTTCAGAATAATCCTCGGTAACGAGAATTTTGACGAATTGTGCAAAATCCTTCATTGTTCTATTTTTTGTTACCTGAGTCACCTTTTTCCTGCTTTGAACTCTACAGCCATAAATATGTTTGCTGTTCCATTCCTGACATACTCATAATCATATTTTTCTGAGCTTCCAGATTTCATGGGAATGCTCATTCTCTTATCCATAAGCAGCTGCTTCGGCTTTTCATCAAGACAGATAAGAGGTTTTTTAGGATCGTAATCCTCTTCGTACAGATCAAGAATGTCATACATCCTGTATCTATATTCAGAATCAATTGTCTGAATACACTATATCCTTCTTAACCAAGGTTTAGTTTTGCTTTTTTCAAAATAAGCCTGACACTCTCTTTTCCTATTGTTTTAAATCCTTCTTTTTTCCTTAGTTCTTCAGTAAGCAGGGAGAGAGACCATCTCTTGCTTCCATCAGGAGAACTGCTGCAGGCTAAAGCGATTACTTCTGCAACATGTTTTTCAGTATATTTTACAGATTGACCAGATCTTGGTTTATCCGAAAGAGCACTTGGAAGACCTTCTTCAAGGTATCTTTTCCTTATATTCAAAGTAGTATTCCTAGAAACATCTAATGTTTCTGTTATCTCAGTAACTCCTTTTTGCTGGTTTGATAGAAGGAGGATACTGGCTCGAGTTAGTTCTCTTGCATTTTTATGCCCTTTTCTTACAAAGTTATGAAGGAAATTTGCCTCATTATCTTCAAGTTTAATTTGTGTCGGGTAAGTCGGGAGGATTACTCCTCCTTTCTCCCCCAGGAACCGTACGTGAAAGTTTCCCTTCATACGGCTCGAGTGTTTTCAAACCCTTTCTGTATCAGGCATCAGTTATTTTGCATAACTGATTTTGTGATTCTGGATAACAGCCCACTAACATTAATGTCTGTAAGCCTCTCACCTACTGGTGTCTTTGAGTATCTTACATTCGTGAGTTTGTTTCCGTTCACACAAGAAAACACCATCAGTAAGTCTGCATCCTTTCGGATCAGGGCAAAGTTTGAACCCCTATCCAATCCATTAAAGATTGGCATTCGCTTTTTACTGAATCCTCTACCCTCTTTGTCGTTGTTGCTCCTTACGAAGTTTCTACCCTTTTGAAGGGAACAAATAGGGCTTACCAAGTTCTATGTCATGAATAATTATGGGTTCTTTAGGGGCCATCTATAAGCCGGAAACCGTTTGTCCATTTGCTTGAACGTCATGCCAACCGTTAAAGCCTGATTTCGTACCATTTTGGTCCAAGCGTATCAATCCAATTTCGCTTGCCGTACTTTACGACTCTTACGATGGTTAACTTTACGTTCCCCATGGAACTCTTACCCTAGCAAATTATCTGAACTGGATTTTCAGAGGTTCTCACATTGTCCCAGAAGCTCTGCACCCCATCATTACTGATGACGCACATTCTGGTAGGGTTACCCCAAATGGAAAGGGCAGCATCTTAGCAATTCATGACATAACTTCTTGTCGCACGGTATGATTGTACATAATGTGAGTATGAAAAAATCTACAATGATTGTACTTCTTTTTGATCTTACATCCACTATAGGTTGCAGGACTGCCCACGAAACCTTCCGGAACCAGGCGTGATGGAGATTTCATGCAAAATAAATGCATTATGGATGGAAAATTCGGGACTCTGTTTAGACTCTCTGTTTATTCACCGGTAAGGATATTGTTTAAAGCTTCATCAATCAAATATGGAGCTTCTATTGGTTCGATCCCTTTTTTCCTTAATTCTTCCTGCGGCTTGCTCCCGATCCTGGCGCACAGTAAAGCTTCACAGTCTAAAATCACAGAAATTGTTTTATTCAAAACCTCCTCCGGATTCCCGTAATCTGCCGAGCCGCATAGAGGTGTGCACTCTCTTACTTCCAGGAATTGGATTTTGCCCTCGCCGATCTCAAATATGTAAAAACGGGATGCTTTTCCAAAATGCTGATTGATAACCTTACCGTCAGTTGAAATAACAGCGACTTTCATTGCTTTAATCTCCATTTTATCCTGTTTACGGATAAATAAAAATTGACTTTTTGTAATCTTACGCGGCTTGTTATGTATTATTCGATGAATATGTATTAGTAAGATCTGCGTGTAGAGAATGGTCAGGACTCTTATTCAGGCATTAAGCACTATAATTAAAAATATTCTTAATATAATTAAAAATGCCCCTTATATAATTAGAACTTACGCAGTTGCCAGCTTTGCAGGCAACTTTTGAATTTTCTAAATTTTAAATCAGGGTATAGTCCCGATTTCTTAGAAATTGATTAACGGCATTTCTTGCAATGCTCCATTTTGTTTCAAACTATGTAATACAGGTTCTTATTCTTTGCATTTCAACTCTGAGAGTTTCCTTGCCTTACAGCATTTGCTCCACAATACACTTCCTGTAAAAATGAAATGTATACCTGAGGGATCAGTTCCTTATATCGAACTCAAGCGCTGATATTGTAAACAAGCTCGTTGAAGGTCAGACAACTTATTGAGGGATTTCTGTAATCGAAAAGAAAAGTAAGAATATATTAAAAATAGTCATATATAGATCTATAGATTATATAGAGCACTCTAAAATATATGGAAAACATAAAATATAATGACATTGTCTGGAATACCATAAGAGACATTGATGAGACATGGATTTAGGAGAACACGTTGAGACTCCGTAAATCAAGCATGAAGTTGAAGAAATCACAAAATCCTCATAATTATAACAGTTTTGGAGTTTAAAATCTCGGAGCAAGAAAAAAATGGATTTACTTGTCATAGCAATTATCCTTGCAGGCTTATATATGGCCTGGAACATAGGGGCAAACGACCTCGCAAATGCTATGGGGACTTCAGTAGGAACGGGTGCCCTAACAATTAAGCAGGTCATTGTCATTGCCGCTGTGTTCGAATTCCTGGGTGCCGTGTTCTTCGGAAAACGGGTTACATCAACAATTGCAAAGGGAATCGTTCCCATTGATATGATCAGCAGCATCCACCCGGATATCGTGGTGCTGGGGATGCTGGCTGCAATTCTTGCCGCAAGTTTCTGGGTAACTCTCGCAACTTTTTACAATCTTCCCGTTTCAACCAGCCATTCTATTGTTGGTTCGGTACTCGGCTTCGGGCTGGTTGCAGCTTATAATGGTAGCATCTCTTTTTCTGACATCCACTGGGGAGAACTCACGAGAATTATTGCCAGCTGGTTTATATCACCGGTTCTTGGAGCTTTTCTTGCGTTTCTGATCTTTACTATGATAAGGAGCCTTTACCTGCACAGAGCATCGGATCTGCCTAGCGTCGAGAAAAAATTCATATTCTTACAGCTCATAACTGCCTGTTATATCGCATTTGCGCACGGGTCAAATGATGTCGCAAACGCTGTAGGTCCTCTCTCTGCCGCACTTAACGTGATGGGAGTAACAGGAACCGAAATCCCTATCTGGGTGCTTGTAATGGGCGGTCTCGGCATGGTAATAGGTATGGCAACCTGGGGCTATAAGGTGGTTGAAACCATAGGGTCAAAGATCACGGAACTCACCCCGACGCGCGGCTTTTCCGCACAGTTTGCAACCGCGTCGGTTGTCCTGCTCCACAGTTACAGTTCCCTTCCGATATCAACCACACACACCCTTGTAGGTTCGGTAATCGGCGTGGGGCTTGCAGGAGGTATTGCAGCCGTTGACCTTGGCGTAATCTGGAGGATTATTTCTTCCTGGATAGCAACAGTCCCCATAGCTGCCCTTACATCGGCAATAATCTTTGTAGGGCTCGAGGTGATCTTTTTATGAAAGACTACATCCGTTCCGTACTCGACGTGGTCGCAGAATCTCCCTTCGTCCCCCTCGAAATGCACGCCAGAAAAGGGGTGCTTGCCGTTGAAAAGCTCGCTGAAGCAATGGAAGCTTACTGCAACGGAAATCAGGCCCTTCTTGATGAGCGTACCGAAGAAATCGATATTCTGGAACATGAAGCCGACAAAATCAAACAGAAAATCAGGGCCAGTATACCCTCCTCCGTCAGGCTGCCGGTTAACAAGAAAGACCTTCTTTCTTTCCTCAAGCAGCAGGACTCTATCGCTGACTTTGCCCAGGCTTCAGCCTACTGGATGACCCTGCGTCCCTGCAAAAACCTCCCTGATGAAATTAAGGAAGGCTTTCTGGAACTCATGGCAACTTCCCTGAAAACCGCCAGGGTGTATGACAAGCTTGTGGGCGAACTTTACAAGCTTCTTGCCACTTCCTTCAGCAAAGAAGAAATCAAAGAGACCTTGCAGATCGTCCCCGAGGTCGAAAAGCTGGAGCACGATGTGGATGTACTTGAGACAGCCCTCTTAAAAAAGATCTTCGAACACGAAGATGAGATCGGAGGGGCAGGCGTCTGCCACCTTATGGGGCTTGTCGAAAGGATAGGAGGAATTGCCGATAAGTCCGCAAGCGCAGCCGACCGCCTGAGGTCCATGATCCTCAGAAGGTAATCCCACATTTTTATTTCATCTTCTTTTATTTTATCTTCCTTTTTTATTTCATCCTTTTTCGCAAACTCTGCAGGTCTGGTGATTAATAAGTATATCTGGTCCGGCCCGATGCTGGCAGTCTTCAGTTTCTTTCCCTGCGCCGCGCTGATTCCTGACCAGCCAGTCTTCTGGAGAATAAGCGCCTGATAAAATTGCACTGCAATTAAGAGAGTACTTTCCCCAACTCCGGAAACTGGTTTTCAAATCAAGTAATTATCAGCGCCTCCGCCAGCTTTTCTGGAGTCTCTGAAAAAATAAACAAAAAAAGCAAAAAAGAAACAGAAGTTATCATTTCTTGATCACTTTTACATGTTAGTTTCTTACAGATGCCATCAGTCGTTTTTGCTTTCGACTTTTTTCTTATCTTTCTTCTCCTTCTTTTTTGTCTTTTTGGAAAAGACCGCTCTCCTGCGTCGAGCGGAGCAAGAACGACACGAAGAGGTGAATAATGTTGTATGGGTAAAAAATATTGTAATTAAATCTTCTTGAGCGAGAGAAACGAATGAAACGGGCCTCTTGCTCTTAAAGTGAAATTCGGGAAGCGAAATTCGGACGGTTGACAAGTACAGTTGAGGAAAACACAAGAATACCTCCTTCAAGGATGCCTGCTGAAAGGGCAATTCTGAGGAATGCCAGATCAAAAAAGACTCTTTATCTGGTTTCTTGAATTGTCCTGATTAACTATCCAGGATTTTGACTTCAACGGGGAATTAAAATAATTGGAGTTAAAATAATGAAAGGATATAAAATTAGAAGGTAAAATTAGAAGGTAAAATTGGAATCAAAAATGAAACGGAACTAAAATAATGGGAAGGTAAAGCTGAATTCTTGAGAAGGGACCTGCACTTGCACCTCACCGTTCATAAATCATTCTTTGTAAAGCAGGGGCAAAGAATCAAAAAGGGAGATCTGTTATGAATAGTAAAATTTTGATTTTCAGTGTCTTATTAATTGTTACTTTAATGTGTCTCGGATGCATCTCACAACCTGATAGTTTGCAAGAAGATGGTCTGTCTGGAGAAGAAATCGGAAACATTGAAGAGGTTGAAGGCCTCTGGATGGGAAGTCTGGAGGTTCAGGGAGGACTCGAATTAAGACTTTTGTTCAACATTTCCACCATGCTTGATGGCTCTATTAATGCTACTATGGACAGCCTTGACCAGGGAGTTAGTGGCATCTCTGTAGATACAGTTACTTATAAGGATGGAAATCTGCGCCTGGGAGCGAAATCTGTTGGGGGAGTTTTTGAAGGGACACTTAAAGAGGACGGAAAAACTCTCGAAGGAGAATGGAAGCAGGCCGAATTAACCCTTCCTCTTGTGCTTGATCGTATTGAGGAAAAACCTGACACTCGCAGAGAACAGGACCCTGTTAAACCCTATCCTTACGATGAAGAAGAAGTCGTTTATGAAAATACAGCTGCAGGAGTAACGCTGGCAGGGACTTTAACTCTTCCCAGATCGGAGGGACTGTTTCCGGCAGTAATTCTCATAACGGGTTCAGGTGCCCAGAACAGGGACGAAGAGATTATGGGACACCGCCCGTTCCTTGTGCTTTCGGATTATCTGACCCGCCGGGGAATTGCCGTCCTCCGGGTTGATGACCGGGGTGTTGGAGGGTCAACCGGAGGCTTCTCGCAGGCCACTACCGAAGATTTTGCAGGGGATGTGCTCTCCGGGATTGAGTACCTGAAAAGCCGCGAAGAAATAGACCCTTCCCGGATCGGGCTTATCGGGCACAGCGAAGGAGGCTTGATTGCCCCGATAGTGGCTGTGGAGTCACCTGATGTTGCATTCATAGTGCTTATGGCAGGTACGGGCATTCCCGGAGAAGAGATTCTGTACCTCCAGAATGACCTTATTTCCAGGGCAGAAGGGGTAGACAATGAAACAATAGCCCAGAATATTGCTCTTATGAAAAGCATGTACTCTGTGGTAAAAGAAGAACAGGATGATACCATTGCCGCAGAAAAACTTCGGAAGCTTATAATGGATGAAGTGGCAAACATGAGTGAAGAAGAAAAACAGAATTCCGGCTACTCTGAAGCTTCCTCTGACACCTGGGTTAACGCTTCGGTCCAGACTCTGCTCTCTCCCTGGATGCGCTTTTTCCTTACATATGACCCAAGCTCGACCTTAATGCGGGTGACATGTCCGGTACTTGCGATAAACGGTGAAAAAGACCTCCAGGTGCCGCCTGGAGAAAATCTGAAGGCAATCGATGAAGCCCTCAAAGCAGGAGGGAATGAGGACTACACGGTAAAGGAACTGCCAGGGCTCAATCATTTATTCCAGACCGCTCAGACAGGGTCTCCTTTCGAGTACGCGACTATTGAAGAAACAATCTCTCCGACTGCTCTAGAAGTGATAGGGGACTGGATTTCGGATCACACACAGGAAAAGTGATCCCAAAAGTAACCACAAAGGTGACCTCAAAGGTGACCCTCTGAAAAAGAAGTGTTAGAGAAGTGTTAGTGTGCAGGAGGAAATGAAGGCTCTTTATTGCCACGAAATGTCATTTTCCTTCAACATTTTTCCCTGTATCTTTCCTTCTCCTTTCCTTTTCCTTATTTCTCCTTTCCTTTATCCTTCCTTCTCCTCATTTTCTTCCATCCTTAAATTCATCAATGAAAGGTAATCTTTAGATTTAAATCAATGGGGAATTTAAATGAAAATCTACTGTGCATCCGATCTTCACATCGGTTACGAAGATACAAACTGCCCGAAAATAAAAGAGTTTTTTGAGCTGGTGAAAGCAAACGCAGATGAACTTATCATCTGTGGGGATGTCCTGGATTTGTGGCGCTGTCCCATTGAAACTATCGAAAGCACGGAACCTATGTTTTGTCCTGAAATAATTTCGCTTTGAAACTTTTTTCCTCTTGTCCATGTTTTCACCACCCAAACAATCTCACTCCTATTCTGAACTTTGCCTCAACTGGTAATCTATTCCAGAATGCTTCCTGTGGCGATTCTAACTGTTCAAGTTTCAAAGCTCCATGAGGCCTCTTGTTATACCACTGTACGAATTCTTCAAATGATTCAAACTCTCCTCTAAACCTTTGATATGTATCGAACCATTTCTCTATTTTTCCGTTTGTCTGAGGATGTCTTACCCTTGCAAGTATTGGTTTGATTCCAAGTTCTTCAATGCATCTTTTAAAGTCACTATCCCATGAACCATCCTTATTAATCCTGTGAGCTCCGAATTCACTTCCATGATCCATAATGAGCTCTCTTAAAGGGTATATGTCCCAGTACTCTTTAACAAGTTCATCAATCACTTTAATGGTGTTCTCCGTGTTGCAATGAACGTACTCTCCACCTGCAATTATCATTCTTGATGAATCATCAAGAATGGCACAGACTTGCAGTCCTAACAGGGGATTCTCATGCCAATCGATGTGTGCAGCAGACATGCTGTGTTCGCGTTCGTATCTACACCATTTTCTTCTCTGTTTCTTTTTTCGGTTTTCCTTGGCAAGGTCCATGCTAAGTAGATAGTTATGGATTCTGTTATGAGATATCTTACGATTATATTTGCCTTCGATGAGAATCTCAAGGTAACAGGCTCCAAACTTATAATCAGAGTAAGTTTGGTCAATCAATTCCTTATCAGAGGAGGATAAGGGGTTCTTTGGTCTTCCAAGATTAATGCCAACTTGAGGAAGCTGACCAGTTTCAACGTATTCTTTGTAGATCTGCTGAACTCGACGGGCTGAGATCCCCTGGATCTCAGCTATCGTCGAGGTAGATTCACCTTTCGATTTTTGAGCAATGATCCAACGTATCTTTTTTCCATTAAGTTTCACAAAAGATAAGGGATTACAACCGACATATTTAGCGCGAAATAATTTCGGGATAAAACAAAAGCACGGAACCTATGAAAAGTACTTATGAAGCGTTACTTTCGGTAGCAGAGGTCGTTCCCACCACGATCGTCTGGGGAAACCATGATTATAAGCTGTGGAAAAAAGTAAAAATTCCCGTACTGGTTACCGATAGTTTTGTTTCAAACAACATTTACTATTGTCACGGCTGGCGCTTTGATTTACAGCAGATGTTCGGGCACTGGCTGTACGGCTGGCTTGTGGATAAGTTTCCTTACCTGTATCAAAAATTAATTAAAACTCCTTTTGAATTAAAAATTGAGGGCAAAAATTACCGCCAGCGTATTGAGAAGATCCATGAGAAAGCAAGAGAATTCGTCAACAAAGAAGGGCTGGATTACCTGATTATGGGGCATACCCATGAGCCGGTAGGAGATGACGGTAAACTCTTTGACTGCGGGGACATGATTGACAGCCTGACCTACGTAGTGATTGAAGATGGCAGACCCAGACTTGAACGGATGCCCTGAGGAGACTAAAAACGACTCGAGATCGCTAATTCTGGTTTTCGGAAGCAGATTTGGGATTTCTAGCCGGATCAATGCTTTTTATTCAAAAATATCAACCCTGCAATGGTAGATGACACCACTATCGGATCTGGAGAGTATATAGCACGATCTACGTTAATTTTGAATTTAGAGTGTTATAACGTTTTATGGCAGAAATTAAAGTATGATCAAGCTTTAAACCTTTTTTATTCACTTTTTTTTGGATCTTTATTATAAGAATCTTTATATTTTTACACACTCTATAATTTTTTGATTACGAGTATTCTCGTATCAAAGTAAAAATGAGGAGGAAAATATATGGATTTCAAGATAAAGCCAACTAAAAAGATCGTAGCATCCGGTTTTATTTTCTTGATGCTGTTAGCTCTGCTCGCAACAGGAGCCTCTGCAGCGGATCAGCTCAGGGACAGGGACCAGATCAAGGACCCGGATCAGGATCGCCTTAGAGACGGATCCTGTCAATCCAGCGCGGTTTCCACCTGCATAGGCGACTGTGACCAGACCCAGGACCGCCTTAGAGACGGATCCTGTCAATCCAGTGAGGTTTCCACCTGCACTGGCGATTGTGACCAGACCCAGGATCGGGATCAGGATAAAGATCAGACCCAGGACAGAGCCAGAGACCGCGATCAAGATGGGTCCTGTCTCGAGTAAGCCTGATAAAATACAATTGGAAATTCCGAAAATCCCCGTAGATCCAGCATGTAAGTAGCATGTAACCTATCAATAAAAATCCGGGGTTTTTCGGAATCTGCTTCAATTTTACTCTTTTTTCCTGGCACTGATGAAGTGAAATTTTAAATTAAATGAAAATCTGGCCGCGTACATTAATTACTGAAAGCCGTTAAATGAGACTTTCTTTAAACTGGGGATAAATTTGCAGACTGTCTACGTTTCTCAGAATTGACCAATAATTCATGTACACGAAATATTAACCATCAATAAAGAAGAGACTTTTTATTATTTTCTGGTTTTTCGTTTTCCCTCTATATCGTGCAAAACAATAAAATTTTAATTATATTGATATATTTTTTCTATTTATGGGAAAAGGAAACATTGCAATAGATAAATCAATGATAAAAACAATAGTTGACGGCAAAATAATAATTCCTTTGCCAAAAGTTTTGGTTGAAAATCGATACTATCCTATGTTCTCTATATTCTCCCCTACTCAGTGTGATAGTTGTGGAAGTAAATTACATGTTAACTCTCATCACACTCGTTTTATTATATCACGTTACGGCACTATATCTCTCAATGTTACATACTGGCTTTGTCCCACTTGTAAGAAACATTATCATGATCAGGTTATTGGTGTTCAGGGTTCTGCAAATTACAGTTCTGAATATTATGATACACAAATAAATGTCAGATACGATGGACGATGCAGTCTGCACAATTCTCGGCGAATTGGGGAAACATATACAGAAGGAGTAATAAATGTCTGTGGAAGAGCTCCTTGTCCCACTTCATTGTGGTTATATGAACAGAAACTAGCAAAACTTTCAAAGCAAGAACTTTTGAACCAAGGAGTTAGCTTTGAAGAAACATTGTATGTTGATGGGAATTGGATCAAGAATGGATGGAAAAAAAAGCTTGAAGAATTTATTGGAACGAAACTCACAAAGAAAGAATGGAAAAAAATGCGATATAAATCTGTTTACGTTGTTGCTACCAAAGAGAAGGTCATTTTAGATTTTGAAGTAACTGAGAGGTTACCAACAATTGAGGCTCTGATGCCTCTTTTTATACGAATAAAGAACCGATTTCCTGAAGATAAAATCAAAAAGATTGTTTCTGATGAGGATAAAGCGATCATTGGAGCCGTAAAAATGGTCTTTCCTGAAGTGACTCATTCTTTTTGTGTGTTTCATCAATTAAAAAACGTTAGTAAGAGGTATTATGAGGAATTCAGTTCTATTGAAGAGATTCCAGATAACGATAAGATTACCTACAATGAGATATCTCAATTGATACTTTCTGATACGGTTATCAGTGCTGTTGCGCATATTCAGAAGATACGAGAATTTAACTCTGATCTTGAACTTTCTGAAGCGTCTCATAAAGCGATTTCTTATGCCGAAGAGATTTTCAGCAAGAATGTGAGCTTCTTGAAAAAAGGTTTTACACCTGAGACAGATAATACAATGGAACAAATATTTTCTTTGATATGTGATATAGTAGACAAAGTAAGGTCATTCAAAACCGATAATGGACTAACTAATTTTTGTTACAATCTATTTACTTTTTTCAACAAACGGTGTTTCAGCACTGGAAAATGGAAAGGTTTCTCACCTTTAATGAGAGCAAGATTCCAATATGGATAATGCTAGAATTGGAGAATAATTAGTTCTTAAACTTGATGGCTTATAGCTGTAGCTGTCGGAAATTCCCACAAAAATAGTTCCACAATTTGGAAAATTTTGGTGAATGCTTGTGTAAATGAATCAACATTTTTAAATGAGTTAATTGATTTGCTCAAATTGGGATGAAATTTTGTGGTTGTCTTGAAATTGAAGAAAAACCAGAAAAAATTAAAAAGACTCATAAAGAAAATCTTTAAGCTTTTGATTTATTCCAAGCATGGTATAACTTTATAAAACTCATAAGTCTCTATTAAAATAAACTCGGAAAATAGAAAATGGTTTCAAAGAACTCCAGCAATGGCAGAAGGAATAACTGATCATATATGGAGTTTAAGAGAACTATTAACGTTTAGAATTCCCATTCAATAACTTGGAACACGACCGAAAATTTTTCCTGTTTTCTAAGTATTGAACATCATTATTTTTCTTTCACATAGAAAACAGGGCGATTGCCCACTCAGCTGTCTGTGGCAGGCGAATGAGACTTAACCTTTCAGCTTCTGCATTTTCTCAGTTTTTTCCGAGTCTAACCCCTGTTGTTCCGGAGTTGCTGTTCGCCAGCCTTCAGTAGGCCAGTATGTGGCCGACTCATTGACTGAATCCGATTTGTTGCCTGAATCAGGAGTCTCAATACAACCAGAGGCTGCGAGCATGACCCTCAAAATGACCACTAGAAACACCAGTAAGCCGACAAATTTCGAATTTCCAATGCCTCTCATAAGTTCTACCCCAGTAGTTCTACCCAAATACCCGATAAACTTCAGATTTCTTGTACCCCTCGTGAATTTATTTTCCTGTTACATTCCCCCTGTTAGTATCTCATCTTCTCATTAAAAACCTGTTTTGATTCTGGTTCAGAGAAGATGAGATTGTAGTTACGATATCTCCTTTTCTGAGGGTCTGTCATTTATCCATGAGCTCATCCCAAAACATATTTTATCCCTGCATCGGTCAAAATTTCAGAATTATTTTCATTATCTGTGACGCTATTGACATTTCAGATTCAAGATCCTGAGAGCAGATTTTGAGTTTTGGGATAAGCCCAAAAAAAAGTGGGCCTCTTGTTATTGAATTTGATTTAAAAATACATGTTGTAGACTTTATCATCCTTAATTTCTACGTAACAAAGTTTTTTATCTTCCCCAAAACCCCAGATGCCTGTATTGGCAACTTTTTTATTTAATGGTTCACGCGGATGTTGGGTGGGATAATGGGCATGTCCGTAGATCAGAAATTGATCTGGTTTCATTCCTCAAGTTTTCTTTTTTTCCAGGAGCTTGACTGCAGCATATTTTTTCCAATTTGTGCTACTTTTCCATATTCAGTCTTAAATATAATTGTTTAAGTAAAAGTTAAGTGGTAGTTGAAAACTACTGACCAAAATCACAAAAACTACTTTCACTTTTTCTTAATCTAAATAATGTATTATAAGTATCAAAGTTAAGTAAGACATAGCATTCTTGATAAAAAAAAGACGAGCTTCCATAAGATGTATGAAGTTATAAAATCAATCTTTAGGTTTACCAAATACATTTTATTCAAGACAATATGAACTTCCAGTCTCTTATTACGTTCGGTTACTAGATTATGTTTTGTTGATCCTTTTTTAAGGTCTTGAAATACGTTATAAAAATATGTTCTTGATATATATTTACAGAGGCTGGGCGATTGACTTCAAAGCTTTTATTATTATAATATCCTTATTTATATTTCTCTAATTATTATATCATATCGATATAATCTTTTTCTGATGCAATTTGAAAAAACACTTTCAAACGGCCATACTAATTGTATTGAACTTTAGCAATAATTTTTGAAAGTTGGTATGGGTGACGAGTTGTAAAAAATATTTATGTAGTGAATCTGTCGGACGGGAGTGTCAAAGAACCAGTTTAAAATTGTATCAAACTTAGAAAAATCTGGAGTGTATGCAAATGGGGAAACAAAAATTTGACCGAATACACAAGATATTAAGTATTTTCACAGTGACTTTTTTTTTAATATCAATAACGGCTGCGTCGGTAAGCGCACAGACAGGGTCTAATGAAACAGAAACAGTAACACCAGAGCCGGCCGAAACAGAGACAGAACCATTAGAAGAGCCATTAGAAGAGCCCACTGAAACGGAAACAGAACCATCAGAACCTGCCGAAACAGAAACAGAACCATTGGAAGAGCCATTAGAAGAGCCCACTGAAACGGAAACAGAACCATCAGAACCTGCCGAAACAGAAACAGAACCATTGGAAGAGCCATTAGAAGAGCCCACTGAAACGGAAACAGAACCATCAGAACCTGCCGAAACAGAAACAGTACCTGAGGAGAACATAACGGTACCAGAGGAGAACATAACAGTACCAGAGGAGAACATAACAGTACCAGAGGAGAACATAACGGTACCTGAGGAGAACATAACGGTACCTGAGGAGAACATAACGGTACCTGAGGAGAACATAACGGTACCAGAGGAGAACATAACAGTACCAGAGGAGAACATAACAGTACCAGAGGAGAACATAACGGTACCTGAGGAGAACATAACGGTACCAGAGGAAAATGTAACAGTACCTGAAGAAAATGTAACAGTACCTGAGGAAAATGTAACAGTACCTGAGGAAAATGTAACAGCACCTGTGGAAAATGTAACAGCACCTGAGGAAAATGTAACAGTGCCAGAGGAGAACGTAACAGTACCTGAAGATAATGTAACAGTTTCAGAGGATAATGTAACAGTACCAGATGAAAATATAACAGTACCAGAGAATTTTACGACACCAGACATCATATCACCAGCAATCGAAACTAACGGTACTTTCACTATCGTTAACGAAGAGACAAATAATACAACCACATTGAATGTGGGCCCCGACACTGGAGGAATTGCAGTCAATGGAACATATGCGTATGTAACCAACATTAACAACAACACTGTCTCTGTAATTAACACAATAAACAATAATGTTACAGCCACAATAAATGTTGGAGAATATCCTTCCGGAATTGCATTTGCAGGAGGAAAGGCATATGTCACGAATGTTAACAGCAACACAGTCACTGTGATTAACACAATAAACAACAACGTTATAGGCACAATTAATGTTGGAGAGCGTCCTGCTGGAATTGCAGTCGCAGGAGAAAAGGCATTTGTCACGAATGTTAACAGCAACACAGTCACCGTAATCAACACGATAAACAACAACGTTATAGGCACGATTAATGTTGGAGAGCGTCCTGCTGGAATTGCAGTCGCAGGAGAAAAGGCATATGTGACTAATGCTAACAGCAACACTGTCACTGTAATTAACACGATAAACAACAACATTATAGGCACAATTAATGTTGGAGAATATCCTACTGGAATTGCAGTTGCAGGAGAAAAGGCATATGTTTGTAACGCTAACAGCAACACCGTTACCGTAATTAACACGATAAACAACAACATTATAGGCACAATTAACGTTGGAGAATATCCTGCTGGAATTTCAGTAATAGGAAAAGAAGCATATGTGACTAACCTTAACAGCAACACAGTCACTATAATTAACACGATAAACAACAATGTTATATCAACGGTGCCTGCAAAGAGCACTCCTGTTCCTTCCTCTGGACAATGTGTGTGTGTTATTCCAGTACCAAAACCACCATGTCCTACGTGTCCATGTCCTACGTGCCCTTCAGTACCAAAATGTCCTGTTGCAAAGTTCACCAGCAAGCCCGTTTATGTAGTGAAGTTTACGGACTTATCAAAAGATGCGACTAAATGGTACTGGACCTTTGGAGACGGGACAAATTCAACTAAGCAGAACCCTCTGCACGTTTACAAAAAACCTGGGAACTACAGGGTTAACCTGACTGTAAGCAATAAAAACTGTACAGTTATGAAAAGTTCTATAGTTAATGTCTGTACCCGTTCCAGGTAACAGAACAACTCCTGTAATGCTCCAGAAACCTGGAGCAATTACTCTTTTTTTTCAGAAATTCTTCTTTTCCAGAAATACAACTGTATTGTAGGCAGGAGGTCCGGGCTGGATTCTCTGCTCCCTGAAGCCTTCAGGAAAACTAAGCAGAAAATCTCTATTTAGCAGTTTCATCAGGCCTTTCTCATAAATTCCGTAAGAAATCCTGCACCCTGCAGGTGCTAATTTCAAGAGATAATCAAGAATTTCATTTTTTAGAGAGAGTCACGAATATCCCGTCTTTCAGGTCGGGGATGAAGTGAATCCTCGCCTCTTTTTGTTTTTGATTTAAATATCTAAATTGTTGTTTCTTTGTGAAATGATCAAAAATCGGATGGGGATTCGATAGCAGAGTTTCAATAACTTGGATCGAGGAAACCTCGTTAAAGGACTCTGTGAATTATTTCCGAGTAACCGGACGAGCGGCCCGAAGTATACCCCATCCTTTTAAGGTGGAGTGGCCGCATGCAATTTGATTTTTTTCCATCAAGCCCCAAAAAAATTAAGTGCACGCATTTATGATAAGCGTGCACGTTCGAGATTCGGTTATTCAGGGACGTAGTAGCCGTCCGAGAGAGTTTTCAGGAAAGCAACAATCGCCTTTTCTTCCGAATCGTTCAGACCTAGGTCGCCCATTTCGTCAGTATTTACATTTTCTGGAACTTCAGGCTCTGGCCATCCTTCTGATGCTACATCCCTAGTATTATAGAAGTGGACAATGTCTTCCAGGCTCTTGAAGTATCCGTTATGCCCGTATGCTTTGGGGAAAACATTCCCAGGCTGCTGGTTTACGTTCCTCAGTGTTGGGACTTTATGTTTGCCCTTATTCTCATCGGCAAGGTCTTCCCATTCCGGCACTGTTGCCAGGAAACCTCCAAGCCCCGGGTCAACCCAGTTCTCTCCGTCAGGGTTGATCGGAGAGCCGTCATCAAGGTAGACCGTATCCATATCGTAGAAAGGATTATCCGGGTTCTTGGGAATACCAAGGTTATCGTAGGTGAAATCCGTGAATAACGGATAATCGCTATAGGGACCGGATTCACTTGGATGACACGCACTACACATGGCTTTACCGTTAAACAGTTCAAGGCCCCATTCTTCTTCCTCTGTTAACTCGACAATACCATCCTGATAGGCGTCATATTTGGAAGAAAACTGGTTTACCTCACTCGAATTCTCATAAGCTGCAATAGCCAGAGCAGTCCTATTATAATTAATATCTATCTCTTCTGGGGTCGCATAGCTTATAGGTTCACCCCAGACACTTTCCCAGAGCCCGGCATATCTTGATGTGGCTATCTGTTCCAGGACAGCTTCCTTACTCGGATTGTTCTGTTCCACCGGATTCAGAAACGGACCCATAGCCTGGTCTGCGGCGGGATTTCCAAGCATTTCACCTGTGGCTCTTCCGTCCCAGAAATTCCCTCCTACAAACAGTCCTTCATCCTCATCATAATGGAAAATCGGGCTCAAAGTGGCATACGCAGCACTTGGCGGTTTACGGTTTCCAAAGCGCTGAGGCACAGCACCGCGATATACGGAACCTTTGATGTTAATACCGGCGATAGGTCCGGTAAATCCGTATTGCGGAGAATGACAGTCGGCACAGGACATGCTGTCAGGATCTGAAATCTTGTCAAAAAATATTTTTTTCCCAAGCTGTTCCTCGCCAATTAATTCTGCAGAAGCTGACCCAACAAGAACTGTCAGGAGCAGAACCAATAAAAGTGTCCATAGCTTTATTTTTGTCAAACAAATCCCCCTTGTTATTCTGGTTTATCCCGGAAAAATCAGATGATGCAAACCGTTGAGTAAAGACGCCACCAACCATCATCCCCGGCAAAGAATTCCACAAGATACTTTTGCGAAATTTGTACATTATATATGGACTGTATTAATAAAAACATTCCTGTAGTATGATTTAAAATATATAATATGAGATATTATCCAAAGAAAAAACAAACGTTATTGTCTTCAGAATATTATTGAAAAACGAGCATATAAAAATAAAAATCTGGTGTCATTTTTAGCACAGGTTTTGTTAAAAAAGTTCAGAAAACAATATGCAAAAAACTAAAAGTGTAAAAAGCACAGGCTGCTAAAGCTTTTATCTTTTTTTCTCAAGGAAAACAACAGTATTGTAGACCGGAGGTTCGGGGTCTACTCTTGCCTGCTCCTCAAAACCCTCAGGAAGGTCAAAAAGGCAGTCCCCATTCAGCATCCTGCGTAACCCTTTTTCGTAAATCCTGCAAGAAATCCTGCTTTTTGCAGGCATGACCGCCAGAAGGTACTCGAAAATCTCTTTCTTGGGTTCAGCCTGGGCTGCTATCATCAGGGCTTTAATCCCTGCATCCGGACTCAGCGCAAAGCCTTCCCCATTCAGTGAAAAATGATTTCCGTTAATTATTGTGATAACTTCGGAAAGCCCGAGCTTTTCCAGCACTTTTTTTGACAGGTTTGCCCGGGTGGGGTCCTGTTCGATCCCCGTGCTTTTCACTCCATGCTGCTGGAAAAAGACGATCAGGGTCAGGGGAAGCGGACCGCTTCCTAGGAAGAAAACCCTGTCCCCCAGGGAAAGCTCGAGGCCTTCATATTCCGTGCGAACCAGTTTGAGATAATTCCCGTAAAAGGGAAAGTTTTCCAGGACAGCCCAGGGTGAGTCACTCACAAGGATTTCGTTTGCGTGATCGGTTTCGAGTTTCACGGTGTAGAGGTTCCTGAACCTGCTGATCTCGGCAAATACAGGCTCCAGTTCTTTCTTTTGAAGGATATTCCATGCAATACCATCTTCAATTTCCAGGTTAATCAGGGAGTCCAGTTTCTGAAAAAGTTCTCTGTTTAGGTCCGAGGTCCCGTAAAGGATTTCTTCATCGGACAGTTTCCTGATATCCCGATACAGACCGAGAATTTCTTCAACAATGTACTCTGGCGAAAGCTCGAGTTCCTCACTAACTTCGATTGACATAATAACCCCATTAATATCTGCACATCCTATGATATATGCCTATTTAAAAATTATTTTAATATAGAGATTTGAAGGCTTCAGGGATCTGGGGTGTTAAATAGTATGAGGTTCGGAAGGGAGAACATACGGATTTTAATATTTTATCCTATTTCTAAGAAATACTAAGGAGTTACGGACAGGCAGCTTCGGAAAGCTAATTTTTTTGAATTCCTGGAATACGCAACTAAACCGTTTCACTTAACTTTTATATATGAAAAAAGTCAAACTGTTGAACTGTTAGTGATTTCAGTTCTTAAAAAGGTGTACCCATGAATCCGCTAAAAAAAATAAGTTTTGTTCTTTTTTTACTTGTCTGTGTACTGGTATCTGCAGGATGCGTTTCAGAGAAATCTGCAGCAAATGATGAGAACAACTCGCTGGCTGAGGATGTAAGCGGGGCAGCTGCCGAAGAACAGGTAGGAAACCTCCGGGATGCTCCGAGTGAAGTTCTGCTTCAGAAAGAAAACATCACTTCTAAGGTCCAGGCTGCTGCTGCCCTTATCGAAGAAACGGGAGAAGAATCCTTCCCTGAATTCAGGCAGCCTGAGAGTGAGTGGTTCATAGATGATTTTTACGTTTTCGTCTGGAAAACAGACGGTACACGCCTAGTATATCCTCCTGACTTGAGCGGGGAAGGAGAAAACATGAGCGAGCTTCAGGACTTCATGGGAAAGCCTATTGGTAAGCTCTTCATAGAGACAGCTCTCAGTGACGGAGGAGAAGGCTGGGTTTCATACTACTGGCCAAAACCCGGAGAAAACGAACCTTCCCTTAAATACACATTCATCAAGGGCGTTTCGCTGAACGGCGAGGACTGCCTTGTGGGCTCAGGGTTCTATGCCGATGACTACATCCTGACAAAAAACCTTGACGAATGTGAGCACTTCAGCCGGGAAGGAAACATTTACATTACCAATCTCTTTCACCCGGATCTGTATGATAGGGATGTGTATCTCAATTACAGCATCGCCCACACTATCCTCGCGCCTGGAGAAGCTCTTGCGCCTCACAGGATGAAAAACCCTGAAATCCACTACCTCCTTGAAGGAGAAGGAGTGATCTACATCGAAGACCTGCCTGTCGACCTCAGGCCCGGGCAGATGGTATACATCCCTGCAAATGCAACCCAGTCAACCCATAATATCGGCAGCGTGAACCTTACCTTCCTTGCAATAAACGAGCCGGCCTGGAGAGTGGAAAACGAGGAAATCCTCGAGTGACCTGCAAGAGTTTAAAGAATTCGTTCATGCGTCTTCGGTTAAGTGAGGAATCGTGATAAATTGCCTCCATTCTCACAACAGTTGCAAATAATTTTAATGCGTTGTGGACTGGAATTGGGTATCGATTTCATGTAATAAAGCCAAAATTTAAGACAGCCTTTTGGTGCAAAATCGATAGCTTTCAGGCAAGAAAATTCCTTAACCGATGACCAATGAGAATTCGTTTGAAGTTGGAGGTCACGTTTGAAGAATAGTAAGCTTCAATCCTCTTTCAGCTTCTTTCGGACACAGCTCCACAACAAAATGAAAAAATATCTGTGTTCCGTGCCGGGAACCGTGGGGTCAAAAACCCGATTCCTGCAAGCCAATCATTCAAAAACCAATTATCCGAAAATCTTATCCAGGTCTTCCATGCCAAGGGAGACATCAAACTCTTTTAATCGATAGAATTTCTTGGCCCGCATGTCATCATCTTCGAGCCGCAGGTCACTCTCAACAAATCCGGCTTTTTCAAGGCGCTTCAAGTGCAGGTTAACCACCTGCCTTGAGAGTTCCAGATCCTTGGCAAGCTCGTACACATACCTCTCCCTTTCGGCCAGCAGGTAAAGAAGCTTTAAACGGATCGGGTGGGACAGGGCCTCGCCTATATCCACAATCTGTTGAAGTGATTTTGTCATCCGGTATACCTTCGTATTTTAGGAGTAAGGACCTGAAACATTCCTTAATTTCTCTTCCCGTATTAACGTTTAGATTTCTTCCAGTTTGGACTTTATTTCTTCCACCGTTTTCTTTATATCTTCAATATCCTTTTCGATTTTCACAAGCCTTTCATTACCCGGGGCTGCTGAGTACCCTGACCTGTTCAGAAGCATCACCACAGCCCCCACTATGATAAGGATGATGAGGATATTCAGTAAGAAACCCCATACCGAACCATACATGCCATAACCCATACCGTTCAAAATATACACCTCGAAAAGAGTCAGACTTTCCTTCTTTATCTTTTTTCTTGTTTTGCAGTTTTTTTGTCCCGTTTTTTCTTATTTTTCCTTAGATACTGATTTCAACCATAAATATAAAAAATACCCGGTATAGGGGGATCTATTAAGAATAAAACATAAGAATAAAACTGTAATATCAATCTGAAGAATTAAAACAAATAAAAAGAGGATGGGAGGATGGGTTATAGTCGGAATTAGTTGCCATACTCCATGCAGTATCCGAAGCCACGAGCGTATCCGGCTCCTCGGCCAAACCTACCGCCTGTCTGATACCCTGCCGGAACATCGTACCCGGTATATACTTCACCGGTGACCGCGTCGATTCTTGCCTGCGTGTAGACTCCGTCTTCATCCTCATAAGAGACAATCCACCAGCGGTTCAACTGGTATATGTCGTCTTCGGTGATATCTTCATCAATTTCATCCTGTGCGATTTCAAGAGCCTCATCTATGTTTTCAACTTCAAGCTCTACGGTTCCATCTGCGCTGTAGTAAGGGCAAGCAGCGTAATTGCCATACCCTGAGTCCGTATATCTAGCAGCCCATCTGTGCATGAACCCGGGTCCGTAGGTTGCTCCAGTATCATCCGAAGCAACTGCACTGACAACTGCTGCCCCGAAAGCACCTATCAGCAGTATGGCCAGGAGAATTGCGGTTATACCTTTCTTCATTTTTTCACCTTCGATTTTTGCTTGTTGTTCACGTTTTTGTTTACATTTACCCTGTAGGTAGACATTCCCACCATATGTAGTGGTTATACTACATATGTGGTGATAATGCGATATATATCTTATGGTCACTACTGCTGTTTTTGCTTGAAATTCAGCGGTACTTCTCGTTCAACCACCCAACAAGGGGCGGGACCCAGCAGAGATTTGCAGCAATGGTCTCAAGGGCTGTGAAGGTCTGGGTTGTCGGGCTGAACCCCATAATTCTTGCTCCAAGCAGTCCTATGGGGACAATTATGATTACAAAAAGACTTGCAAGCATTACCGGATGGCGGAAATATCTGGAAAAGCCCGCTTTCCATGACCCTTCGGTACGTTTGAGGAAGAGAATGCCTGAAATATTGGCTCCTATCTGGTCGCTGAGGGCATAGAAATACGGAATATAAAAGCCTTCAATTCCGTAAACATCTACCCCTGCAAGCCTGCTCCCAAAGTCAATTATCCAGGGGATGGCAATCCCGAATAATTTTCCCCAGCCGTAAGCTTCTGCCATGCTTCCTTCAGCTTTTCGGAGTCTCTGACGGATGGAGAAGATTCCCTCAAAAATGCTTTCTCCTTCACCTGCAAGAGTCCTGACAAGCCACTGCCCTGCAGCGCTCCGCTGGTAACCCTGAATATCCAGAAAAATTCCTGCAAGAAGTCCTAAAATATAGCCCGGAACTGTATATTTTATTAGTTCGGAGAATTCTTCTCCCGGCGATTCCTCTTCAGGATATTCTTCAGAAGAAAGGTCTTCCCCAGCAGGTTCTTCAGAAAGCTCTTTAGTCGTTGTGCTCATTTTATTCCCATCTCAAACTTCTTTCCCTTCTATTCAGAGTGTTTTCATATTCTTTGTTACAGATTGATATTATTTTCCAGTATCTGAAAATGCTTCATTTGTCCCGAAAACAGTTTTTCAACCCGAATGGAGCGGCTCTGTATCGTGAATACGGTTGTGCAGGTTAGAGAAATCTTAATAAGTCCGTCTAAGTGAATCCTGCTGCTCTAATCCATAAAGTAGTCCTCTTGAACTCAACTTCTGATTTTACCTGCAAATTAGTCTGCTTGAGCGAAGCTCAATTCCTAACCCATAAGTTAGTCCTCTTGAGCGAAGCGAAAAGAACCACGGGCTGTTGCGATTACATCGCAACTACAAGAAAAATCATAGATTTTTCTGTCCCGAAGCGAAACTCGGGAAGCAGTTCAGAAAATGAGTATAAATGTCATGCCATATCATATAGAGAAGATACATGAAAGTTCTGGAATGCAGTACCATTGACATTGCACCTACAATCTCGAGATTGCTGAAAATTCCTATGGTTCCGCCTTCGGGAAGGCCGATTCCTGAAGTCGAAAATTATGCGAGCGAGAGAATTTGCAAGAGGGCAGTAATTATAGTAGTTGACAGCCTTGGATATTCGCTTTACCGGTACCTCTCTCCGGTAATGAAAAACCTGCATGAATTTGCCGAAAAAGGGCTCCTGTTTAAGTGCAGGTCCCCGGCAAACATCACATCTCCTGCAATCGCCTCAATCTTCACGGGATACCTTCCTGAGGAGCATCACATTTACTCGACCGCGGACATATACATTGAGACTGCAAAAAATTCTGATAACCCGAAGCTCAGAAGCATCATGGAATGGGCTTACAGGGCAGGGATGAACGTTGCGGCTGTGATCGAGACCGAAGGAGCCGAGAGTTTCAGGGGCAGAATAAAGGACTTTTACGGGGTCCCTAACTCCGAAGATATCCTTGACTATGACAGCCGAATAACGGAATATGCATTGCAGTCCCTCAGGGAAAAACCCGATATCCTGGCTGTGCATCTCAGGACCCTTGACCGTTACTCCCACAGGGCAGAGACCTGGAAAGAAATGAAAAAAGCCGCAAAGGACATAGATGAAAACCTTGAAGCAATCTTTCGGAATGCCGAAAAAGGGACCATTTTCTTCATTTGCGGGGATCACGCTGTTCACGGGGGAAAAAAGTGGTTAAAAAATGCCACGCATGAAGAAATCAAAAACCATGAAGATAACTATGTTGCCCTGATCGTGGGTTGCTGTTGAAAATGCTATTCTTTTCTCAGGTGATATCACTTCTAAGGGATATCACTTTTGTCTTCTTCTTCTGCCTCTTTTCATTACAGAAACAATGAAGATTACTCCGGCAAGTCCGAGGAAGGAAGGAATCCAGGGGGCGATTCTCTGCTCCATCTCAGGTAAAGAGTCTCCTACGGATTCTGGTAAGGAATCGTCAACAAAATCTTCTACATTTTTCTGAACCTTGAGTGTTTCATTTTCCAGAGCCCGTTCAGTTTCCTTAAGAATATTAGAGCTGGCAGTGGAGATAACGGAATCTTTTATGGCTTCGAGTTCTTCCCTGTGGATAATTCTGGCAGTTCCTGTTCCCTCGCCTCCGCCGTTAGAATCTGATTCGGAGTTTTCAGTTGCTTCTGCATTAATACTATTCTCAGCATCAGCAAATTTATCTGTAGTATCGCTGGCATATTCTATAATAGAATTTCCGAGACTATCTGTGTTTTCCGACCTTGTGATAAGTTCAGGGTCCCCTGCTTTTTCTGATGCATCCGCATCTGTTTCGTTAACGATATTACATGCATTATTTTTATCAGAACCACTCCCTGTGTTTGCAGAGTTTTCCGTATCCTCCGAACTTTCCACACTTTCGGCAGGCAGGACGTTTACGACTATAGATGCCGAAGAGGTTCCATTTTCATTTATAGCTGCAAGGGAGACTGTGTAACTCCCGGGACAGCAGAAGGTATGCTCGGGTTCGGGGCAACAGGAAGTCTTACCATCCCCGAAGTACCAGGTAACGCAATCTGCATTCTCGGAAATATCAACAAATTTTATAACAAGAGGGATATGTCCGCTTGTTGTATTATAAATGAATTGGGCTTTCGGAAGCATGGGGCCGGCCAGTTCGGAAGCATCCCGAACATATACCGTTACCGATGCCGAGTCACTTCCGTTTTCGTTGCTGACAGTAAGGGAGACAACATAAGTTCCTTCATTTAAATAAGTGTGCTGCGGATTCGGATAACTTGAGAAATTCCCATCTCCAAAGTCCCAGAGTCTTGAGGCAGCATCTTCGGAAAAATCCTTGAACCTGACTACGAGGGGAGCATAGCCTTCGGTCACATCTGAAGTGAAAAGGGCTTTAGGAAGTATCGGAGCTTCCTGACTGTACTCTATTAAAGGTCTGTAGTCCATACTTCCGACTTCAGGGTTGATGGCATATGGAGTATCTCCGATCCCGTCTCCGTTTTCATCCGTCCCTCCATAATCACTCCAGTAGTTGCCTTTGCTATTATTCCACACATTAAATCTATTATCCCTGGCATTTTCTACGTTGTCGAAGTAGTTGCCGTATATTATGTTCTCCGAAGAAGCCAGCAGTTTGAGCCCGCAATCTTCGTTTGAATATACCATATTATTGGTTAACAGGTTATTTCTGGAGTTGAGCAGGTAGATCCCTGCTTCCTGATTTGAAATTTTGTTGCCGTTTATCACGCAGTTTTCAACATTGTTCAGAAAAATTCCACATCGGCCATCAGTTATTGAAAAAAAGTTTATCTTTACATCGTTGGCAACAACTTCAAAAACGTAACTTATGGGAGTATCTCCCGCAATAAATATATCATCGGGGTTTCCGGAGGCTGACTCAATAGTTAAATTTTCCTTGTTAACGCGGATACTTTCGTTAAATTCTCCGGACTCTACAAGGATGATATCTCCAGGAGACGCTGAATCTACGGCATCTTGGATAGATTGTCCCGGCCAAACACGAAATTCTGACGCTGTTCCAATCCCTGAAACTGAAATCAAAATAAAAATTGCCAGTAAAAAGCAGGTTCGTCTGAAAGTTTGTGTTTGTGCCATTTTATACCCCACGATTATCCGGGAATTTACTTATCAAGTTTTTATAAGGAAAGGATATAAAATTATTGGTTTAAAGAAATATTGGAAAAAAGAAATTAAAATTAAAATGAATAAAATATTAAACAGAATAAATAATCAAATAGGATAAAAAATAGTAATCAATAAAATGTGAAATGAAGAATCTGTTTTTTCTGCTATATATCTGTATAGTTTCAGGACTGTCCAGGCTACAGGTTATATAACTACATAGTTATTGGGCTTAAAAGCTATATAGATTAAAGGATTTGACAGATTACTGAATTATTAGGCTACAGGTTATATAACCTACATGTTTGTTATGATACAGATTGTATAAGCTACATACTGGGCTATTATATTGTTATGTTGCTGTATTATTAGGCTAATGTATTGTAAACTATTACATTCTTAGATTATTATATTGTGAACTACTGTGTTGGTAAGCCAGTCTGCTGTAAATTGCTACATGCTTAGGTTATTGTATTACAAACTACTGCATTGCTAGGCTAATGTATTGTAAACTACTACGTTCTAGGCTGCGAATTGGATGGGTATGGTTGCGTAGGCTATTGGGCTTTATGGATTTATTGTCCCATGATCAAAGTTTCCTTCGTGGTTGATGTTTTCACATCGGGGTTTATGATTTCATAATTATTTATTGGGTGAACATAAACTGTTTTCCGTCCAATCAAAAAGAATCCAGAGTCCTTGAACTTTAGTGACAAATGGTAATGTATATTAATGATAATTTTCAATGGTTCTGGAAGAATTTTCTTCCTACAGGTTCAGGTAAGCCTGGGTAGAGCGCAAAGGTTTTTATGTAAATATTCAAGTTAGGTTTCTTAAAAAATCCAGCCGGAGAAGATTTCATTATGCAGGAAAAAATAAAAGAAATTGCAGCCCGAGTCCGTGAACTGCGGGAACTGTCGGAAATCTCTGTCGAAAAAATGGCAGAGTATCTTCAGGTCTCACCTGAGACCTACGAGAAATACGAAAGCGGAACAGAGGACATTCCGGCAAGCATACTTTTTGAAATTGCACACAGGTTGCAGGTAGACATGGCTACTCTTCTGACAGGAGAAGAGCCTCGGATGAATATTTTTACCGTCACAAGAAACGGAAAAGGGGTAAGTGTCGAGAGGAGAAGACAGTACAAATACCAGAATCTGGCTGAAAAGTTCATCCACAAAAAAGCTGAGTTCTTCATTGTTACGGTCGAGCCCAAACTTCAGGAAACAAAACCTGAAACCAACTCCCATCCGGGACAAGAATTCAATTATGTGCTTGAGGGAAGCCTGAAGGTCTACATCCACCATAATGAGATCATTCTCAATGAAGGGGACTCTATTTATTTCGATTCCAACTATGAACACGCTATGGAGGCTCTGGGTGAAGAACCCGCAAGTTTCCTGGCCGTTATAATGTAACTGTACCATAATGCAACCGTACTCAAAATGCAACCGTACTCAAAATGCAACCGTACTCAAAATGCAACCGTACTCAAAATGCAACCGTACTCAAAATGCAACCGTACTCAAAATGCAACCGTACTCAAAATGCAACCGTACTCAAAATGCAGCCGTACTCAAAATGCAACCGTACTCAAAATGCAACCGTACTCAAAATGCAACCATATTACACAGCTCTGAACACTTTGCAAGATCTGCAGAATTTCAACATGAAGGGAAAAATCTTGAAATTTTTTTGAAATCTAAATGCAGCCTCCCGAATCCTGACGACTATAGAAATGAGAAAATTAATTAAAACGGGTGTCCAGAATGACTTCCTTGCTGAGCCAATTTGTTTCCAAAACCGATTTCGAATCCTACGAGGATTTCCAGGAAAACTTCAAAATCCTGGTCCCTGAAAACTTCAACTTTGCCTATGATGTGGTCGATGTCTATGCAAGAGATTCTCCTGAAAAGCTTGCCATGATCTGGTGTGACGATTACGGGAATGAGAAAATCTTCACTTTCAAAGATCTCAAGTACTACAGCGATAAAGCTGCAAATTTCTTTGTAAAGCACGGCATAGGCAAAGGCGACTATGTAATGCTTACCTTAAAGAGCCGCTATGATTTCTGGTACTGCATGCTGGGGCTACACAAGCTCGGAGCAATAGCCGTGCCTGCAACCCACATGCTGAAAACCCGGGATATAGTATACAGAATCGAAAAAGCCGGGTTGAAGATGATTGTCTGCATCGCCGAAGACGATGTTCCGGAACAGGTAGATGAAGCCCATGCCGAATGCGGGGATATCCCTCTCAAGAAAGCCAAGGTAGGAGGAGATGTCCTGGAAGGCTGGATTGATTTCAGAAAGGAACTTGAGGAAAGTTCCCCGATTTTCGAGCGTCCGACAGGCGAGGTTTCAACAAAGAACGAAGACATCTGTCTGGTCTACTTCTCCTCCGGAACCGCCGGTTTCCCGAAAATGGTAGAGCACGACAACACCTATCCACTCGGCCATATCCTGACCGCAAAATACTGGCAGAATGTGGAAGACGACGGGCTGCACTACACCGTTGCAGACAGCGGATGGGGTAAATGTGTCTGGGGCAAGCTCTACGGGCAGTGGATAGCTGGTTGTGCGGTCTTTGTCTATGACTATGACAGGTTTGAAGCCAAAAATATGCTTGAAAAGGCCTCCAAGTATGGAGTTACGACTTTCTGTGCTCCACCCACGATCTATCGTTTCCTGATCAAAGAAGACCTCTCCCATTATAATTTCAGCACTCTGAAATATGCGGTTGTTGCAGGCGAACCCCTCAACCCTGAAGTCTTTAACCGCTTCCTTGAGTTTACCGGAATCAAACTTATGGAAGGTTTCGGGCAAACCGAGACCGTTGTTACGATTGCGACCTTCCCCTGGATGGAACCCAAGCCCGGATCTATCGGAAAACCCACCCCTGGATATAAGATCGAGCTCATGGACAGGGATGGCAGGCTCTGCGAGGTCGGAGAAGAAGGGGAAATCGTCATCAACACAATGGAAGGAAAACCTGTGGGACTTTTTGTCCACTATGGAAAGGATCCTGAAAGGACAGAGGAGACCTGGCACGACGGCTACTACCATACCGGAGATATGGCCTGGATGGATGAAGACGGTTATCTCTGGTTTGTGGGAAGGGCTGACGATATAATCAAGACCTCAGGATACAAGGTCGGGCCCTTTGAAGTGGAAAGCGCTCTTATCCAGCACCCGGCTGTGCTTGAGTGTGCTATCACGGGAGTCCCCGACCCTGTCAGAGGTCAGGTCATTAAGGCGACCATTGTACTTACAAAGGATTATACGCCGAGTGACTCCCTTAAAAACGAGCTCCAGGATCATGTGAAAAATGTCACGGCTCCTTACAAGTATCCCAGGATTATTGAATTCGTTCCCGAACTACCGAAAACCATCAGCGGAAAAATCCGCAGGGTCGAAATCCGTGACAAGGACCAGAGCCAATGAGCTTCGCTCCAGAGGGCTAATTTGTAGTTCTAACTGTAGTTTTTGTTAAAGAGGACTGAATGACAGAACTGCAGTTTTTCCTTTTTCCTCCGTGTAAGGAGGGAATCCTGATCAAATCAGAAAAAGGAAAAGAAAGAAAAGAAATAAGTACTTTAAACTTTTCCTGAAAAGTTTGCTTAAGGAAGAGATAACTAGATTTACTTTTAAAATGATGCTGTAATTCAGGACGATACTCTAATTCAAGAATAGAAGAGATTCAAGAAGATCATAATTCAGAAAGCCCCTTAAAAATGATAGGCTCTCCTGTCTGCCATAATACCGGCTGGAGAAAAACAGGGACTGGAAGAATAGCGTGAGGATTCTATATGGCAAAAAATGATGAAAAAGAACCGTACCCTGTTATCAACATTCTGGAGTGCAAGGCTTGTGGGCGCTGCCTTCTTGCCTGCCCGAAGGATGTGCTTTTCATGAGTGATAACCTGAACGCCAGGGGTTACCACTACGTAGAGTATAAAGGAGAAGGCTGTTCAGGCTGTGCGAGCTGCTACTATACCTGTCCTGAACCCCTTGCACTGGAAATCCATATTCCCCTGAAAAAGGAGGAAGCCGACTAAGGCAGGATAAGGAGGGAAAAAGATGGCAACACAACTCGTAAAAGGCAACTCCGCAATAGTCGTTGGCGCACTTTATGCCGGATGTGACTGTTTCTTTGGATATCCCATTACTCCGGCAAGCGAAATTCTGCATGATGCATCCAAATACTTTCCCATGATAGGAAGGAAATTCGTGCAGGCCGAGTCAGAGGAGGCTGCAATTAACATGGTCTTCGGGGGGGCATCAGCCGGGCACAGGGTAATGACGTCCTCCTCAGGCCCAGGAATTAGCCTGATGCAGGAAGGGATCTCTTATCTTGCAGGCGCAGAGCTTCCTTGTGTGCTTGTCGATATAATGAGGGCAGGCCCTGGACTAGGGAACATCGGACCTGAACAGGGTGATTATAACCAGGTAGTAAAAGGTGGAGGGCACGGGAATTATAAAAATATCGTACTTGCCCCCAACTCCGTGCAGGAGATGTGTGACTTTACCATGAAGGCTTTTGAGCTGGCCTTCAAGTACAGGAACCCTGCAATCGTGCTTGCTGACGGAGTGCTCGGGCAGATGATTGAGTCCCTTGAGTTTCCGAAAAAAGCCCTTACTCCTGAAATCGATGCAAGCTGGGCAGTCAACGGTACAGCCGAAACCAGGCCTAACCTGATAACCTCTATCTTCCTTGACTTCAACGAACTCGGGCAGTTCAACGAGAAACTGCAGGCAAAATACGAGCTGATAAAGCAAAATGAGGTTGACTACGAAGAATACATGACCGACGATGCCTCAATCGTGCTTGTCTCTTACGGCATAAGCAGCAGGATCTGCAGGTCAGCTGTAGACCTTGCCAGAAAGGAAGGCATAAAGGTGGGGCTCTTCAGGCCAAAGACTCTTTTCCCATTCCCGGAGGCGCAGTTGAAAGCCCTTGCAGATAAGGAAGCTTCTTTCATCTCCGTGGAGATGAGCAACGGGCAGATGATAGATGACATCAGGCTTGCAATCGACTGCTCACAGCCCGTGGAACTGGTAAACCGCATGGGAGGCAACCTGATCACCCTTGACCAGATCATGGACAAAATCAGAAAGGTAGCAGGGGAGGCATGAAAATGGCAGCAGAAATTATTGACGGAGAAAAGGTTATCAAAAAGCCAAAAGCCCTGTACTCGGAATACCCGCGCAAAGGAGGTGCAGCTCCAACAGCCACCCACTATTGTCCTGGCTGCGGACATGGGGTTTTGCACAAGCTCATTGCCGAGGCAATTGACGACCTCGGAATCCAGGACAGGACGGTTATGATCAGCCCTGTGGGATGTGCAGTTTTTGCTTATTATTACTTTGACACAGGCAATATCCAGGTTGCCCACGGCCGGGCTCCTGCTGTTGGAACAGGTGTCTCAAGGGCTGAAGAAAACGCTGTAGTTATCTCCTACCAGGGCGACGGAGACCTTGCTTCGATCGGCCTGAACGAGACGCTGCAGGCGGCAAACAGAGGAGAAAAGCTTGCAGTTTTTTTCGTAAATAACACCGTATACGGCATGACCGGCGGACAGATGGCTCCAACAACCCTTATCGGGGAAAAGACAACCACAACCCCTGAAGGTCGCGACCCCCGCTTTGCAGGCTACCCGCTCCACATGTGTGAGCTTCTGGACAACCTGAAGGCTCCGATTTTTATCGAAAGAGTCTCGGTTTCCGATATCTCTCATATCCGAAAAGCCCGAAAAGCCGTTCGAAAGGCGCTCGAAGTCCAGCGTGATGGCAAGGGCTATGCTTTTGTGGAAGTCCTTGCAGCCTGCCCGACCAACCTTAGGATGGATGCAGAGCAGGCTATCCAGTTCATTAACGAGCAGATGGAAAAGGAATTCCCGCTCAGGAACTTCAGGGACAATTTCGAATCTGCCGAACCCCTTCACCGCGGGATCAGTGACTTTACAACTGAGTCCCTTGAAAAGCTTTACGGAATTGAAGCGGAAACCGGAGAAAAACCCTCAAGGACTGACTTTGCTCCGATCCAGACCAAGATTGCAGGTTTCGGAGGACAGGGTGTCCTGAGCATGGGCCTTATCCTTGCCCAGGCAGGAGTCAAAGCAAACCTCAATGCTTCCTGGTTCCCGTCTTACGGCCCGGAACAGCGCGGCGGAACCTCAAACTGCTCGGTCGTGATTTCAGGTCAGGCTATAGGCTCGCCTACGGTCTACACCCCAGATATCCTTATAGCCATGAACCGTCCCTCCCTCGAGAGATTCGAAGGGGCAGTAAAAGAAGGAGGCTTCATCCTCTACGACTCTACAATCGGCGAAGCCGAGACCCCTGCAGGCGTAAACGCAATTGCAGTCCCTGCAACCGAAAAAGCAAAAGAAGCAGGTGATGAGAGAGCCGCAAACTCCTTCATGCTCGGAGTCCTTCTGGGCCTGAACGCAACCGGCCTTGAAGAAGAAGCCTTCAAAGAAGCCCTTGCCGAAAACTTCACAGGCAAACCCAAAGTTATTGAGTTTAACCAGCAGATGCTCGAAGCCGGGGCAGCATGGGCAAGAGAGTATAAGGTATGAGGTAAAGAGGTAAAGAGGTAAAAAGGTAAAAAGGTAAAATAAGGTGTACGTGAAGGAAAATACTTCTGTAAAAGTAAATTATTTCACCAATAAGCAGGCGGATAAAGAAGATAAATCCGCCTGTAAATACTCTTTTTTAGACTACTTCTTATTTTTTTAATGGCGGGTCTCTAATTTGCTTTTTAGATGGCAAGTTTCAATCAGGTTGACTCTTTACTTATTGCTCTAACCCGTTCAACCATATTCGCTATATCGGGGTCGTTCCTGTCCCGTTGGAGTTGCGCCAGCAGAGCTGCGTCAGCAGAGTTGCGTCAGCAGAGTTGCGGCTCTGCAGTACGCTGTCTGTTTCGCTTCGCTCAAGCAGACTATTTGTGGGAAAAAATGAGCTATCTTAAAGAGGACTGACTTAAAAAAATGATAAAATAAAGAGATGCAGGAGAGCGATCTTTCCTGCAAAAAAGAAGAAAATGAAGAGAAAAAGGGAAATTAAAAAATACTGGAGACACTTTTGAGCTTAAAAAGAGTATAGCGGTCGAACCGGCAGAAATTTCAGTCTTATTTTTCATTCAAATCTGCATTTTTTTCTTTTTTATGAAGGGCCGCCAGACAGGCTGGCGGAGACGCTTATATTTATTTGTAAATTTATGTTCGTTTCCCGGGATTAGGGAAGTATTCTTCTCGCAAAGGGAAAACTGTTCCGATTTCAGTGTTTTTTGATGAAGAATATGAATTCGTCTGTTACTTTTTTGCTTTGAAGAAGAGACTTGAACTCTGCAACGGAAGGGAAAAAACAAAAGATTCCGGTTTCGGATATTCGGATAATATCAATCGATTAATCAGGGACCGTAATTTATTGTGATTTAAGTATCTATCCAAATGCTGTGATTTTGGGAAAAGGACTATGAACAGAAAAGAAGTCCTCCTGATTTGAAAAACATTGGCATTTGATTTTCTCTGTTGCTCTCTGGATTTCCTGTCTGTTCTATATAACGGGATCGGACCGTTAAAATGGAAAATTTCGATATTTTTTCTTTTGTCTTTAATCTTTCTGGTGGTAACAGGACTAAAGGAAACATTAAAATAGTTGCGGAAAGTCGTAATTAATGTAGAACGGCAAAACCAAATTCATCACCTCTCCAGCTTTATTTTGCCGTTCTTTAATCTCTTTCTATAGTATGCTTTTTTTCAAGTTTTTATTAGGGCAGATGCTCAGCGGAACGTAACTGAAGGGATAGGATGTTCCGCAGCCTGCCGGCTTACTAATGAAAAAAAATCAGAAATTTAGGAACGATCATAAGGTTTATTTAAAATAAAAACATTATAAAAAAGAGCAAGTCTTCATAAAAATTCCTTTAGAAGTAAACGAATTTAAAGAATTTAGCGAGAATATGAATTTAACAAAAAATCATAATATTAAATTATGGTTTATATTAAATTGTAGTTTAGAAGTAGATGGTAGGGGTCGAGTCCCTATTCTCGAGATCCCTACCTGCGATCCAACCCTGGATTGAGAGGAAACCCTTACTCTCAATCTCCTATATTTTATAAGGACTCGGTAATATATATCATAACCGATCCAAAAAACTTTTTTTAATTCAAATTTTTAAATTGGACATATTTTTTTGTCTCAATTGAACTTTTAACGCCATTGAAAATTTCAACATATATATAAAAAACAAATTATTGAAAAACAAATTATTAAAAAACGAATTATTATATTATCCCTCAAAAATACACTATTCAAAAATACTCTATTTTTAAGCTAAAGTTCGAGAGCTCAACTTATCTTAAAATTTTCGATACTATTATATAAGGTAGATATGATATCTATTGTAGATTTCTTATGGTGTAATGACTGTATGAGATCTGTCCTGAAGAGTGAAGGAGTTTGAGGATTGTCGATATCTCCTTAATTTTAGCTATGTCATGAAGTTAATATAGTCCGTAACCAGTGAGCATAAAGAAAGTGATATGCCCGCAGCGGGGAAACAATTCTAGGAAACACTTAACATAATCAGAGATAGTAAATCCTCTTTCAAAGCCTGTTCTTCAGGAAATTTCTGAGAAATAAAGGGGGATTTTTTACTGATTAAGATAATGCGAATTGGGACAACAACACTAATTTCAATTTTATTTTTGACAGCGCTGGCTGTAACTGCCTCAGCAGAAGAAGTTCAGCTGAGTCAAAAAGAGGAACTAGGGAAGCTTCTATTCTTTGATGAAAGCTTATCAATGCCCAGAGGACAGTCCTGTGCAAGTTGCCACGATCCTGATTTTGGTTTTACTGACCCTGATCAGGACATTCCTGTTTCACAGGGTGTAATACCAATACTGTTCGGGAACAGAAACGCACCAAGTGCTGCATATGCAACTTATAGTCCAAATTTCAGCTACACTTATGATGACAGCGGCCAGATAATCTATTATGGAGGGCAGTTCTGGGACGGCAGGGCGGATAACCTGACAGAGCAGGCGAAAGGCCCTCTCCTGAACCCTCTGGAAATGCACAACCCGAATAAAAGGACCGTGGTTATGAGTATCCGAAGATCGGACTATGCAGATCTTTTTGAAGAAGTCTACGGACCATGTTCCCTGAACAATGTAGATGTGGCTTTCGATTATGCAGCTGATGCGATTGCAGTTTATGAAAGTTCTGAAGAAGTAAATACATTCAGTTCCAGGTATGATGAGTATCTTGAAGGAGAGTATACTCTATCAGATGAAGAGAAACTGGGACTCGAATTATTTAATGGAAAAGCCCTGTGTTCAGGATGCCATATAAGTAGTGGAAGTGAACCGATATTTACGGACTTCACTTATGACAATCTGGGTGTGCCCAAAAACCCTGATAACCCATTTTATAGCATACCAAGAGTATATAACCCTCTAAGGAGTGCATACGTAGACCTTGGACTGGGAGGAAGCGGTCGTACCGAGATAACCGATCCAGAAGGTGAAGAGGGAAAAATGAAAGTCCCCACTCTCCGAAACATAGGAAAGACAGCTCCTTACACACATAATGGATACTTCACCAATCTCGAAGACATTGTCCACTTCTATAATACGAGGGATGTAGCATCAGAAGGATGGCCAGAGCCTGAAGTTGCCGCGAATGTTAA